>JBGOTQ010000045.1:0-27465 GCA_041476565.1 Terriglobia bacterium | reverse complement strand
CAACGCTTGCAGCATGGATAAGACTGAGTACCGGCCCGAAAATTTCCGTTTCGGTAAGAGGACTAGTCGCTGGGATCCCATCCAACACGGTCGGGCCCACGAAGAAACCGTTCTCGCCGCCGGTAACTCGCACGCCTCGCCCGTCTAGCAAGGTGCTGGCACCTTCGTCGGCACCACGGCCAATCAGACCTTCAATCCGAGTTTGGCTGGCTTTAGTAATGACAGGCCCCATTTGCACGCCCTGCTCCAAACCAAACCCCAACTTCAGAGAACCGGCCAAACCGGCGATCGAATTTGAAAACCACCTTCGAGCCTCTCCAACCGTCACTGCCACCGATACAGCCAGGCATCGTTGACCTGCGCAACCGAAGGCACTGTCGGAAACAATCTGTGTCGTGGTCTCCGGGTCTGCATCCGGCAGGATAACTACGTGGTTTTTGGCCCCTCCCTGGCACTGCGCTCGCTTCCCATTAGCCGCGGCGCGGGCATAAACATAGCGTGCCACCGGCGAGGAACCGACGAAGCTGATGGCTTGGATAAGCGGATGGTCAAGCAGGGCGTCCACGGCTGGTTTTGCGCCGTTCACAAGGTTTGCCACCCCGGGCGGCAGTCCGGTCTGATGAATGAGTTCAAAGACACGCGCAATGCTCAGGGGAACCTTCTCAGAGGGTTTAAGGATAAAGGTGTTGCCGCAAGCAATCGCATAAGGCAGAAACCAGAGAGGAATCATAACCGGGAAATTGAAGGGTGTGACTGCCGCAACCACGCCGAGCGGCTGGCGGACTAAAGTTTCATCGATGCCGCGAGCAACATCATCGAGGTTGTAGCCTTGCATCAAAATGGGGATCCCGCAGGCTACTTCCACGTTCTCGATGCCGCGGCGTAACTCCCCGCGAGCTTCCACCAGCGTTTTTCCATTCTCCATCGCAATGAGCCGGGAGATCTCCTCGAAGTGTTCTTCCATGAGTTGCTTCAGGCGAAATAGGTATTGGATCCGCTCGCTGGCCGGAACCTCGCGCCACTCAACTAGCGCCCTGGCAGCAACCTCAACCACACCTGCAATCTCTTCAGGCCTTCCGGCTGGGGTCCGTGCCAGCCTCTCACCTGTGGCAGGATTGAGGACCTCAGATCCCTCGCTCGCGACGGGGACTTGCCACTGGCCGTTTACGTAGTCCCGAACTACATATTCAGTGGCCATACTTCCCTCCCAGTAATGTTGGCCGTGAATCATTAACCATCTTGGATTCTCGATTTAGGATCTTGACTCGCACAAGCCCTGCTTTAACTAATCCGAAGCTCATGGATTCCTCAGTGGTTTCTGTGCACTACTGCGGTTTTGCTGTTTATCCTATGTAACCCGAAACTGGACGTCTACAAGATTCGTTTGAGGTCGCCATTCGTAAAGGGACAATTGAGGCCAGAATGAATGAGTTTTCGGCCAGGTTAAGCTGTCGAGACAGTTCGTACGGAGTTGGTGACTTGGGCCATAATCTACACGTCGTTCCCGATACTCCGTGTGCTCAAACGTTCTAACTCTTGCCCGAATCCAAGAGAGTGATTAAGATGGGCTGGTCCATGTGAACCGAGGAATCCTCATCAACCCAGAAAAGGAGAACTTCCTATGTCGAAACGTCCTCTGCAAGTTGGTCTAATCGGCGGAGGCGCAGGAGCCTTCATTGTGCATCCTCACCAGAGAGCCATTCATTTTGACGGGACCCGGCGGGTGGTTTGCGCGGCTTTGCATCCTGATCCCGAGGTTGCACTGCGCGAAGCTGCTTCCTGGCCATACTCCATCAAAGGCTACCGAAGTTACGATGAAATGATCGCCGAAGAGAGCAAGAAGCCTCTTGGCGAGCGGATCGATTATGCGTTGATCGTCACTCCCAATCATGTTCATTTTGATCCGGCCATAAAGTGCATCCAGGCGGGGATTCCGGTCTTTTGTGAGAAGCCCCTCACGCTGAACTTAGACGAAGCTGACAAGCTAGTGGCGGCAGTTGCTCAGAAAAATGTTCCCTTCGGTGTAGCTCACACTTACCTGGGGCATTGGACGAGCCGTTTCTCCAGCCATGTTGTACGAAGGGGCCTATTGGGGGAGGTCCGCTGGGTGGATGCCTTCTATCTCCAGGGCTGGCTGGCTGAACGGGCTGAAGATAAAGGAGTCATTCAGGCGGAATGGCGGGTGGACCCAAAACGCGCTGGTCTGAGTGGTTGCGGCGGCGACATCGGGACTCATGCCTTGATGCAGCTACGATATGTCACCGGTCTGGAAGTGGTTGAGCTTTTAGCTGCCCTGAAGGCTTTCGTCCCCGGACGTCTCCTGGACGACCACTTTACGACCTATGTGAAGCTGAGTAATGGTGCCCACGGCCTGGTGCGCGCCAGCCAAGTCTCCATAGGCCGCAAGAATGACATGGGTATTGAAGTAGTTGGAACCAAAGGCACCCTCATCTGGCATCAGGAGGATCCTGAGAAGGTGACGATTTTCTTACCGAACCAGCCAGACCGAGTCTACTGGCGGGGGGTAGTAACCGCCCACGATGGTTTCCTGGGTGATCTTCCTGAGTGGCTGATGAAAGAACCCACAATCCCCAGCGGGCATCCTGAAGGACTTCACGATGCATTCGCACGGTTGCACCGCTGCTTCGAGGTGGATGTGCGGGCCTACAACGAAGGGAAGCCGTTCTCCTGCGATGGATCCAAATACGCCAACGTTATGGACGGACGCATTGGCATTGCTTTTGTGACTGCAGCCGTGGAAAGCAGCCATAAAGGCAGTGTTTGGGTGAATATGAAGTAGGCGTTCATGAAAATGCGAGTTTGGGTAGCCACGACAAATCGCTTTGCGATTTATCGTGGGCTTTTTGGCCTTTTCTGAGAACCCCACAATGACTTGTATGAAGGCGTGCATTCTGGGACTTGCGGTTGCTTTGACTTTGCCATTCGGCGCAGCGGAACTTTCTCTCGCACAGTCATTAGAAGAAACGTCAGAAGCCTGGGGTGTTCCGGGAAACGGACTGCAAATGACTGGTTGGGCGATCACTGATGCCGCCCACGAATGACCACGACCCGTTTTGGTGCGTTCCGCGTTACGACGCTAACGCACGCTATTTGCTGAGAAGTGCACGATAGGAAACTGGGTGGACTGAATGGCCTCACCCCCCAAATATCTCAGGTCGAGGAAAACAGGCGCAGGATCTTGGGAGGGAGCCACCAGACCAGCGGGAGCGGCGGCTGGATGGGGAACTGTTCCACCTCAATACAGCAAATGCCCCCTTTCTTGAGATCCAGCGAAACGGAGTCCTGACCAAAGATCAACAAGGCAGCCAGGTATCCCAGATGAGGCTGGTGTCCAACCAAAGCTACCGAGTCCCGGCCTTCGCACCCTTGGAGTCTAGCCACAGTTTGTTGAGCAAGAGCATCGGGAGTCAGTTCATCCCAATACTCCACTGGCTCCTTTAGGTCCAGCACTTCGGCAATGATTTCAGCAGTTTCTTTGGCGCGAATCAGCGGGCTGCTGGCAACCCAATCGATCGCGATCCCTAAGCCCTTCAACCCCACAGTCACTTCCCGCATTTTTTTGGCGCCTTCGGGAGTGAGAGATCTGCGGAAATCCTGATAATGATTGGCGTCGCCGGGAGGTTCAGCGATTCCATGACGCACCAGGTAGAGTCTCATTATCTCTCCTTCTCTCGAAGAATCTCTCCCAAGATTCCGAAGTCGTTCTTCATACCTGAGTCATGAGTTTATCACAACAAGGGCCCATCCTCGTGGGAACGATCATGCAGAGTCATCCGGTGAGCATTGCATCTCCGAAAACACCCTCAGAGATATGTTCTACTTCGAAAGGCAAATCTGCATTTGAGGACAATACGATGGGTGTGAAGGGCAGGTGCTTTGCGTACTCGACGCCTTCATCCACTGACTGGCAAAATGTGAGCAGGGATATGGATCTATTGTGATAAGCCCAGACGCTGATGGGGAAAAGGGGTTCTCGCATACAAAGGATCGCGTACGGCAGGCGCGGAAGGACATCAATTGAATCGTGATTCCAGTAGAATGGTTCGGCAAAGTCGTTGCGAACTTTACAGGAGTTTTTAAGGATTCGTTCAGAGGTCGGATGGTATTTTTCGCCCTTTGTCCGCAGGTCTCAGGCGTGGATGGCGGCCGCAATAATGACGCAAATACCCAACGACATTGCTCCCACAACAATCGCCAGGGCCGTGTTGTGCTCCTCGATGATCTCTTTCCATAGATGGTAAGGGGTGAGCTTGTCGATGATTAGAAATGAGATCCAGAAGATCAGGACGCCCAGAAAGGCATAGATAACCGCGTTGATGACAAATGCTAGATTCACGTATCCAACCATCGCCGTCTCCTCTCGTTCCTTCGGTACTGCTTTAGACACTCTCGAACTTGAACATCGTTGGTTCCCGCAGATCGTTCAATTCTTTTCCCCAATCGATCACAGGCCACTGACGGTGACACAAGAGGGTTAAACAGGCCACGCCAAGTCCGGGGAAAATGCCGACTACACGAGCTTTTTCAACAACTCCGCCTTCTTGGTCTCGAATTCCTCTTTGCTCAAGACCCCCTTCGTCATCAAATCATGCAATCTTTCCAGCAAGGCTGTGACATCCGCAGTGGCATCGGCGGGCGTTTTGGTGCCCTGCATGGCGCTGACCATACTGGAAGCCATGGTCTGTCCCATTGCCAAGCCGGCTCCCAGTCCAGCGCCAACCCCGGCTCCTCCACCTTCATTGGCTGCTGCAATGGGGATGCTTTGGGCCGTCTGAAACTGGGTCAGGCGTCCCAGGTCACCAACAATTCCCATGCCGATTCTCTGATCGAGGATCTTTTGCAGTTCATCAGGCAAGGAGACATTCTGAACTTGCAGTGTATCCAGTTCCAGTCCAAAGCGCTTGAATTCCCCGGTCATCTTGTTCTTGATCCGCGTTCCCAACTCATCCTGGTTGGCGGCCATATCCAGGAAAGGGATGGAAGATTCCGCAAAGAGATCAGTAATGGAGGCGATGATGGTATTGCGGAGTTGGCCGTCCAGGTCTTCAACCGTATAGACTTCTCGAGTTCCACTGATTTGAATATGAAACACTTTGGGGTCGGCAACGCGATAAGAGTAGATGCCAAAAGCTCTAAGCCGGACCGCCCCGAATTCCTTGTCACGGATCGTGATGGGATTGGCAGTCCCCCATTTTTGATTGAGTTGCCAGCGCGTGCTGAAGAAGTACACATCCGACTTAAATGGGGACTGAAACAGCTTGTCCCAGTTCATCAGATTGGTCAGGAGCGGCAGCGTTCGGGTTGTCAACGTGTACAGCCCCGGAGAAAAGACATCAGCAACTCTTCCTTCGTTGACGAACACGGCCATCTGGGATTCCCGGACGGTGAGCTTGCCCCCATACTGAATTTCAAAATCCTGCATGGGATAACGGTTCGCCAGAACCCCATCATGATCTTCTGTCCAATGGATGACATCGATGAACTGCTTTTTCAGAAAATCCTTCAGAGCCATCACGTGCCTCCTTTAGTTCGTGCCTGGGCAATAGAAGACCACCAGGACTGTTCACCAAGAGTATGAGCGAAATGTGCGCGTCTAATCAAATCGAATTTGCGCCCTGGATTTCTTCAAGCTTTTCAAGCGGGTGTTCGATAAGTATCGGGGAGGGATCAAGGGAAAATCCTGCCCCAGGCGAGCTGGATGTGGAGGACTTGAGACGGATTTTTCGAGGCGAAAGCGGATAGCCTCGCCCTGGAGGCCCCGGTGACAAGGGTTATGACTTCGTCGGTCTTAATGAACATGACCTTGTTTCTGCGCCCGGGTACCTCTCAAAAAGGTGTGGCCTTATGAATGTTGCTAAGCAGCTAAAACAAGCCGAGAAGCTAGTAGCTTATGGCAAAACCAACGAGGCCATCAACATCTATCAGGAGATTTTGGCCGAGGACTTTCAGAACACGGCTGTCCACCTCCTGATTGCCGATCTCTATGGTTCCAAACAAGATTTCCTCCGAGCCAGTCGGCATCTGTTCAAAGTGGCTTCCGATTACACCAGCCAGGGAAACCAGGCGGAAGCTATCAATGTCTACCGAAAAATATTGAAACTTCAGCCTCGCAACATCCTGGCGCGTGAAAAAATAATGGAGTTTTACTCCCGCGCGGGATCCAAAAACGAACTCTTCAGCATTATGACCGAACTCTGCGCCATCTATGAAGCAGAAGGGAACACCCAGAAGGTCATAGAGTACCTGGAGAAATTGGTATCTCTGGATCCTGGCAACAAAGCACAACAACTCAAACTGGCTGCCTTCCTCAACGAGAAGGGTCTTAAAGACAAAGCCCTGGAGTTGTTCTACCAGTTGGCACGCGATTACACACGGGAAGAACGATGGGATGACGCCCTCGAAGTTTTGGGGAGAATTCGCTCGATTAACCCCAAAGATCGGAATGTCAATCCCCATATTGCGCAAGTGTTCGACAAGCAGGGGAAGGTCCAGAGAGCGATTGAGGTCATCATCGCCACCCTGGCTGAAGATCCTACCCGAACTGATTTGCTGGCGTATCTAGCCAAGCTCTGTATCAAGGCTGGCAAAGTGGATGAGGCTGAAAGACTCTACGAAAGGCTGGTGAAATCTAACAGGAGCTTCCTGCCGCAGACCCTCCCGTTCATCGAAGTGCTGATTGCCAACCGGAAAATCGACAAAGCGGTCCTGCACCTGTCGAGTCTCTGCCAGGAACTCAAGGACAAAGAGTCCCAAAAGAAGTGCGTAGAGTACCTGGAAGAAATCCTCAAGCTCGACCCCCAAAACCTTTCGGTTTACCAACTTCTGGAAATGGCGTATGGCGCCTCTTTCCAATTTGACCAGCTCGCCATCACGCTTTCTTCGCACGCGGACGCCTATCTGGCCAAGTGCGAGTATGCTCGGGCCTTGGACCTGATGAAGCAACTTGTCGAACTGGAACCCTACAGCGAGGAAAGCCGCAAAAAGCTCAGGTACGTCGAGAATTTGGCCCGGGGAGAAACCCGTGAGGCGGGTGTCTCGCCGCCCGCCCGGACGACAGACCCTCTGCCGGAAGAGGAGGATACAAGCAAGAGATCGAGCAAAGCTGAAACGTCCTCAGACTCACCTCTCTCCATCGTGACGGAAGAAGACGTCGAGAACTTCCTGACCGATATTGAATTGCTGGAGAAATTCGGCCAGCAGGCAGCAGCTATTGCGCGCCTGGAAAAGATCCTGGAAAGGTATCCCAAGGAGCTCCAGTTCCGGCAAAAGCTCAAAGCTCTGTACGTAGAACAACGAATGCCTAAGAAGGCGGCGCAGGAATGCTTGGAGATTGCCAAAATTCTGCAGTCGCGCCAACAAAAGGAAGAAGCCAACAAATACATTCACGAAGCTCAACGGCTGAATCCCATCCTCTCCACTGCCGGGAAGGGGGCTGTACCGGTCAGCCTGTCTAGAGACAAGCTCTTACAGACCTCGGATGATGAATACGTGGCACTAAAGGGAGATCTCTCTGAAATCGGCTTGCTCGATATTGTCCAAATTCTGGACAGTTCTCAAAAGAGTGGCAGACTGATCATTCAGGTCGAAGGGCACGAGGGGACCATCTTTTTGAATTCCGGAAAGATCGTAGACGCAGTTTTCATGGACAAGCATGGGGAACTCGCCATGTATGCCCTGGTTGCAGTCAAGGGAGGAACCTTCATTTACAAGCCATCCAACGTCCCGTTTGAAGCGGTCATTAGCACCAGTAACACGAATCTGATTCTGGAAGGACTAAGGCTGCTGGATGAGGCCAACCGCGACAACTGGGAAAGCGAAGAAAACTCCAAGAATGAAGCCGTAGGAATTCCTTCAAGGCCCCATCCTATCTCCTCCTGCACCACCTCGATTGATGCGGAACCCGTGCCGGTGCTGGTGCCGCCGCCAACACCCCCACTGCTGGACGACAATAATCCATTGGAAGAACTGTGATCCTCCCCAAAGAATTCCCCTTAATTTTCTCGGGGTTTTGAATAAGATATGCATAATACAGCGTTCTGGGGTTTCGGCCCCTTAGAATACTGAGCGATGATGGATTCCACGGGCTGCAGAGATGACCAGCATGATCGAGACGAACAATCCAGCGGCTAAGATCAGAATTGCTTTGATTCAGATGGCTTCGACTTCCAGTCCTGAAGAGAACCTGGAGAAGGCGGTGAGTTTCATACACGAGGCCGCCAGACTGGGAGCTCAGGTGGTCTGCCTGCAGGAGCTGTTCCGGTCGCTGTACTTTTGCCAAACTGAAAACGCCTCCCTATTTGACTTGGCTGAGCCAATTCCCGGTCCGACGACAACGAGGCTTGAAGCCGTAGCTCGGCATCACGGTATCGTTCTGGTGGCATCCCTGTTTGAGAGGAGGGATGCCGGGGTATATCACAACACGGCAGTGGTTTTCGATGCGGATGGTTCGATCCTTGGAACCTACCGAAAGATGCACATTCCGGACGATCCGATGTATTACGAGAAATTCTATTTCACTCCGGGAGATCAAGGGTTTCGCCCCTTTAATACCCGCTTCGGGAAGATCGGCGTGTTGGTCTGCTGGGACCAGTGGTTTCCTGAGGCTGCCCGTCTGATGGCTCTCCAGGGGGCCAAAATCGTATTTTATCCAACAGCCATTGGCTGGCATCCGGCCGAAAAAAGCCGGTATGGTGGCGTGCATCAAGAGGCCTGGAAGACCATTCAACGAGCCCATGCTATCGCCAACGGGATATATGTAGCGGCCGTTAACCGGGTGGGTCATGAAGTCCTGGTTGGAGAAGGGATCGAGTTTTGGGGGAGTTCTTTTGTGGCCGATCCCATGGGAGTGATTGTGAAAGAAGCATCAACCAAGCAAGAGGAGGTTTTGGTTGTAGATTGTGACATGGCTTATCTCGAGGAGGTCCGCAGAAACTGGCCTTTCTTACGGGACAGGCGAATCGACAGCTATGACTTGATCTCCCGGCGCTGGATTGACTGAACTTTGGATTCTGGACTTTGGACTTTGGACTTTAGACTCCTGCCTTCCCTGTCAACTCTTCCCATGCAGTGGAGGTTGTTCGCTTGACCGTTGTGGCCCCTCCTCACGACTTCCGGATGCCTGCAGAATGGGAACTGCACCACGCCACCTGGATCGCCTGGCCTCACAACCGGACAGATTGGCCCGGGAAATTCTTGCCGATTCCCTGGGTTTACGTGGAGATTGTGCGGCACTTGCACAAGGGCGAGCGGGTCTGCATCTTGGTCGACGACGAGGTGCTCCTCAAGCGCGCTAGCTATTCGCTCCTGCGCGGAGGTGTTGACCTGGACCAGATCGATTTTTACCGATTTCCCACCGATCGAATTTGGACTCGAGATTTCGGACCTATCTTCATAAAATCCAATAAAAAGCAAGTGCCGGAGGTTGCCGTCACGCATTGGAAATTCAATGGGTGGGCCAAATACAGCGACTGGAAGAAGGACCATCGAATCCCGCGGAAGATCGCCACAGCTCTGGGGATGAGGATCTGGGAACCACGCTTTCCGTGGAAGTCCGGCGGTCGGTCGATCGTTCTTGAGGGGGGCAGTATCGACGTCAATGGACAGGGAACGTTAATGACCACCGAAGAGTGCCTACTCAGCCCGATCCAGCAGCGGAATCCCTCGCTGGGACGAGAGGAACTCGAGCAGGTTTTCCGAGCTTACCTCGGTGTTCAGAAAGTCCTCTGGCTGAAGAGAGGGATAGCAGGCGATGACACTCATGGCCACGTGGATGATCTGGCCCGCTTTGTTGGCCCTTCGACGATAGTTACGGTCGTGGAAAATAATCCGCAGGAGATTAATTACGACCCGCTTCAGGAGAACTTCGAACTGCTGAAAACCATGGTCGATCAAGATGGTCGACGACTCGAAGTCGTCCCGTTGCCCATGCCCAAGCCTTTGACCTTTGCTGGACAGCGCCTCCCCGCCAGTTATGCTAATTTATACATCGCCAACACAGTAGTGCTCGTACCGACCTTCAATGACCCGGCGGACCGGGTGGCTTTGTCCATCCTCTCCGAGCTTTTCCCTGATCGTGAGGTGATCGGTATCCACAGTGTGGACCTGGTGTGGGGATTGGGAACTGTGCACTGCCTCACACAGCAACAGCCCCATGTGTAAAGGCAGGGGCACTAAGAGGTCACAATGAAAATGGGAGTGCTTCTTTATCTCAAGGGATACTGCTCGCCGGAGAGGGGCATATTAGGGGGTAAAGGGCTGCCCCCGCTTACTTCAGAGGCTGGAGGTGACGCGTCAAGGATCTCCCTGATCCTGCAAGCCAACGAAGAAGGTGAAAATGGCTTTTGAATCAAATGAAGCCCGGGTTCCAGCACGCCGTGCTGGGCGATGGCATCTCCCGTATACCCTGACATAAATAAGACCCGCAGGCTGGGCCTCAGCCGTGTGCACTGATTGGCCAGATCCCGCCCCCCCATCCGGGGCATGACCACGTCTGTCAGCATCAAATGAATGGGTCCTCGGTGTTCCTGGCAGATCTTAAGGGCATCCTCCGAATCCTGGGCCCGAAGAATCCTGTACCCTTGATGGCTGAGAAATTGGCACACTAGATCCTGGACCGCCGGGTCATCTTCGACGACCAGAATCGTCTCCATTCCCCGGGCCACGTTGTCGGAGACCAGGTTCACATCCAAGACCTGATCCTCCTCGGCCGCCTTGGGCAGGTATATGAAAAACTCTGTCCCTTGCCCCACCCTGCTGGACACTTCGATATGCCCGCCACTTTGTTCGATAATGCCGTAGACAGTGGACAGTCCTAATCCCGTGCCCTTGCCCTGCTCTTTGGTAGTGAAGAATGGTTCGAAAATATGGGACATGGTCCCCGCATCCATGCCATAGCCACTGTCACTGATAACCAGCAGGATAAACCGATCAGGGGACTCGGGTCGGTATTTCCAGCCTCGGACTCGAAGCCCGAGCGTATTGACGGTTTCCAACAGGAGTCGCCCCCCTTTGGGCATGGCATCTCGTGCGTTGACTGCTAGGTTCATCACAACCTGTTCGATTTGAGTGGGATCGGCCTTGATCTTCTCCAGGTTCGAATCAAACCGAGTCACTAATTCGATGTCTTCGCTGATCAGCCGCCTAAGCAGTTTCAGATTGCTGCTCAGAAGCGAATTGAGGTCTAGAACTCGAGGCTGCAAGACCTGCTTGCGGCTGAATGCCAGAAGCTGTTGGGTCAACGAGGCCGCCCGTTCTCCTGCTTTCTTGATCTGGGTAATGCTGGAGTAAATGGGATGGTTGGAGGCAAGATTCATTCGAACAAAGTCGGCATACCCATTGATAGCTGTGAGCAGATTGTTGAAGTCATGTGCTATACCTCCCGCCAACCGTCCGATCGACTCCATTTTTTGCGCCTGGAGGAGTTTTGCCTCGGTGACGCGAAGGTTCTCCTCCGTCGTCCTGCGATCTGTCACGTCCCTGCAGATCATCAGGGCTTCCTCGGGGCCAATAGCGAGTAATCGGCTTTCTTCATAAATCAGTCGATCTCCCGACTCCATTTGATAGTCGTAGGTCTGGATCGTTCCCGTTTCAAAAGCCCTCTTCAAGTTTTCCATCAATTGGGCCGCCAGGGGCTGCGGCAGAAGATCATAGAGGCTTCTGTTCAAAAACTGTCCGGGAAATATCGCAAACCGGCTGGTATCGCCCTCCTGCCCCAGTACCACTCCATCCCGGCTCAAGATGAAGAACAAATCAGGAATGGCATGCAGGATGGCCCGGTTCTTGGCTTCGCTCGCGATAAGGGCCTCCTCGGTTCTCTTGCATTCCACCAGGTTGGCCTCGAGAGCTTCTTTGGCTTTAGTTAGTTCGGCCGTGCGCGCGCGGATTCGCATCTCCAGTTCGTCATGAGACTTCTGTAAACCCGCCTGTGCATGCTTCAAGGACAAGTGGGTCCTGATCCTGGCAAAAAGAACGGGAAAGTCCAACGGCTTCTTGACATAGTCGTTGGCTCCACACTCCAGGGCTTTAACCACCACCTCACTATTACTGTTACCCGTGAGGACGATGACAGGAAGCTGGTTCAAGGTGTTGTTCAGCCGAATCGCGCGGAGCAAGTCCAGACCATGGACATCTGGCAGGCTCAAATCCAGGAGTACCAGGTCGATAGGAGACAAGCGGAGCGCTTCCATCACTTGTTTACCCTGCCCTGCCTCCAAAACTGCAAAGCCTTCACGAGACAACCGAAGGGAAAGCATTCTCCGGAAGGCGTCGTCATCATCAACAAGAAGCAATTGGTGAAGTGGCACGGTCATGAGGCGGTTCTTACCCGAGTGAGTCGAGGGGCATCTTATGAAATACAACGTGTGAAATAGCCCCTGACTCGTATCGAACCCTTCTCCCCTGGGCTTTAAGAAAAAAATCGACTAAAATGGAAGGATGGAAGGGGGGGTGTGCTAGGGAGGGTTATTCCATTGCGTAAAACCAGCTGTCATCACAGCCGAAATAAACCACGCCGTTGACGATCGCCGGAGAGGAATTGATAGGACCTTCCGTTCCTGAACCCATTTGGGGTTTGCCCTCCTGAGTATCCAGAACCAAAAACTCGCTACCCGGGACACCGAAAAACACTCGGCCGTCGGCGATGGCAGGTGACGAGAAAACTCTTCCCCCGGCGTTATAGCGCCATTTCATAGATTACACCTCTATTCCTGGCGGTCTCCCACCAGGAGTTGGTAGGTTTCGATGTGCCGTTCCCTTGGAAAGAGGTTCTTCCATTCGCCGTAACTACCCACTGACAGCCACCGTTCAAAAGTGCGGGCATCCAGGTCAATCTCGGCCGTCACCAATCCACTTTCCCCTCCAGTGTCGGCCAGGATGCGCCCGTTGGGGTTGATGATGAAACTTCTCTTATTGCTATAGTTCGAGGCCACCAGGTACACGGCATTGTCAACGGCCCGGGCCCGGGCCACAATGTCCCACTCGTAACCTTGTCCCCGGCCATCTCCCCAGATGGGCAGAAGAATTAGTTCCGCCCCCTGTAAGGCCAGGCTCCTGGCCACTTCCGGGAAGAAATTGTCGTAGCAGATTTCGATCCCGATGATTCCGAAATCGGTCTTGAAAACCGGGTAAGTTTTCCCCGGAGTCAAACCCCCGCTGACCTCGGTTTCCGGCAGATGAATCTTGCGATATTTGCCAGCGACTTTTCCCTCCCGGTCAATCAGCAGTGCCGAGTTGTAAACCACCGGGCCTTCCCTTTCGTATATCCCGGCAACCACATAGAGCCTGTATCTTCTGGCCATTTCACCCAACACTTGGCTGGTAGGCCCGGGAATGGGTTCAGCCACATCAACGTACCCCTTCCCTGTAGATACAACCGTGATTCCCTCCCCCAAGCAAATCAGGTCAGCGCCCAACTTCCCGGCTGCAGCGACCTTTTCGGCAAAGAACTTCCGGTTATTCTCAGGGGTAGAATGGGCCGGCGGTTGGTAGCTAACCGTGGCAACTTTGAGCTTTCTAGATGGCGCAGGCGAGGCCTCTTCAACACTCACGTCATCCCACCAGACAGTACCAGAAGCGGTCCATTGCAAGACCAGTTCCAAGCCGAGGCTCCGCGCCAGAAGTGGTGCAGTCAACGTCTGCTCTGCCTTGTACCATTCGCCGTCCTTTTCATACGCAGACAGGAATCCTGCCAGCAATTCACGGCCCTTGACATCTTTCCATCGAAACCGAACACAAACATTCGCGAAAACGGAATCGATTCCCGTCGTCTTGAAGAAACAGCGGACTCGATAAGCACGATTCCCCAGAATCTCAGGCCCGCCAAGAGTATATGCGCTGGGCAGGGGGTCGTCGGTAGACAAGCTCCCACCTTGGATGCCCTTCACTGTCGCCGCCCAATAACCAAAGGTTCCGGGGTTACCCCTGGCAGAGAGTCTGGCTGAGGATTTCCCCGAATGGGATACTGAAGAATCGACACTGAAATCGGGGGCGATCTCCTCCCGTGGCGACAGCTTGCTCCAGTTCAGGGGCACGCCATGTTCTCGATCAAGAAGCTCAAAGCCTGGATTTTCCACTAAGTTCCGTCCCTGCCCGGGTTGTTCGGCTGCAATCGCCGGGACAATCCATGGTGCCAGGAATATGCAATACCTGATCAATCTTACGAGTTTCCAAACCATAGTGTGTTCACCCAACGAGGAATTATGTCTCATGCCTCCCAAACGATTTCCGGACCAGCTCTACTCTAAGTTGGTTTGCCGGTTTGTTCAACTTCTTATGTTTTCGTGGGAAAACCAATCTCTATGTTTTTCTAACCTTCGGGCCTGCATCAAAAAGTCCTCAGACCGTATGGCCGGCGGATGGGTCAGTTCAGCCGGGCTGGTGTAGGGCAGGTAACCCTCTATCCACCTAAGGTCGCTGCACAATCATGGGTCAATGCGGAGTATTGACCCTACGGCTCCCCCGTGAGACTGAGAAGGTGTGAAAAAATCCCATTGGGCGATGGACATGCTCCGGTGGGAACGCGGTGCTCCGCGTCCAGCTTAGGTTTCCGATTGCGGACCCACGGCAGCGCGTCCCTACCCTTGAAATTTTTCACACCTTCTGGCGCATTATTACTGTCTGCCGGGATCAATACTCTTCAAACTGCAGGTTCTCCCGATTCTTCCGAAGGCGGTCGGGCTTGAAAACGCGCCCGTTCATAGCAATGTAAATCCCCTCCGGCAGCAATTGCACGGCGGCTATGGCACAACCGATATTAAAGATAGCGTCCGTGTTTCGAAACCTTGCCGGCGACATGGAGCCAGTGAGGACAATGACCTTCCCGGAAATATGCCGTAGAGACAGCGCGGTCTCAATCATGGTATCGGTGCCATGGGTAATCAGGACGTGCCGGTGCGGGTCGGCAGCCACTCTCTCAAGGATCTGGCGGCGGTCAGCCTCCGTCATGTCCAGACTGTCTTTGTGTAGGATCGGCTCCACCTCGTATTGGAACGCAACATTCCCTCCTGGAACAACTCTCCAATCTGCGGCTCCCCCACCTGAAATTCGCTCTTTTTGTCGAAATAGACCTTGTCAATTGTCCCGCCTGTTGTGAAGATCTTGATCTCCATACTCCCTCCGAGATTAATGCCTCAGCGATATTCTAATCGGCTTCCCATAGGGTCAACAGCCTTATCCTTCCTTCGAAGCCTCAGGTGCGGGACCTGCAGGTTGGACCTTTGATATCGGGGTTGTTTCAGGAAGGGAGCGTGAATGGAACACCTTCGAAATCACAGTCAAAGGGACCCGCATGACCGAAGTCCTGAATAGCAAACTCGTCATTGACAATGCCGAACTGCCCGGCCTGCCGGAAAAGGGCCCCATTGGCCTTCAGCATCATGGCGGATTTAAAGATGGGAAATATCTGGGGCCACCCAGCTTGTTCCAATTCCAGAACTTTTACATCAAGGAACTCTAGGCCGAAAAGAGAGCGCCTAATTCCCCCTTTGAAAAGGCGACCTGTGAAAAAGTTCCGGATTCCGGAAAAAACCGCGTGCGGGTACACTGCCGAAACTCATTGCAAAGGGATTGCGGGATCTTTGTAGGCCGGGTCCCCTGACCCGGCGTTTTTTTCTAACGATCCCGCAAGATTATTGTCACTTTCTTAGATCTTCAAGGATTGCATCAAACTGGTCGAGGGCCGCCCGAAGGTCCTCAGCGATTTCCTGGGCGATGCTGTGAGGATCGGGCAGGTTGGCGCTGTCTTCCAGCGATTCGTCCTTCAACCAGAAGATGTCAAGGTTCGCTTTGTCTCGCTTGAGCAATTCATCATAGGGAAAGGCTTTGAAGCGGTCACTCTCCTGGCGCTGGTGGCGGTTATCCGGATGGAAGCATAGGACGAAATCGTCGAGGTCGGGGCGCTTCAAAGGATTCTCTTTGAGCGTGAAGTGTTGATTGGTACGGAGATCATAAATCCAGAGCTTCTGGGTCCAGGGCATCTCGCTGGCAGGTTTGCGGTCGAAGAAAAGGACGTTAGCCTTAACCCCCTGGGCATAGAAGATGCCGGTGGGCAAGCGCAACAGCGTATGAACATCGGATTCATGTAAGACCTTGCGGCGGACCGTTTCCCCAGCTCCACCTTCAAATAGCACGTTGTCCGGGACGACGATGGCCGCGCGGCCATGCTGTTTGAGGATGCTGAACACATGCTGGAGGAAGTTGAGCTGTTTGTTGCTGGTGGAAGCCCAGAAGTCATCCCGCACCACCACCAGGCTTTCCTTCTTCTGCTCGCCTGCCTCGTTTATGACCGTGACACTGCTCTTCTTGCCGAAAGGCGGATTGGTGAGAACCATTTCAAAATACTCGCCAGGGTGGCCTGCCAGTGCGTCCTTGACATCAATCGGGCTCTCGCTTGCGTCGGCCGGGTCCCCTGACCCGGCGAGAATCGATCCGGATGATGCGCCGCGTGGGGGCACGTGGCCTACATCCCCGGCATCGCCACCAATTCCATGCAGGACCAGGTTCATCAAGCACAGCCGGGCTACGCTGTCCACCAGCTCCACACCATGCAATGCATCGAACTTGAGATGCTTCTTTTGCGATCTGTCCAGTGAGTAGTGGTGAGAAATATACTCGTGAACGGCCAGCAGAAATCCCCCGGTGCCGCAGGCCGGGTCACAAATCACCATCCCCGGCGCCGGGCGCATTACGTCCACCATGGCTTTGATCAAAGGGCGGGGCGTGAAATACTGCCCGGCGCCACCTTTCACGTCTTCGGCGTTTTTCTGCAACAAGCCTTCATAAGCATCGCCTTTGACGTCGGCGTCCAGCGCCGTCCACTGCTCCCGGTCAATCAAGTCCACAATCAATCGGCGAAGTTTGGCCGGGTCCTGGATCTTGTTTTGCGCCTTGCGGAAGATGATGCCGATCAGGCCTTTCTCTTTGCCGAGAGTCTCGAGGAGATGACGGTAATGGATTTCCAAGTCGTCACCATCCTGCTGGAGCAGACTCTGCCAGTCGCAGCCTTTAGGAAGCGTGGAAGGCTTATTGAAGGGCGGCTTGGTCTGCTCATCAGCCATCTTCAAGAAAAGCAGGAATGTCAGTTGCTCGACATAATCCCCGTAAGACAGCCCGTCATCCCGCAGGATGTTGCAGTAGTTCCAAAGCTTTTGGACAATTTGAACTGAATGGTTGGACATCGTGGGCCTTGAATTCTTGGAAAAAGTCTATTGAGCTTGTTAACTGGTTCAGCAAGAAGGTCGGGACATTTGCGTAACGAAGGTCACGGTCCTGAATTCACGAGCCGAATCGCCCTGGGTGAACGGAGACGACTAATGTCAGGGACGCGAAAATCCAATTCGATGATCCCTTCCTTCTTCAATTTGGCGAGCACGGGTTTGGCATGCTGCCGGGTAACTCCATGGTCAAAACAAGCCTGAATGACATCCGCTTCTGATGGACATTGCCCTTTCCGTAACAATTGCTCTAGCTCTCGCTCAAACGCAGTGACTTTACTCGGACGGAACTCCTCCAACGGCAAAGACATCTGACAGGATCGGAAGTTCTCACGATTGATATCAAAGTCCGCCTCGCCATTCAACTCGTCCTTCCTCCAAGCCACTTGCAGAAATTTGTCCATGCCTCGTGGATGACCCGATCCAAAGACAACACCGTAAATGTTTGCGCCCTTCCTAATGGAGAATGGGGCAAGGTAAAATACGAAATCTCTTGGCAAAAGATCCCGATAGTAAGCCAAGGCGGCACGATGAATGTGGTAATGATCATCAGGTCTCACGATCTTTAGTTTGATTGCTGGGTGTTCCCGGAAACGGTGGAGTGTCGATGACGAAAGGAAGAAGAGGAAGTCGCAGGTCGGGAATTCGACCAGCCTGCGAAAGACTTCTTCGGTAACTTGGTCAACACCAGACTGGTCAATAAGTACCAGCTTAGCTGCTGTGAATCTCTCAAAGTAGCCTACCGATTTCTCAAATGCTAACGCAAAAGGAAGGGGCTTTATATCGAACACCACGTCTGGTATGTTTAGCCCGTAATTCTGGAGGTTGCTTCAAGTTTAGATATCTTCGCTTCATCCCAATCAAAGAAATGGACATGAATGCGAGTTCTTGTCCATCCTGCAACACAACTCTGCCGATACGACTCTAACTGCCTGAGTAAACGCAGCGGGCTCCCAAATTCGCCGGCACTGTCGGTTCCCGGTCCTGCGAAGAAGTCGAAGAGGTGAATCTCCGTCCATGCTTGTTGGGACGATGACAGAAAGACTGGCAGCCATTCCCTTGAGTACAGTTCAAAAATCTGGAGCTTGGTCAGAGTCCCTTCGTCGAATGGCTTGTCGTGGAAATCATCAGTGGCCATGACACCTAGACTAGTACGAATTGATCCACGTAGAATGAGGGTAGAACAGAATTGGGAACTTGGGTCACTGCCCGCACCGGGAATTCATTGTAGGTCTTGCCGTCCAGTAATCTGCCGGCTTCCTTCTTTCTTACTCCACCCCATTGCTTGAAGAAGAATGGGACCCTTGCCGTCCGACATTGGTCGCGTATATTTCGCACCCATTCGGCTTTCATGGGTCTTGACCTCGGACCACTCTCGCCGCCGACAATCACCCAATCGATCCCTTTCAGATTGATGCGGCCCAAATCCTCCAGGAGCGGCTCAATCGAAAGAAAGCGAACTTCTGATGGGGTTGAGCGAAGGCTCTCAATGCGTGGCAGACCATATTTTCTATTCTCCACACTCACACCCCACCAAATGTGTGATTGAGTGGCCGCGGGGCGCAGGCGATTGGAGAGCATTTCGGCCATTCGGGATGAACGCTTGGTTAAGATCTGGTAGGTGTGCCAATTCGCTTCAATCATGACGTCGGCTACGGCAGCAATATAATCATCGGGAACTCCGTCGTGAAACAGGTCACTCATTGAGTTAACGAAGATCCTTCTGGGGGACTTCCACCGAATCGGTTCCAGGAGCTTATCTGGCACTAGCCTTAAGTCAAATCCATACTCAAAGGGATGTCCTGCTACCCCTCGGAACCGTTCCGCAAAAGTTTCAGCGTAACAGTGGGCACAACCAGGACTGATCTTCGTGCAACCCCTCACTGGATTCCAGGTAGCATCAGTCCATTCGATTTTGCTTTTTGCACTCATCTATGATGATCTCCTTTAATATTCGCTTTTTATTCGCCTACGCAAATGATGTCACAATTTGTATTTGACAACAAGACAAACTCACGCCGACTTCCCAAGGATTCCACTGTCAACTAATCTTCCTTCAAAAGCATATTTGAGGATGACATGGCGCAGACGCTCGGCTCGCTTCAGACTGGCAGCAACCACCGTGTCTAATTCCTCAACCACAGATAGCCTCAAGTCAATCTCTCTCACGATTCGCTGTTGCTCGGCAAGAGGCGGCAAAGGAATTCGTAGTGCCTGCAACTTCGTTCCATTTACATTGGCTTGGCCAACCTGCTGGCTGACTACAGAAGAGATCCAGCTACGACCGAAGGTTGAATTAATGAAGCATGCAAGGACTTCAGGAATGCAACTATCTGCTAACCGAATACGAATCAGATACGAGGCAAACGAGCACGGAGCCGGACTACCCCTATAGACAGCGGTCTTCCCGACCAATTCAGCACTGTTTGTTCGATTGAAAAGAACGTCGCCGGCGTGTAGCAGGAGATCGGGAAACTCTCGGTGGGATGCTGGAAGGAATTTAAGCTTGTCGAGTTGCAGTTTGCCATCAACAATGTTTCCCATCCGGAGCACAGGAATGCCCGTAGTATCTTCAGAAGGCTTTGCAGAACTGCCGTATTGAACGAGGACTGAGATCTGCTCAACTGTCGTCCATACCCACCCCTCTGGCAACTCTGGTAGTAAACCTGCGCATTGTGGAAAAAGTGCCAGGCGTTTGAGGCTGGCCTGAAAAGCCGTGTCAACCGTCGCTGCTTCCACTTTGGCGCGGCGTTCTTTGAGGATGCGCTGGAGCAGGACGTCAGCGGGTTCGTACGAGCTGCCTTCATGACGGGCGAGTTCCGCTTCCGTGGGGACCAGGCGCCCTTCGCAGGCGGCTTTCAGTACCGAAGCGCGGTAGCGTTTCAGATTGGCTTGCACCCGCTTAAGCGACGCGAGACCTGCCTCCAAGCGTGTGAATTGCTTTTCGATTTCGGCCACGATGAGGTGTTGTTCTTCAGGAGGGGCCAGAGAAATCTTGAACCGCAGCAATCGCGGCATCTCTAGACTATGGACAGTCGTGCCCCCTTTCGAGCATTCGTGGAGAATTCTGGGCGCATAAGCACGCAAAGCCCAAGCGAGATAATCGGGCAGAACACCATCTCTTGGTTTTACGGCTTTTAGATCCTGATTAAGCGTCACAGGCTGCACGGTTACGGCCACAGGCAGTGCGTGCTTCAGAATCCCACTACGCACCACAAGGAGGACTGAACCTGCCGGGACCAGATTCGTTGCTGATTGTTCGAGAGCTTCAACTGTGATGTGATCAACGGAATCCACAATCCTTTCGCTTTTCATGTCTTTGGGAGAAACCCAAGGAATGGTCCCATTGGCCCAATAATCCGGCTTGACCTTGCTGGGAGTGCCGCCACCAACCCAAGTGCCCAAGTCCCCCAATGAGATCATGCTCCATCCATAAGGAACTATCGCCATCGCCACAGAATCATCTGTATGGCGTGACGGCACATGATCTGTCAACTTTGATGAAGCTTTCGAATTGAGCTGGCCGCCCGGTGAGGGCACCGGGCCTACACCCTTTCGTGGATTGTAGGCCGGGTCCCCTGACCCGGCGTCAATTGTTCCCGATGATGCGCCGCGTGGGGGCACGCGGCCTACAACACCTCCCGGCAAGATGTGGCCAGAATTTTCTGCGTTGTCCCTCCGGCCATGTTTGGATGTCTTTCGTCTGGACTTCATGGTTGCTTGGTCAATGGCTTATTTCGCGCCGACTGAGGGCGGCCAGCCTACATATTCACCGCCCGGTGAGGTCACCGGGCCTACAACGTCATTGTAGGCCGGGTCCCCTGACCCGGCGTTTTTGGTTCCGGATGATGCGCCGCGTGGGGACACGCGGCCTACAATTCCGTTCCACACACAAAACACGGACCGTTCTTATCATAAATGATCTCTCCGCCGTAAGGCCATTCCTGTGGCCGAGAAACCAAACCGGCCCGAACTGGATTGAAGCGAATGTATTCCCATTTCTGGGCTTCACTTTCTCCACTTCGCAGCAGATGATTGAAGAATCCCTGTTGCCAGGCGAACTTACGTTTCGCTATGACTGCCTTCATTGCTTTGATCCATTGACCAAGGGAGACAGAAGAGTTTCCCTGCCATGCGATTAGATGCAGATGGTCGGGCATCAATACGAAGCGTTTAGGATACCAGCCGTAGCGTTGGGAGCTTCCCAACAGGAAAGCTAACAGCCAGGTAAAGACCTTTTCGTTGTCGAGAACCTTGTTCCTGCCTACAACACAGATAGTTAGGAAAAAAAGGGCCGGTTGATGAAGGCCCCAGATTTCTCGGACGCGTCGCAGACGACGGGGGAGTCTTTCGGTTTCCATAATCTGTACGCCGCGTGAGGGCACACGGTCTACAACCTTTACCAAATTCCACCGCCCAGGCAATGCGCCGGTTGAGGGCAGCCGGCCTACATGTTCGTCGCCCGGTGAGGGCCCCGGGCCTAAACCTCAGCGATGGGCACGCGGCCGACATTATGCCGCCAGTGCCTCGTTCAATTCTTCTAACACCTTAGGCAAAGCCGCGCCAAACAACTGATCAGCCTTCCCCAAGCCGCCCTTTTGATTGAATGGGGCATACTCGAAATCCTCAACCTCCATGCTCAAGCTGGTGGCAATATGGTCACGGATCAACTCAAGGAATTCTTGCTGAGCCGAAGTGAACTGGCGACCCAGCACGGCTTGTTGGCTAAGCCACCCTTGAAAACGGTCTTCCACCTTTTCGGCAAATGGAACCAGTGTTTCCTCCTCGTGCAAGGCAAAACGGACCAGCGACACCAGGTCGGTCAACAAGTGTTGACCAGTGCCTCGCACCCTCGATTTCTCCAGTGTTTCATAAGCATGCCAGAGCGTTTCCGTTGTCCAACGCCGCGGAGGTTTCTCGATGGCTTCCGCCAGTTCTTTGATCTGGGCAAAAGTCAGCCGACTGCGATGGGGTCGGCTGTAAAGAATCTGTAAGGCCGTGATCTCATCCTTGTGCTGATGGAGGAACTGCTCGAACGACTTAATGGTATTCCGAGCTGCTTCCAGTGCAGCCTGGTCAAATCCGGCCGAGATCACCTGGTCTTTGCTGACAATATCGATGGTTTGTTCTTTGGCCTTCTGCAATTCAACTAGCCTGTTGCGAAAACCCGGGTTGGCTGCAATGGGTTGAACGGCGGCGTCAAGCAACCGTTTTTTGGCTTCTTCAATTTGCTTCTGGCTCGGCTCCGACGTGTTGAAGCTGGCCTTGGCGTTGTCTTCTGCCCTATCCGGATCGAGAGCACTGACCAGGGTATGTACCACAGTTTGCAGAGACTGCCCACCAAGCAGCATTTTCACCTCGGCTTCTTCTTTGCGATCAAGCTGGCGCTCCAGCCGGGCCAGCCGCCCGGCCAGTGAAGTGATTACATCCTCCTGGCGATTTCCCAGGGCCACAGCCTCCAGCAGTTTTTCGAAGGGGACGTGCCTTTTGCGCTCCAGGGGCCTAGAGTCGGTCCTGTCGCAGTCACAGACGCCGACAGCATCGATGATGACAAAATGGGTCTTGTTCCTGGCGTCGGGAGTAACAGCCTGGAAATCGGTTTCGGGAATGACCCGAACACCACGTCCTTTCATCTGCTCAAAAAAGGTCCGGGACTTCACCGAACGCATGAAGAGAACAATTTCTAGCGGCTTAATGTCGGTGCCGGTGGCGATCATGTCCACCGTAACCGCAATCCGTGGATTGTAGCTATTGCGAAATGAGGCAATGAGGTCCTCGGTTTTGACACCAGTGGTCTTGTAGGTGATTTTCTGGCAGAAGTCGTTCCCCTTCCCAAACTCCTGACGGACGATCTCCACGATGTCATCAGCGTGGGAATCGTCTTTGGCGTATATAAGGGTTTTAGGAACATCGGTACGGCCGGGGAAGATCTCGCTAAACAGCTTATCGCGGAAGGTACGGATGACCGTCCGGATTTGGTCGGGAGCCACCACTTCCCGATCGAGCTGGGAGGCATCATAGAGGAGGTCATCCTCCAACTTTTCCCATCGAATTTTTCGAGTTAGCCGGTGGCGTTTGTCCACGTAGAACCCGGCCTCGACTTTGGAGCCCCGTTCCGTGATCTGGGTCAGGATGCGATAGACATCGTAGTTGACATTCACTCCATCGGCCACAGCCTCTTCGTGGCTGTATTCCATGACCAGGTTCTGCTTGAAGTAACCAAAGGTCTCCTTGGATGGGGTTGCTGTCAACCCAATCAGAAATGCATCAAAATACTCCAGCACCTGCCGCCAGAGATTGTAAATGGAACGGTGACACTCATCCACAATGATGACATCAAAAGTCTCAATGGGGATGGCTGAGTTGTATTCCACTGGTACCGGTTCCTTAAAAAGGGCTTCAGCGACGGCAAAGCCTGACATCTCATCAGCATCGGATGGAAGCTCTGTTTCTCCCTTCAGCAAAGAATACAGACGCTGGATCGTGGAGATGCAGACACGGCTGACTGAATCGAGTTGGTTGGATTGCAGGTGCTGGACATTGTACAGTTCGGTAAACTTACGCCCATCATCAGGTGTGACGAATCGCTGGAATTCCTTCAGCGCTTGACGTCCCAGGTTGGCACGATCCACAAGGAATAGCACCCGACGGGCACCGGCAAATTTGACCAGCCGATAGACAGAATTGACTGCCATGAAGGTCTTGCCGCTGCCCGTAGCCATCTGGATCAAAGCCCGAGGACGATTGGCAGCCAGCGATTCCTCCAGCCGGGCAATCGCCTTCGTTTGGGGCGGCCAGAGATTGTCGGTGATGAGTGGGGGAAGACTTCGCAGTCGATTCCGAAAGACCGGCGCTGTCTGCACCAAGGCCACCAGACTCTCGGGCCGATAAAAGGCAAATACACTGCGGCTGCACGCATCCGGCTCCAAAGTGTTGGTGAACTGGGTCTCAATCCCGGTGCTTTCGAAGGCAAATGGGAGAGGGCTGCGCCAGCGAGGCAACTCAGGAGGCAGTCCTGCTACATATTTAGCGGACTGCAATTCAACGCCCCGCAAGGTTGTCCCGTGAGGCTTGGCTTCCACGGTGCCTATGGCTTTGCCGTCTACAAAGAGCAGGTAATCGACAGTCCCGTGTGGCTTCTGAAGAGGGACTTCCCTGATCGCCACGCCTCGGCCCGCCGAAAGGTTCGATTGTTCTCTTTCCTGTATGATCCAGCCGCAGTAGGAAAGTAGGTCGTCAATCTCACGGCGGGCTTTGTCTTCGGGTTTCACTATGGAACCACCATACGCAGCCAATTTCCTTAAACAGCCTAGAACGTCGCGTCTGGCAAGCGAGTTCTGCTAATAACTATCATCGGTGAGTAGTTGCATTTTCCAGGCATTATCTGCAGGTCGGGACAGAGTCGTGGACCAAGGGCCTTCTTACTGTGCGCATATTAACAGAAACGGGGTAATTGAGGTAGGTACTTCCGGGATTGTTGGCGCCGATAAGCGATGTCCACACGCTGGCAGGTAATCCCAAATCCATGCTTCAGAGAGGACGGGTCATTATTGTCTTAAGGGCATCTAAGGGGAATTTTGACATGGATTAAAGGCTGGCTTCGGCAACAAAGGCTTCCAAAACGGGTCCCTCTCCCCCCTCCAGAGAATCAAGACCGAAAGTCTCAACATGGAATTTGAGCGCAGACTGGACATCCCGGAGAGCCTCTTCGTAAGTGTCGCCTTCGCCCACAACTACTCCTTTGATACCCACCGGATAAGCCTCATACCCGTCTGGGTGTTTCTCAATGATGATCTTAATTTGCTTCATGGTTGACCTTTTCAGTTCTGAATTCATTTCGCCATTGCTGTCATTCGGCGGAGAGATCATGCCGTTCCAGAACTGCCGCTAGATAGCTTTTGTCCTGCATGTTAGCAGATCCCTGGTAGTTGTTGCAGTCACTTTCATCGGCCGGCCAAGAGTGCTGCTTTATCAATGGCGTGACGCCCCCGCGTAGGGTGACGATTGTCACTTGCTCGGTACCCCACAGGGATCTAAACTAACGATGAGCAATAGTACAGGAATAGAAGGGTAGTGAGTACCACAGGTCATGCGAACCTGGCAAAGACCTTGCGTGCGTATTCGGAACTGCGCCGATGGGCTTCCACCGGATCCATGGTTTTGGGGGTACCCTCTTCTACTGCTACCTCCAGGACCAGGTGGGGTTTGACACCCAGGCGAAGCAGTTGGTTCGCCAGCGCTCGGTAGTCAATGTCCCCCTCACCAAAGGTCTCTGCCCATACATTCCCCTTCGACTGCCGCAAATGGACTTCGATGATGCGCGAACCGTATAGCTTCACGACATCAAATAGAGCAAGCTGTGAGTTTCCAGCCCCTCGATAAACCCAATGAGCATCCAGACAAAGGGACACACGCTTTGGATCAGTCCCCAGCATCATGTGGTGGAATTCACGCGCTGCATTTCGCAGTTCGATATCGTGGTTGTGATAGGCCAGCTTGAGCCCCAGTGAGCCGAGATGCTCCCCTAGTTTGTTCAGAGCCTCAGCTTGAACTCCGAGCTGGGTATCGTCCTTGTTCTCTGGACCTCCCCAACGGATCGGAGACGGATTCGTCACTATGATCCGCGTTCCCCGCTCCTTCGCCTTTCGGGCAATCGAGAGAATTTGGCCGATGCTCTTGTCCACCTGATCGGGCTCATGCAGAGTGCTATTAACATAAATCGACCGCATTTCCAGATTGTTCTTCTTCAACAAAGGCCCCAGACGATCGATCTCCTCGGTCTTCTCAATCGAGGGCTCCAGCCCATTGAGTCCACTTCGCGTCAAATCAGGGAGTGCCGATTCCAAAGAGCCTTTAAAGTCCCGATTCTCTCTCTTATAGAAGACCGTCCATGAATACTCGTTGGAGGCCAGGTGCAATTCTGCGGGACTTTTGCCCTCAAGGGCCTCCAAGCGGCGGGCTCCTAATAATGCTGCTGCTGAGACGCTGGAGTAAGAAAGAAATTGACGGCGTTGCAACATCCTCCTAAACATAGCCGACTTCTCCTTTCTAAAAAATACCCTTCTTCGGCGATGCGCCACGATGCATCGCGGCCGCTTTGATCGATGAAGGTCCCAAGGTAAATAAGGCAGTCGCGGCGGCGATGAATCCCGCCACGCTAAAGCGGCAGACAGCATACCACATAGTTGAAACTTCCTTGGAGGCTTGCATCTTATTGCCGTTCTCTACAGAATTTTGCAGCATCGGACTAGCGGAGCGGTGATCGTTCATTCCAAATTTGTGGCCGGCTAGCTTAACTTGACTGCCACCACGTAAGGATGGCTCCGTCGGGACCTTTCTTGGTTTGACTCTGATTTTCCTGTACCATTAATGGGATAACTCAGCCAGAAACAGCCGAGGCCCTCTTGATTCGCTTTGGATCTAGTCCTTTAATGGCTCAAACTGAAAATGGAGGACACGAGTATGTGTTCGAAATATAGCAAACACTTATTCCTGGCCGCAAAGAGCCAACCGGATCCGCAGTGGCACACTGGATAATCCTACCATTGATAAATGGTTTGACACCGAGGCGTTCGTCATGCCTGCCGACTACACATGGGGAAATGCGGGCCGCAACATTCTCCGGACTGATGGTACTAAAATCTGCGATGCCGGCTTGAGGAAGAATTTTGAAACCCGAGAAGGGATTTGTCGGCAGTTTCGGCTCGAGTTTTTCAATGTGCTCAATCGCCCCAATTGGGGGGGGCCGGATAGTTACCTCAACGACATCCCATCCTATGGTGTCAATGGTAACTTCGGGAAAGTCTTCTATACGTCACAAGGACCTCGTGTCGGCCAAGTGGCGCTGAAAATCTACTTCTGATGACGGGGTATGCTCCAATTTAGCTCCCATGGTTTTATAAAGAGTGCCAAATGGTCTTTTTCAATTTCACCACCACCGATGAGAATGGCCTCCAGCCCACGAAGTGGGCGAAGGAGAGTAGCCCAGGGCAAAGCGAGCGACGGCGGTCGCGTAGCGATTTTTTGCGAGCGACGCCCTGGGTCATGGTATACCCCCGACTCTTACTCCTCGATCAGGGATCAGGCGCGGGCGGACTCCCCGCGCCTGATCGAGGAGTTGAGCTCTATTTCGGAATCTTATTCCCAGGGCGTCGCGGTCGGCAGTCGCCTGCCGGCTCCTGCTTCTCGCCCGCTGTGCCCTGGGCTATTTTCTTATGGCCCTTCAGGCCATTTTCAT
>JBGOTQ010000044.1:0-27699 GCA_041476565.1 Terriglobia bacterium | reverse complement strand
CTCTGTCTCCTTTTTCTCGCGTTACTGCTATCCCTTGGCCCCTTACACCCACGCCCAATACCAGGTTCTATGTCAATTTTCGATACATTCCAATCACTTTCCCTACCACCTCAACATCCTTGGCATCCACTTCAATGGGGTCATATTTAGGGTTCTCCGCTTTCAAAACGACATTATTAGCACGATGGTAGAATCGCTTCAGTGTGACTTCGGCCTGGTGAACTCGCGCAACCACAATCTCACCATTTTCTGCGTCGGGTTGTTGGCGAACCAAGGCCAGGTCCCCCGGCAGAATATGGGCTTCTTTCATGCTGTCGCCCTTCACCCGCAACAAAAAAACCTTGTCATCTCTCACCCATTCGCGTGGAAGCAGGACAGAACCCTCCAGATTTTCTTCCGCCAGCAGAGGCACTCCTGCCGGGACTTGCCCCAAGATCGGAACTTCAACGATTTGCTCCCTGGTAAACATCTGCGACTGTAACGGAACGTTGGCCCTGGACTTCAGAGGCTGATGCTGCAGGTACCCTTTGCTCCGCAAGCTCTCAATATGCTGTTGAATAGCTTGCGCAGATTTCCCCAAAGCCTCGGCAATTTCCCGAACCGACGGGGCCATGCCACTTTTGGAAAAAAAGCTCTGAATAAATTGCAGAACCTCTTTTTGCTTTTCGGTAAGTTCCATTTTAATCTCCGACGGAGAAGGACGGAGAAATACAGATATTTGTCAATACAGACAAATGTAAGTATAGACACCAGTCTAGTATTTGTCAAGTGGAAAATTTAAAAAAGCCGGTAATTTTCTCCGGGGAAGATGTCCTGGGGACTTGTTTCTTCTGGCAAGGCAATTCTATGCAGTTCAGGATAGGCCTTGAGCAACATGGGCATGACTTTCACTGGCTTCCCGGAAAACTGGTGGATGAATTCCAGAGCATTCTTGATCTCAGACGCACGGTAGTGGTTGTTAAAGATCACATAGAGTGTCCCTTCGCGCTGCTGGAATTCCCTGACCATTCCCAGGTACACCTCTAACTCCTCGATTGAGTAGTCGTAGTCATAGCGTCCGTCTCGTCCAACATCAGCATCGAACCAGTTAGCAGTGTTACGGCCGTGAAATCGCAGATAGCCAAGCCGCCGGGAAGTAAACACTCGGGTAGGGGGCATGGAATGGGAGACATCCGGCTGGTCGATATTGGCAAACGCCACCTGATGGTCTTCCAGTAGCTTGAAAAAAGATTCTACCTGAAACGACCTGTGCCGGACTTCCAGAGCCAGAGGGAATTGCCGGAAAGTCTCAAACAAGGTCAATAGATAGTCGACGGCTTTTGGTCCATAATGGAACCGGTAGGGAAACTGCATCAGCAAAGCGCCAAATTTCCCGAGTTCGAGCATGGGTTGGAAGACCCTTGAGAAGGCTTCGGCGGCCTCAGGCACCAACGTAGGAGTCCCTTCCTGGAGGTCTGCTCCATGGGTAAACACTCTGTAAAGCTTAGCCGTAAAACAGAAGCGCGGGTTGTGGCTGACACTGTTCACCCATCCCGCAACCATCGAATCAGAGGGAATGGAATAGAAGCTGGTATTGATTTCGATCGTATCGAAAAAATGAGACAAATACTGGAGCTTGTCCTGATGAGTTTCACCCGGGTAAACTATCCCTTTCCAGTCCGGGTAAGACCAGCCTGCCACACCCACTAGAACTCTTCCCGGTAGGACCTGGGGCATTTCGTTGAGCATAAGTTCCCAGTCTCCAAAAATATAGTAACCGGAGTCAACAGGCTGGCGTTATTCTAGCATGGGCGAAGCCGCGTCGATCATTATGGGCAACCCGATTCTCGTGGTAGCGGAAACAGAATTGATCCGGCGGTGCCGAAGCGGCGACCAAGCTGCATTCGAGAGCCTCGTGAAGAAGCATGAGCGAAGGATCTTCGGGCTGATCCACCAAATCATCCGTTCATCCAAGGATGTGGAAGATATTGCCCAGGAGGTATTTGTCAAGCTCTATTTCTCGCTTCCGCAGTTTCGAATGGACTCGTCGTTTGATGCGTGGGTCTATCGGATTACCGTCAACCAGTGCTACGATTTCTTGAGGAAGGAAAAACGGCACGCCCAGGTCACGATGTCAGAGTTGACGGAGGAAGATGCTTCCCGTTTTGAAAGTCTGGAGTCCACAACTCAGCCGATACCCACGGATTTCGGTAAGGCCCTGGAAGCCAGACAGATTGCTGACAGGTTGCTCAGCCTGATTCACCCAAGGGACCGGATGCTGCTTGTGCTTAAGGAAGTGGAGCAATTGTCGATAGAAGAGTTGGCGGACATCTTTAGAACTTCACGCAGCGCCATCAAACTCCGTTTGTTCAGGGCGCGCCGACAGCTCCAAGCCGCCTGTGAAAAAGGCCGGAAACGGCTCAAAAGGAAGTCATCCCATGTCACATCGTAAATTCCAGAGTCTTCTCGAAGAATATGCTGATGAGTCTCTCCTTGATACGAAGGCCAGCCAAGAGTTGGAAGAGCACCTGCGCTTGTGTGGGGAATGCCGAAACCAACTCTCCCTGATCGAGTGGACTCGAGGAATCATCCGGATGGCACAGCCCGAAGAGGGGCCTTTGCCGGTGCCGGGATTTTCACGCGCCGTGATTCATGAGCTTAACAAGCAAGACTATCTTTGGAGACCTTTGCGGCTGATCGCCATGCGGGCAATCCCCGTCATGGCCTTGCTGGCGGTTATTCTAGGGGTGCTGGCATACCAGCAAGCCAGTTCGCTGTTCAAGCAGCAAACTCCGGAATCTGCACTGGTTGAGACCTATGCCGATTTGCCCTCCACATGGGGACAGGAAGGGACTGTCATCTCTGACACCGTGTTTCAAGACCGCGACCGTGTGGTTGACATCCTGATGGAAGGCCGCTTCGGCGGAACCTCCGAAAGGAATGGGAAAAAATGACAACCCCTCCAAGGCTCAAAGCTTTCCTCCTGGTGATCGTGGTTTTTGCTCTGGGGCTCGTGTTGGGAGCCTCCCTGGCTACAACCTTTGTCTCCAGGAGGCTTGCAGTTGCAGGGCCTCCCTCTCCGAGAGATGCACGTCATCGAATGATGGATACCTTCAAGACGCGGTTGGCGCTCTCTGCTGCCGAGGAGGAGAGGCTGCAAGTCATTTTTGACGATGCTCACCAACAGTTCAAAGCTTTGCATGCTACTCTCAAACCGCAGTTTGATGCAATTCGGGGCCAAATGCGGGACAGGATTCGCGAAATTCTCGACAACAAACAAAAAAAGGAGTTTGAAGTAATGGTTCAGGAATTTGATCGTCGCGAGAAGGAGCACAACCGCTAAGGGCCTGGTGGACCGAATCAATGTCGCGGATGAATGCCAGGTTGGGACTCAGTTTTGCTATTTAAGAGGGTGGGTTTCGTTGATATAAAGCAGAGGCTTGCTTTTCAATGTTGTAGTCCTCTTTCCGGTTGACTGTTGCCCGGAAAGGTGGAGCCTTCAGAAAGAAGGCCGACACCTTGTTGGCATTTGAACATCCAGCAGAACCAGCGGGACTATTCTGGCCTGCTCCCGTGCGAGACTTAGCTGCAGCAAGGCAGCCGAGTCGCTCTCTGCAACCAGAGGTTGCATTCCCCAGCTCTCAAGCAGTTCCTTCAGAATCCTCCGATTCGTGGCATTGTCGTCGACCACCAATACGGGAACGAAGTGAAGTCGATCCAATTCGAAGCGAGGCGTGCTGACGGCTGGCGCGGAGTCGAGTCTGAATCTGGCGGAGCCTTGCGGGGTCTCCGACCAAATAGCCCGGCACATCAGGGGCAATTCGGCAAGGCAATTCCAGCTCCTTTTCATGCGCCCTCAGGGAAAAGACCTTCAGGGTTTCATCCACGCTATCTCTCAGGCAAAAGGGGATGGATTCCAACTCCAACTTTCCGGCCTCTACCTTGGAGAAATCGAGAATATCATTGATGCCGGCAGTCAGCGAGTCTGCCGAGGCCTTAACTAAGCTGACGTACTCCTGCTGCTCTGCGCCAGTTCTGTCTGGAGTAGTAGCTCGGTCATCCCGAGGATCCCATTCATGGGAGTTCGAATCTCGTGGCTCATGTTGGCGAGAAATTCGCTCTTGGTGCGATTGGCAGCTTCTGCAGCCTCTTTGGCATTAAGGAGCTCGAGCTCGGCCCGCTTCCGGGCCGTGACATCCCGGGCAATCCCCCGGATTCCTGCTGGTCTTCCTCCTTGTGAGATCAACTGGGTGACCACCTCCAGGACTTTTTGTTCTCCGCTTTTGGATATGATCTCGATCTCCCGCGCACCCAGTCTCTCTCCAACCAACTCAAACTTTATCCGTTCTTCATTGATCTCACGACCTTCGAGAGGGAGGAGGTCAAAGCTTCGTAAATGGGAGGCTTCGGCGCGGGAGTAACCAGAGATTAACTCACCCGCACGATTCAGAGAGGTGAATCGCCCGTTCAAATCGCAAGTAAAGATGATGTCATTGGCGTTCTCGACCAATTCCCGGTACCGAGCTTCTAAGGCGGCCTCTCGCTCCAAGCGCCTCCGAATGACCTCGGTCTGTTTGCGAACTCTCTGCGCAAGGACGTACACCCAGACCAGCACCATCAGCATGACCAGAACCATTCCGCTTACGGTCCAAAGAGTATGTGCTAGAGTCCACCACGCAGGTTTCTCCGCAGTCACGATATCCTCTGCAGAACCGATTTGAATTCGGAAGGCCTGAGGAACACGGTTCATGTCTATCTGAACCAACCTGATGGCAATTCATGATCGGCAAAATTTGGGATTTGCACCCCGAATCGACCTCCTCCCGACACAACCTCCAGATTGAGATGGGCTTCTTCTGCACGAAGTGATCGCACCACCCCGCGTACTTCAACCACTGGCTATCTTCCTTTCCCGAAAGACGCTACTCGAATGAAGCGGCCCGAGGCCTGGGTTGCCTCCCTTCTCCCAACACCCGGAATCGAGTTAGCGTGATGATCGGGGCAAATGCTCCCTCGCCACTGACCCCATGAATTTCGACTGGTCGACCAGGCATCAAATCTGGAACCCGGTCGCCCGTCTCAACAAAGATGCCACCCGAATCATCTTGAATGAAGAGAAGATGCCATGCTTTGTCAATGCAGGTAACGGTCGACTGCAATGTAACTGGGTAAGCGAGAACTGCTTGTTCACTCTTGAGACTCCGGACCTGTTCGACATGCCTCAAGCTCGGGAGCCCATCCGTTCGTGGGACACCAGGACTGATCCGCGAAGGGGCCATCATTTGAGCACTGTTCCCTGCTGCCGAGGAACTGAGAGAGGCATACTCCAGAGCGAGTTGCGAGGAAGCTATCGACGGGAATCCAACAACATCTAAACGCTGATCGACCGCGAAAGGGAAAGGTTTTTCCAGCCGGACCAAAAGGCTTCCGCTCTTGTCCTTGAGCCAGAATAGGTTCCTCCCTTCCTGAACAAGCGGTGTGCCCTTGACACACACTCGATGGCCTGAGAATTGACCAGGTTTCTGATGGAGAAGATCTCCAATGCTTGAAATGGGCAAAATAATCAGACATGCGTCTGCCCAAGATTGGACCTTAGTGGGTCTTATCGCCACGTATGGGACCCGGAATGGACGAATTCTCCCCAAGAATCATCACGGGATCCTTCTTTAATCCCTCAGAAGGTGTGAAAAAATTCAGAATTCCAGCAAAACGCCGTGTGAGGTTGAGGCTTTGAGAAAGCCTCAACGGCCTACATGATTCCAATGGGCTTCCACACGCGATGGAGGCCCGGTGCCCACACCGGGCGCTTTTTTTCACACCTTCTCAGTTAGTAGGTATGGGCCAGGGGACCGTATGAAGTCAGGTCGTTAATAGCAATGAGTGCACTGTTCGGGATAAGGAAAGCTCAGGCCGAATGGTTATCAGCCCGGAAGGTTACGGATGGGATTCAGATTGTTCCAGTTCCCGCCATTTCTTGATTTCCGGGGTGACTATATTCTCATAGCATTCAGGGCAGATGCTGTGGCTGAACTGGGCCTCAGAGTGCTGACTCAAGTAAGTTTCTACCTGCTGCCAGTAGTTCTGGTCGGTTCGAATTTTCTTACAATAGGAGCAGATCGGGAGCAACCCTTGAAGTTGCTTGACCTTAGAAAGGGCTACTTCCAGTTCCTTGACGCGCTCAGCGAGGCTTTGCTGGAGTCCCATTAACCGAACTCCGACCTGAAGCCGGGCATGCAATTCCTCCTGGTCAAATGGCTTTGTTAAATAGTCGTCGGCTCCTGACTGAAGGCCAGCCACAACGTCTTCCCGGCGTCCTCGAGCGGTCAAGATGATAATATAGAGGGGCTGCGCCTTATCCCTGGAGCGGGCGAGGCGACAAACCTCCAACCCATCCATCCCGGGCATCATCCAGTCCAAGATAGCGAGCATCGGATATTCTTGGTTTTGCAGGAGATGCCAGGCTTCTTCGCCATCTTCAGCAGCCAAGACCGAATACCCCCACCGTTGTACCGTGGTTTCCAGCAATCGCCGCGATACGATATCGTCTTCCGCAATTAAGATCTTCAAAGCAGGATAACCTCTTAACCTTTTACAGCCTTATCGTGATCGTGGCCTCAACGCGCAGCAATACCTGCCATCACAAATTGACCGCCGTTCATTTTGGGGGAGTCGCCGACTCTTTAAGATGCTGTCCAACTCTCCAATTCTTTGATCGGCTCGACTTGTTAAATGCTTCATTGAATTTTTTGCGTTGCCTTGAAACTTTTTGTCCTTGCGGCACGTTTAAGTAAGCTAGGAGGATACAACGATGAAAAGAAATCTCTTTCTGGCCCTGATCGCAGCGCTTGTCCTCGCATCGGTTGGGATCGCCCAAACCCAAGCTCGAGGCCCCTGGATGCACTTGGAAGTCACGGAAAAGGGTGGTGACCCCGGAACGGTTAAGGTCAACTTGCCCGTCTCATTAGTGGATACAGCCCTTAACATGGTTAAAGATAAGAACCTGAAAGAAGGACACTTAAAGTTGGATCACACAGAAATCTCAGTGGCCGAGATGCGGCAACTCTGGGGCGAATTGAAAAACGCCGGGAATGCCGAATTTGTGACTGTCGAGAAGAAGGATGAGACTGTCCGGATTAGCAGGGAAGGCAATTTTGTTCTTATCAAGGTAAACAACACCAAGAATACCAAGAATACGGAGAAGGTCGACATTAAAATGCCTGTCAGCGTCGTAGACGCATTGCTTTCAGGGCCGGGTGACGAGTTAAACCTGAAGGCCGCCCTTTCCTCAATGAAGGCAGGAAATGCCGGAGACATTCTCACCGTTAATGAGCCTGATACGCACGTTAGACTCTGGATCGACTGAGGCCGACTATGACGCTGAAAAACGTTCTTCTCGGATTTCTAATCGTGGTTTTGCTGCTGATCGGTTATGCCGTTCATGCCGGGATCGCGATCGTACGTGTGAACGACCCGGACACGCACTTGTGGATCCCAGTGCCAATCGCATTGGGCCACCTTGTCGGGGATTTTATTGACCTCCCGCTTCCAAAGGAGCCGGAGATTGAGAAGTTCTTGGAGTATCGATCCGCAGCTGCAGAAATTGTGCGCCAATTGCATGATCTTCCCGACTGCACGCTGGTCGAAGTGGATAAACAAAATGAGAAAGTCCGCATTTCCAAGCGCGGCGAATCCCTGTTCGTCAGTGTGGATGACCCTACGGACCAGGTACGCTTGCGAATTCCTTTGCGGACGGCAGATCGGATGATGGAAGCCATCGACAAACCGCATCCGACCGTGGGCGATATCGTGGCTTGCCTGGAATGGCAACCCTCGGGAGACATCCTCCATGTCAAGTCAGACAAGGAAGAGGTGCGGATCTCCATCTGGTAATTGCGAAGCTGCACGCGATGGGGACACGAGCTGGAAGCCAATCTCCATCCCTATTCCATGGTAGTACGGCCTGCTCAAGGTCTTGATCTCTCGGAAGTTTTCCCTTCCCTAGTCTCGTACCCGTGCTCGGTTCTCCGCTTGCGAGGGTCGAGCACAGTCCCCATACCGGGCTGAATTGTGTCGGGCCCTACCAACCAGTGTCATCCTGAGTGGGACCTCCGAATTTTCCTGACTGACACCCAAGGTTCAAATTGTTACAATACATCATCCTTTTGACGAGGGCTCGGCCCCAGGACTAGAGATCTGTCGCACAATCAGCGGCTATTTTCTGACCTGATGGGCTTACAGGACTCATGCGAGACTTAAACGAACAGCGGCGATTGCTGCAGGAGCTTCTAAGGGAACGAATTCTGGTCCTTGATGGAGCCATGGGGACCATGATCCAGCAGAAGAACCTGACTGCCGAAGACTTTGGTGGCAAGGCGCTCGAAGGCTGCAACGAGTATCTTACAAAAAGCAAGCCCCAGGTTGTGCTGGATATTCATCGCCGTTATCTGAGGGCCGGAGCCGATATGATCGAGACCAACACCTTCGGCGGGGCAGCCTTGGTATTGGCCGAATACCAGCTGCATGACCAGGCACATGAACTCAATTTCACTGCAGCAAGGTTGGCTCGCCAAGCCGCAGAGGAATTTACGTCTTCCTCGAAACCCCGCTTTGTGGCCGGGTCCATGGGGCCAACCACCAAGGCAATCTCGGTCACAGGAGGCGTGACGTTTGCCGAACTCCGCCAGAATTTCTACGAGCAGGCCAGAGCTTTGGTGGAGGGAGGTGTCGATGTGCTGCTGGTGGAGACGTGCCAAGACACCCGGAACATCAAGGCTGCTGCTCTAGCCGTCCAACAATTGGGTCAGGAGCTAGGGGTGCGGATTCCGCTGATGGTCTCGGTGACCATTGAGCCTACGGGAACGATGCTTGCGGGCCAGAGTGCGGATGCTCTTTGGGCGTCGCTAGAGCATCTGGATGTGGTCTGTGTTGGACTTAACTGCGCCACGGGTCCTGAATTCATGACTGATCATGTCCGGACCCTGCATTCGCTTTCGAGTCGTCTGATATCTTGCTACCCCAATGCGGGGTTGCCGGATTATGAGGGCCGCTACCTCGAGACACCCGAGTCTCTGGCCATTCAGTTGGAGCGCTTTGTCAATAATGGTTGGTTGAATCTGGTGGGGGGCTGCTGCGGGACTACCGACGCCCACATCCGTGCCATTGCAGAAATGGTTGAAGGCAGAAAACCTCGACATCCGACCCCCTCTACTTACAGAGCTCTTTATTCTGGCATCGAACTGGTGGAAGCGGAGGAGACTAACCGTCCCTTGCTGATCGGAGAACGTACGAACGTAATTGGATCCCGGCTGTTCAAGAATCTGGTGGGCGAAGAAAAGTGGGATGACGCCACAGAAATCGCCCGCCGCCAAGTCAAGAATGGTGCGCAGATCATCGATGTTTGCCTGCAAAGCACCGAGCGGGATGAACTCAAAGACGTACAGCCGTTCTACGAGAAATTGATTCGCAAGGTAAAGGCCCCCATCATGATCGACTCCACCGATCCCAATGCCGTGGAACTTGCTCTGACTTACTGCCAGGGGAAAAGCATCATCAACTCCATCAACCTCGAAGATGGGGAGGAGAAATTAGAAAGGGTCTGTCCCTTGGCTCGAACCTATGGAGCCGCCTTGGTCGTGGGGTGTATTGACGAGGACCCTGTCCAGGCCCAAGCCTTTACGCGGGAGCGAAAGCTGGCCATCGCTCAAAGGTCCTATCAGCTCCTGACGGAGAAATACGGGGTCCCCCCCCAGGATATCATTTTCGACCCGCTAGTCTTTCCTTGTGCCACGGGGGATGAGAATTACATCGGCGGTGCAGTCGAAACCATTGAGGGGATCCGACTAATCAAACAGAGCATCCCTCATGTCAAAACCATTCTGGGTATTTCAAATATTTCTTTTGGGTTGCCGCCGGCCGCTCGTGAAGTAGTCAACTCGGTTTTTCTTTACCATTGCACGAAAGCCGGTCTGGACCTGGCCATAGTTAATGCTGAGAAGCTGGAACGCTTTCCTTCCATCCCGCCCAAGGAGCGAAATCTGGCAGAAGGCCTGCTTTTCAATCACCCTCCTGCAGATGTCCCTGAGGATCATTCTAATCGCGAGTTCCTGCGCAGAGCGCCAGGGGACTGGCGTGAGCAAACCAAAGCCCAGAAGGCCGCTGTAAACCAATTCCACATTGCCGCCGTGGCCGAGCATTTCCGCACTGCCGTGAAAAGAGGAAAAACTCAAGGGAATGATCTGCCCCTGGAGGAACGGCTGTCTAATTACATCATTGAAGGCAGCAAGGACGGGCTTATTGAGGATCTTGACCTGAAGCTCAAGGAGGGAGCCGCTCCTTTGGATATTATCAATGGTCCGCTGATGGCCGGTATGGCCGAAGTGGGGCGACTCTTCAACAACAATGAGCTGATCGTTGCCGAAGTCCTGCAATCAGCCGAGGCCATGAAAGCAGCTGTCAGTCACCTGGAGAATTTCATGGAAAAAGCCGAGGTAACCAAGAAGGCCAAAGTGATTCTGGCCACTGTGAAGGGTGATGTTCACGATATTGGCAAGAATCTGGTCGAGATCATCCTGAACAATAACGGGTACGAGGTCATTAACCTTGGCATCAAAGTGCCGCCAGAAGAGTTGATCCGGGCATATAAGGCTCATCATCCTGATGCTGTCGGGTTATCTGGCCTCCTGGTGAAAAGTGCGCAGCAGATGGCAGTGACGGCTGCCGACCTGCGGGAAGCAGGCATTGAAGTGCCATTGCTAGTGGGAGGAGCTGCCCTTTCCGAAAAGTTCACCCGTTTGAAAATTGCTCCGAAGTATGGCAAAGCGGTTTGTTATGCCAAAGACGCCATGATGGGGCTTCAACTCATGAATCAGCTGTGTGATCCCAAAGTGCGGGAGTCTGTGCTTCAGGCCCACACCTTTGCTGAGGAGGCGGCAGTCACGGAAGAACCGGCCGGAGACGTGGTCTCGGCATCAACTGAGCGATCCACGCGGGTTCGGGTCGATATTCCGATCCCCAAACTGCCCTACCCGGACCGAAAGGTGCGGGAGGTCCCCAACCTTGCGGAAATTTGGAGCTATGTTAATCCTCACATGTTGTATGGACGTCATATGGGATTCAGGGGGCATTTTGAAAAATCACTGGCCGAGCATGACCCGAAAGCTATTGAACTTCACCAATGGATGGAAGAGTTGAAGCGGGAGGCCCTGAAGTTCATGAAAGTCCGGGCTGTCTGGCAGTTTTTTGAGGCTCAACGCGAAGGGAATTCCATTTTCCTTTTTCTGCCTGGTGGCACCAGTCCGGTGCATTCGTTTCATTTCAACCGGCAGCGCCGCAACGAAGGCTTGTGCCTGAGCGACTTCATTCTTCCGCCTTCCAACGGGAGCCGCGATCAGCTGGCCCTTTTCGTGGTCACCGCTGGGGAAGGCATCCGTGAAAGATCACAAGCCTCCAAGGAGGCAGGAGAATACGTCAAGTCCCATGGCATCCAGGCCCTTGCGATTGAAACCGCCGAAGCCTGTGCCGAGTGGCTTCACCGCCGCATTCGGGAGGATTGGGGCTTTCTCGACCCCCCAGAATTGATCATGCAACAACGGTTACCTCCAGGTACCGTGGGAAACGATACAGTTTTGGTTATCCAGCCTGCCCTAATCTCGACGACCAAGCCGGGATTTGGAAGCTCCTTTATCCTGACGAAATCGGGATCCAGTTGACAGAAGGCATGATGATGGATCCCGAGGCCAGCGTCAGTGCCCTGGTCTTCCACCATCCCGACTGTACTTACTTCTCAGTAAGTGAAACGCCTGAAGCCTGAATTCTCAGGATGCTTCTATGAAAATGGCCTGAAAGGCCATGAGAAAGTAGCCCAGGGCACAGCGGACGAATAGCAGGAGCCGAAGGCGACTGCCGACCGCGACGCCCTGGGCTACCTCCCTTCGCCCACTTCGTGGGCTGGAGGCCATTTTCATCGGCGGTGGTGAACTTGAAAAAGGTCATCGGGCACTTCTATGAAATGGGAGTCTTTCAGACTTCTTATGGCCTCGGTCAAGTCTCACCGGTTCTCGAGGTTCATGGTAACGAGGCGGGAATTCCCGTTCGAGCGGCTAACCAAAAAGACCAGCAATCCGCCTTTTTGGGATTCAGCAATTAGCTTCTGGTACTCGTTTAGCGAACGCACAGGGCAGCGGTTGATTTCTACGATAATGTCGCCTGGGCTCAAACCGGCATCGGCAGCTTGGCTGAATTCATTGACATTCACAATGACGATCCCCCCCTGGTTCTCACCGAGGTGAAGAAGTTTGCGGTGTTCAATTGTCAGCTCCTGGACGGAGATCCCCAGGTAACCGGTTGCAGGCTGCAACCCATTGGTGTCGTCACCCTCCAGTTCGCGGGATTGGACGGGCACCACCTTCAGTTGCTGCCTCTCCCGGACGACGACGTCGAACTCGATTCCCTTTTGATCACGCAGGCCCGTCAGCCGGATCCGAGTCCCCGGGACGGTACCGGCGATCCGTCGGAAAAAATCGTCCTTCCCCTCAATCGGAGTGCCATTGATCCCGGTGATGACGTCATAACGCCGGATGCCGGACTTTGCAGCCGCTGAATCCGGAGACACTTCGACCACCAGGATTCCTTGGCGGCTGGGAAGACGAAGCAATCTTGCGTATTCTTCGGTGATAGCATCCGGCCCCAAGCCCAGGTACCCGCGGATTACCCGCCCCTGCATCTCTAGTTGTTTGACAATGTCTTTGACGAGGTTGATGGGGATGGAGAAACCGATGCCGCGCCCTTTGGTGCTGATCGCGGAATTGATTGCAACCACCTGGCCTTGAGCATTGAACAAAGGCCCGCCACTGCTTCCGTAATTGATTGCCGCGTCAGTCTGAATATACCGTTCGAAAGGATTGTCATCAATCTTGCGGTCTTTGGCGCTGACCACTCCGACTGTAACCGTGTGGTCATAATTGAACGGGTTGCCAATAGCCATGACCCAGTCGCCAACTCGCACTTGATCGGAATCACCGAGCTGAACTGGGGCGAGTGGTTCCCTAACGTTGACCTTTAGTAAAGCCACGTCTGTCTCGGGATCGACACCAAGGAGTCTTGCGGCATACTCCTTGCCATTGTTCAGTCGAACTGCAATGTGGCGGGAATCGTCAATCACGTGCCCATTCGTGACGACGATTCCCCGGCCGTCAAGAATGAATCCTGAACCATAGCCCAGGCTCCGTCTCTTGCCGGTTTCTTCAGGCCGCCTGGGAGACCAGCCATCGAATCCATCATGAACCTGGTTGGCGTCAATAATGCGAGTTGAAACGACACTGACTACAGAAGGCGTGACTCGGTCCGCAATGTCGGCAAACGACACTTGCTGGACACCCCCCCGGCTCGAGTACGAAAAAGGCATGACCTTTCGGAGGAAGGAATCCTTATAACTGCCGAGGACAAATCCCGCCAAAACGGAGCCAAGGACCAGGATGGCCGGTTTGTAATATTTCTGGAACATGCATTTTTTCCTTCGCCTCGCAGCGACCAGCCAACAATTCGTTATCTTGATTGTATATCGAAAGAGGCCGGGATGCTCATTACATTATCAGTCTGAAACTGACGAGATCGGCTTGTGAGAGGATTGGGATTCATCCCCGCAGTGGAGACAAAGTCCGAAAATCCCGGATGTGTCTGTAGGCTCAGCGACTCGTCATTCTGTATTCTTTGAGTTTTCTTTGCAGCGTCCGCAGTCCGATTCCCAGGAGCTGAGAGGCTTTTGCGCGATCACCGCTAGTCTTTTCCAGGGCCTGCAAAATGGCTTGCTTCTCCACATCAGCCATGGCAAGACTCTCAAAACGCGGTTGGGCCTCGCTGGAAGCTGTTCCCTCACCTGCAGGCGCCCCAATCTCTAGGGGCAAATCCGACAATTCGATAATTTCCTTCTTGGAAAAAACGACCAGGTTCTCTATGACATTCCTGAGTTCGCGAACATTCCCCGGCCAGGCGTGCCGCGTGAGGGCCTCCATCGCAGCGGAAGTCACCTTTTCGACCCTTTTGTGGTGCTCCTGTGCAAATCGTTCGATGAATGTCCATACCAGGAGAGGGATATCTTCAGTCCGCTCGCGAAGCGGCGGCACTTGCAGGGTCACGACCTTAAGCCGATAGTAAAGGTCCTTGCGGAATCTCTCCCGGTCCACCGCCAAAGTTAAGTCCTGGTTGGTGGCAGCAATCAAACGGACGTCAAGTCGCAGCGTAGCATTACCACTCACTCTCATGATCTCCCGCGTTTCCAGGAAACGCAGGAGCTTAACTTGCATGTCGAGGGGCATCTCTCCGATTTCGTCCAGGAACAAGGTGCCTCCGTCGGCGAGTTCCAGTTTTCCCAAACGCCTTTCGGTGGCACCCGTGAAGGCGCCTTTTTCGTAGCCGAACAGTTCACTTTCCAACAAGGAGGGGCTAATGGCCCCACAATTTAAAGGAAGGAACTCCCTATTCCGTCGCGGACTATTTTGATGGATGGTCTGAGCAATCAGATCCTTTCCTGTGCCGCTCTCTCCCAAGAGCAAAACGGTCGATCGTGTTGGCGCAACGACCGAGATTTGATCCAGCAGCCTCAGCATGACCGGAGCATTGGTGACAAGCGTGTGACTTCCGTATCGGCGGTCCAACTGCCGCCGCAAATATCGCAATTCATTTTGATGGGCTCGCCTATCCAGAATCTGGCGGACGCGATCCCTCAATTCGAACAGGTCAAGAGGCTTTAATATGTAGTCGTCCGCGCCCATCTTCATGGCGTCCACAGCGGACTCCACAGTCCCATGACCTGTTACGATCAGGAAACCGGCCTCAGGATTAACTTCTCTTAGTGCCTTTAGGAGAGCTATCCCGTCAACTCTGGGCATTTTCAGGTCAGATACCACTAGATCGACATCCTTCAATGCTTCAAGCTCTAGGAGAGCAGCTTCCCCGTCCGGAAGGCTGATTACCTCATATCCAACCTTTCTGAGAGCGCGGGAGATAGCAGCCAGACTCTCACTCTCGTCATCGACCACTGCAATTTGAGAAGGGCGTTCCATGCTTGTCTAGGTCTCTTCTATAAGTTCCTGGCTTTCGCGCTCGAGTATCTTCTCTATGACTTTGGGCTTCTTAGACTGAATGGGTCTGCCGGGAATACTCCTCAGCAGAGTCCGACTCAACCGCTTCACTTGCTTAACCGCACTGTATCTTTTCTTCTTGGTCATGGGATTCCTCCGATTGTTCATTATGATACGACAATTCCTGATGGAGAGAATAAGCGTATCTGTGATAACCGAATTCCTATTCTCAATATGGGATATCGAAATTGGAGGAACATGACAAGGTTCAGAATACAGAGCAATACTGGCAGCCGGCGGACAAATAGAGAGCACGCCAGCGTGAAGTGCAAACGAGGTTCCTCTATGATATGATCCGTTGCACTCTGAAAGTGCAGCAATAGGGCCTTTCCTGCAGGTATCAAAGTGAAAGTAGTGGTCAAGGCCCGAAGGGGTTGGAGGCTTCATAAAAGAAAGTGGCTCAATCGTCTGAAGCAGTCGGAAAACTGAAAACGGCCCTGAGATTGAAGTCCCTGGAAATCGAAATTCTTCACCAGATCAGCCAAGCCATCAGCTCGAACTTGAACCTCGAGGAGGTCCTGCGACATATTATCGACCTCGTAAACCAGGTCACCCGGGGTGATTCCTGCTTGCTCTACCTCTTGGACAAGACCAACGAAGAATTGATCCTCAGGGCTTCTAAGAATCCTCACCCCAAAATCATCGGCCGGATAAAAGTGAAGCTTGGTGAAGGCATTACGGGCTGGGTCGCCCGCGAAAGGCAGCCGGTGGCAATTCACAAAGAGGCCTACAATGATCCTCGCTTCAAGCTTTTCCACAACTTGCCGGAGGATCGCTACCAGGCCTTTCTGTCGGCGCCCGTTATTACTAAGAACGAAGTCATTGGTGTAATCAACGTCCAGCATCGCCGCCTCCACCGTCATGCTCTTAGCGAGATCGCCCTCCTGATGACCATAGCCAGTCAGGTCGGCGGCGCCATAGAGAATGCCCGCCTTTATGAAGAGACGAAGCGAAAGGCCATGCAACTGGAGACACTTTCTAACGTCAGCAAGACAATCACCTCACATCACTACCTGGATGAAATGCTGAACTTGATCGTCCGCATGGTTGCGGAGGCTATGACCTCCCCCGTCTGTTCTATCATGCTGGTGGACGAAAAGGCCGACGAACTGGTCATCAAGGCTTCGCAAAGCCGGAGTGAAGACTACAAGACCAAACCTAATATCAAGGTCAAGAAGAGCCTGCTTGGAAACGTGGTTCTCAATCGAAAGCCCCTCATCATCCGAGACGTGACTCAGGAAGAAGGTTACATGTACCCGGAATTGGCCAAGCGGGAAGGACTCTGTTCGTTGATCTCCCTACCTATGATGATTAAAGACAAAGTGATCGGAGTCTTCAATCTTTACACCTCCAAGGAAAGGGTGTTCTCCCAAGAAGAGATCCAGCTGCTTTCTACAGTGGCCAATCAAGCCGCAGTGGCCATTGAAAATACCAAGCTGATGAGCGAGACCATCGCCATGCAGGAACAACTTGAGACCCGGAAGCTCGTCGAGCGGGCCAAAGGTATATTGATTCGCAGCGAGGGAATCGGGGAGGCAGAAGCCTATCGTCGGATTCAAATTAAGAGCATGAACCTGCGCAAGTCAATGCGTGAAATTTCGGAAGCCATTATCTTGGCCGCAGAGATCAAGGAAGAATAGCCCATTCCGGGAGCCTGGGCCAGCCACCTTGCAAGTGTAGGCGCATGGCGTCGAATTCGGGTTTACCAATGGATGGGAGTCCTTTTCTTAGGAGTTTCTGATGATCATTTCAATGAATCGCCAGGCCACAGAGGAACAGATCGAACATGTCTGCGAGAAGATCAGGAGTTTTGGTTACATCGCCCACCCGATTTATGGAGAGGAGAGGGTCGTTATCGGAGCTGTGGGCGACGGCCGAGAGAAGGATCGAGTCATTTCAGTTATGGAATCGGTACCGGGTGTTGAATCGGTTATCCCCATCCTTCAACCCTTCAAGCTGGTGGGGAGGGAACTCAAGAAGGAAAACACGGTCATCAAAATGGATGGATTCACTATTGGCGCAGACCAGTTTGTGGTGATGGCGGGGCCATGTTCTGTCGAGACTCGTGAGCAACTGCTGGCGACGGCCGAGAAAGTAAAAGCTGCTGGGGCAAAAATCCTGAGAGGCGGCGCTTTTAAGCCCCGAACCTCACCCTATGATTTCCAGGGCCTGGAAGAGGAGGGTTTGAAGTTTCTGACAGAAGCGAGAGAAAAGACCGGTTTGAAAATAATTACCGAGATCATCAGTCCCGAAAACATAGACCTGGTCAATGAATATACTGACATCTTCCAAGTGGGCGCCCGCAACATGCAAAATTTCGCCTTGCTCAAACGTCTGGGTAAAGTGACAAAGCCGGTGATGTTGAAACGAGGCATGATGTCGACCTTGAAAGAGTGTCTGATGTCGGCGGAGTATATCGTCTCCCAGGGCAATGCCAATGTGATCCTTTGCGAGAGGGGTATTCGCACTTTTGAAACCTACACCCGCAATACGTTGGATATTTCGGCGGTACCCGCTTTGAAGCAGCTATCCCACTTGCCCGTTATTGTTGACCCAAGCCACGGCACCGGGAAGCGCAGTCTGATTACTCCGGTAGCCAAGGCGGCTGTGGCTGTGGGCGCAGATGGGTTGATGGTCGAGGTCCACCCGAATCCGGAAGAGGCTTTTTCTGACGGCCAACAGTCTCTCTTGCCGGAAGAGTTCGATGAACTGATGCGGGAGGTGAGAAAGTATCTGGTCGTTGAAGGAAAACGACTCTAGAAAATGATCTTGGTCCAGCCAATGAGGCGGGCCCAGGCCTTTGGCTCGGTTCCGAGCGAGCTTCTTACCCAATTTGTCCCTTGATGAGGTCCTGTGCTCGGGGTTCGTCCTTCCGATTTACCAGGACTTTAAGACCTGACGGGGCCGCGTTCTTCGCAGTCCCGATGGATTCAACCACGCAAAGGACCCCGTGTTGCTGTAGCAGGTCCTTGACCTTTCTGGCTTCTTCGGAGCTGCTGGCAGTTTGGATCTGCACCAGGTTGTCTTCCGAGGAGTCATCCTCGCTGGGTTCCTGCAATTCCTCCAACAGGTCCACTTGACACTCCGGACATCGACGAATCCCACCCCGAAATTCAGCACCACATTCTGGGCAATACGCCATGCGTCCTCCGGCAACGAGAATCCTTAATTGTGACGATCCTCATCGAAATAGAGCCCTCCATTCTGTATCGTTATTTTCTACAGCTCCTTGAATTTTGCAACTTCTTTTATGAGCTTTATTTTGGACCTGCGGCAACCGGCCTGGACCGTCGAATAGCAATCAATTGGGCCACCACACTCACCGCTATTTCTTCCGGCAGGATCGCCTGGATGTCAACACCCATAGGGGAGAAGACTCGGGAAAGCTGGGCCTCGGCGATCCCCTCCTCTTGCAGGTTCTGAAATATGGTTTTCCTCTTGAACTGACTGCCGATCATCCCGATGTACCGTGCTTGAGTTCGCACAGCCCAGCGCAGAACATTCTGGTCTTCCAGGTGACCGCGAGTCACGATGACCAGATAAGAGAATTCGTTGGGTTTGATTTTATCAAAGGCCTCTTCAAACGCGTTGGAGTAAATCTCTACTGCCTCGGGAAATCGCTCGGCATTGGCAAATTGAGCGCGGTTATCAATGATAACGGTGTTGAATCCGGCCAGGGTGGCAATTTTCGAGATTGACTTGGAAATGTGTCCGGCTCCGAAAATGTAAGCGGTTGGAATTGCTAGAATCGGCTCAATAAAGATCTCCACTTTACCCCCGCAGATGAGCCCCGTCTCCAGGTTAGAAGAATCGGTCAGATCAAAAAGAAGCCGGCGAGGACGCTCTTCAAACATGACCTGCCGAGCGGCTTTCCAGACATCATTCTCCACACAGCCACCCCCCACGGTTCCCACTGTTGAACCATCTTCGTGAACCAGGATCTTGGCAGTTTCAAAGCTGGGCACAGATCCTCGAACTTGGATAATCGTTGCCAGAGCGGCGCGTTTGCCCTCTCTTCTTAACTTCGCTATTTCCTCGTAGATATCAACATTCTTCTCCAACGTCGTCAGGTTCCTTTCTCATGGAATGGCCTGCGTGAGGGTCACTTCTTCTATCACCCTCGCACCGAAGGTGAGTATAAACCAAGTTGCCCTGTTTTGAATCGGCCGTTTCGATTAAGGCTTCGCTAATTCCGGGACGATAAGAGAGATCGATTGAGGGGTATCAGAGCACTTGCTTTCTTTCCTTCCGAAGGTCCATGCTGCTAAAAGGATTACAACCCTCTTGACAGTTGGACATTTTCTTGTATACTGTCGCACTTGTTGTAATGTTTTTAGGGATTTGATGATGAAAGCAGGTCGAAAACTGAGGTTGCTTTATGATCATGTCAGGGCGGGCTTAGGTTTCGAGGCTTCTTCAAATTTCAAGAACATGTACGACAGATTTTTGATGATTTGAAGGGGGTCTCGAAGCGAATGAGTAGTAGAGAGACAGGTAGAGTGAAGTGGTTTAACAATGCCAAAGGCTATGGATTTATTGAAAGGTCCCAGGGCGGCGATGTGTTCGTTCATCATACCGCCATCCAAGCCGATGGTTATCGTACCCTTGAAGAAGGCCAGCAGGTCGAATTCACGGTGGTACAAGGCCCTAAAGGTCTGCAGGCTCAAGAAGTAACTAAAACGCCGCAAGCCTAAGAGTTTATCTCTAAGAACCAATTGGCCCTGAGATTTCCAGTCTCAGGGCCCCTTCTTTTCGCACTGGAGTTGCTCCCCCCTCCCCCAGCCAGAGGATTCTTGTTGCCCTTTTTATTCCAACCCCCGGCAGATGAATTCTGAGAGCATTCAACTAATTCACTCCGTCCCGCATCTCCAGGAAACCATGTGCGAATGCTGCAATTGCCCGAGGTTGGTAGAATGGCGTGAGAAAATCGCCTCAACAAAAGTGGCCCGATTCCAAAACTGCGAATACTGGGGGAAGCCTGTGCCAAGCTTCGGAAAATCGGATGCGCAATTGCTGATCGTTGGGTTGGCTCCGGCTGCCCATGGGGGCAACCGGACCGGCCGCATGTTTACAGGAGATCGGAGTGGTGACTGGCTTTACAGCACCTTGTATACCCATAGGTTTGCCAATCGCCCGATATCAACTGACCGAAGCGACGGTCTGGAATTGATCGACTGCTATGTTACTGCAGTCCTGCATTGCGCCCCTCCCCATAACAAACCCCTTCCTCAGGAAATTGTGAATTGCCGCCCCTATCTGATCCGTGAATTGCAGCTACTTCGCCAAGTCCAAGTGATTGTGGCATTGGGAAAACTTGCTTTTGACCAGGTTTGGAGCCTGACGCAGACTGATGATCCCCCACGCCGACCCAATTTCCGACATGGCCTGGAAATTCAACTGGCAGACGGAAAAATGCTGATCGCTTCTTTTCATCCCAGTCAGCAGAATACGTTTACCAGGAAACTCACAACTCCCATGTTCCAATCGATCTTCGATCGAGCCCGCCAATTGATTCAAGCTCGTTCTTGACATCATCCCGTCCAGGGTTAAAATGGAATATGGGTAGTAAGGATAGCGTCTCGCAGCGCGTTTTTCTCTCCTCAATACCCGGACGGCCAGAGTATTCTGGCCGTTTTTTTTGAAGGTCTACCCGGAAATTCTACTAGAATGGTACTTTGTGTTCTAAAGGAACCATGCGGTTTCGAATCGTGGCGCTCGACATTGATGGGACTCTTCTTGATAGCCAGGGAAGTCTACCTCCTGAGAACGCTGATGCAGTGAGGAAAACGGCGGACCTGGGCATTCGAATTATCCTGGTCACGGGTCGGCGTTTCAGCACGGCAAGACGTATTGCCGAAAACCTGAGCCTGGACAATCCTTTGGTGGTCCACAATGGTGCCTTGATCCGCTTTCCATTCCTGGAAAAACGGCTTGCCAGCTGGTTCCTATCGCCGGAAACCGCTTCGTTAATTCTAAAATCTGCTCCTGACGTCTTAACGTACGCCGTCCTCCATAGCGACAAGTCACCCACCGGGCAACTGACTGTCCACTCTCGCAGCCGGAATAACCTGCCTTTGCGCAGTTATCTCGAGAAAATCCCTCAGAGTGTCATAGAAGTAGATTCGCTGGAATCGCTGCTGGATAAAGATCTCATCCAGATCATGTTCAGTGGAGAACTGGATGCCATTCAAAGAATCGAGGCATCCCTGATTGACCTGGGACTCAATAGTATTGTCAAGCTCTCGAAGACCTACTACCCTTCCAAGAATATTGGGATACTGGACGTATTAGAGAAGAGCTGTTCGAAGGGCCGCGCCCTGGAACATCTCTCAGTTCACTATGATTGTCCTCCCGAACAAATACTGGCCATTGGCGACAATCACAATGATTTAGAGATGCTGGAATTCGCAGGCCTGGGAGTCGTCGTGGCGAATTGTGTGAACGAACTCAAGAATCGCGGGTTTCGGGAGACATCCAGCAACGATGAACTGGGTGTGGCACGGGCTTTACGAGAATATGTCTGGTAGGAGTTGACCTTAATTTGTTTCCACGTTCCGGTTTTATTCAGTCTGATATGTTATTGGGTATGTACGTCGGCCTGGTTCTCGCTCTCTGCTTGGCCCAGCCCTGCCTTGCATCGGAGACAGTTCGGTTAAAGAACGGGAGAGTTCTGGTTGTCGACAGGCATGAGGCGACCGGATTTCGAACAACCCTGATCTTGCCGGGAAATGGCCGGATGGAAATCGAGACCGCATGGGTTGAAGGGTTTGGCCCTTCTGAAGAGTTCGAGCCAGCCACCGGGATCTCTAGTGATCCTACAATCCTGGAGGCCGACAGAAGATATTCTCCAGAAGAACTCCAGCAATTGGTCCGTGAAAACGCCCTGAAGTTTAGTATGGACGAGAAGCTCTTGGTTTCGATGATCCGGGCCGAGTCAAATTTCGATCCACAGGCAGTCTCATCCCATGGCGCGCAAGGACTAATGCAATTAATGCCAGAGACGGCCTCGGCCTACAAGGTGAAGAACCCCTTCAACCCCCGGGAAAACCTGGAAGCAGGAGCGAGGTATATGAAGGACCTTCTCCAACAGTTCAACCAGAACCTCGTACTGGCCTTGGCGGCCTATAATGCCGGCCCAACCTCTGTCCTGAACTACAACGGGGTTCCACCTTTTCCTGAAACCACCAGGTATGTCAGGAAGGTCCTTGCTCTAAAGGAAGAGAGGCGAAGACCGGATTAAGAAGTCTCGCCTCCATGAATCATAATCCTCTCTCCTTAGAGGCTACCTGAAGAGTATCATTCCTTAACAAATGAATTTCGACTCTTCGGCTCTTGCTGTAGTCAACTCGGCCGGTCTCTTTCTTCACTGTGTTTGCATCACCTAAACCAAGCGTTCGGATTCGGAATAGCGGGATCTGATGTGTCTCCACCAAGTAGCGAACAACGCTGCTCGCCCTTTCTTTGCTGAGCTGGAGGTTCTGTGCTTCGGAACCTCTCGGATCTGCAAACCCTTCAACCTCCAAAACATATCCTTTGGATTCACCCATCTCTTTGGCCAATTCATCTAACGTAGCTTTGGACTCTTGGTTGAGAACCGTTTGGCTGACTCCAAAGTTCACCTGCACAGTTTTTACCTGCTGGTAGTTGTCGACATTACCTAGACGGGAGTCTACATCCTGTTGGAAGCGACTAATGTGGTTGCTGGCCTCCTGAGCGGCGTTTCCTGCGGCCGTGGCTCCTTCCTGAGCTTTGCTTGCCTTGGAATCAGCCTCTTGAACTCCCTGCATTGCCGCATTGATTCCAGCCTGGGTCCGATCATCAATTTCTTTTATTCTCTTGGCATGGTCCTTATTGACTTCTTCAAGTTCTCCTACCCGACCGCTTAAAGGATCGATCTGATTCTTCACATGCTTCTTTGTCGCGAAGGGCCAAAGCTTTCCGACCCCTGCTTCGCTGTACTGTGCCAAGCCGAATACCATACTCAAAATCAGAATCGCATTGGAAATTCGTGTGATCCGCGTAATCTTCATATTCCATTTTCTCCTTGAAGGCAGAATGCCTTAGTGATCTTGAAGTTCATTTCAACCCTGCCCTGAAAGGGATTTGTCCACAAACCCACATCCATGACAGTAATCTGAAGGAACTCCCCTTTCTTACATCGATGAACAGCGCAAGCCCAATGCCAATGCTCGATGATTTTTAACTTCTTTCTTTTGATTAAGAAGGGAGACTTCAATGCTGGAATCCGAAGAGGGTCGGCGTAAAGAAATGACTTTCGCTATAGATTTTTTTCATTCCGCAGTGTAAAGACCATCGCCCGTCCTCGTGTCCGTGGGTTTTTATTGAGGAAAAGCTGAAGGTAACTATCGGTGATGTAATCCGAACGACTGCAACCCAAGTCCTTGGCCAAGAAATCAATATCTTTGCGGATTGTAAACCATTATTCGGATGACCTAGTGAGACGGTTACAGATGGAGGGCCGAGTGGGTGACCACCGTCACTCTGCGAGGCCACGTTTGCCACCTTGTCTGCGGCTTCGCGGAGCTCAGCCCTCCAAAATTCCCCGTGTAACCGAGAAGGTGTGAAAAAATTCCGCGGGGTCAGGGACCCGGCCTACAACCCCTAGGTAATGCCTTTGGATTCATTGTACGCCGTTGAGGCTTTCTCAAAGCCTCAACCTCACACGGCGTTTTTCCGGAATTGCGAATTTTTCACACCTTCGGACCCATTGCACGATGACCATCTAATATGCAAGCGATTTGCTTTAAAAACCGATAAAATAGATCAGTTTCACGTCTGCTACGACCATGGAAACTGAGTCAACCTGCCCCTGCTGCCAGCGAGTGATTCCGGACAAACAGAGAATTTGTCCCGAATGCCAGGCCTCGGTCTCCGCCGGAAAGAAGCTTGACGAAACGTTATCCGATCAGTTGGAACCGGTTCTTTCCCAATACTCTTCAAGTCCTTACAAAGAAGCCCAATCAGCATTTCCGGGGGTACAGCTGGAGTTCCCGGTGTTTATCAGGAGAGTGGCAGAAGTTCTTAAACAGTATGTGCCTGCTCCCTGGATAGACAGCAAAAGCACTCGTAAAGAACTGGCGGAGTGTGCGCTTCAGTTCCTGGAGAAACTTAAGTGGAAGGAACTCTACTTGACCACAGCCTGTGCAAATGGGAGCGAACCTGCTTGGCTGGTGTTTCAGTCCCGTTACACGGACTGTGTTTTGAAAGCCGCCTACGGCTGCAGTGAAAGCGCGTCCGCGGCCCACGAACTCGCTGACACTCTGATGGGAGATCTCTTCCTTCCAACTGGTTCCAAGCGAACTTCGACTAACAGTAAGATTGCCCAGTACCAAGGAATCGGGTCCCTGGAGGGCTGGTTGAGGGTCATCATCACGCGAATGAGGATCGACCAGGCCCGAGCCTCCCGGAAGCAGGTGCCCATAGACGACCAGGATTTGGAGCCTCACTTGCCTCCGGCTAACTCAACTACATCCAGGCTAGTGGAGACCAAAGAACGGCATATAGCGGTATCGGCCGTGACGCAATCGTTGGAATCTGCCTTCAGGCAGTTGAATGATGAAGACAGGCTGGTCGTTGAGCTTTACTACCTGCGGCAGGTGAATCTGAAGAATCTGGCGAGACTGCTCAAAGTCCATGAATCCACTGCCAGCCGGCGTGTCAAGCAGATCTGCAGAAAGCTGCAGAAATTGGTAGAACGTCATTTGATAGACAAGTTCAAGGTAAGGCCGCAGGAAATCCAGGAATTTATTCGAACCGCACTGTCAGAGAACGAGGTCGAACTAAGAAAGATGTTTGCAGAAAGTGCGCAACAGTCGAGAAGATTCCCGTCTATTAGACGAGGGATACCATGAATCGGAAGGATTTCGATAAAGACTTTGAATCCTTGCTGAAGAGACACCTGGGTTCGCGCCCCAATGGTATCGAGACTGCCCAGCACTGCCCGGACGAAAATGCCGTGATTGCCTACCTGGAGGGGCAACTGCCGCCCGAAGTCAAAAAATCCTTCGAGAGACATGCTTCCCACTGCAGCCGATGCCAGGAAGAATTGGCGGCTCTGCTCCAAACCGAAATGCCTCTCGCTGAGAATTCCCACCAGGCTAGCGGCTCGATCAGGGCCAGTAGAATTCTAAACGGAATAGCCGCGACCCTCAGGAATTTCCAAATCTGGGGCTTTAAACCTGCACTGGCTGTGCTCCTCATCACCATCATCAGCGGTTACATTGGCTATGAAGTTTATCTGCAAAAAGGTCCCGCCTCTCGTCATGAACTTGACCAACTGATGACCCGGTCGAATGAATCTCCGTCTGCAAGGCCACAGTCATCGGCTGAACTTCGAAAGGACGTGGCCCAAGCCCCAGGTGAAGCTCCTCCTTCTAAGTCAGCCGAAGTCCCTTCAAGCCCCGCAATCGCAGCACCACGGTTGAGGTTAGGGGGAACCGCCGAATCGACAGGCGCCGAGCACATCGCTCAAGCCGAAAAGGCTCCGGAAACGGCGATTTCCACCCTGGTTGGAACACCCGGTGGGCCAACTGGAGTGTCGGATAATGAAAAAGATACAAAGACAGAGATGAAGATATTGACCCCGGAAGAGTCTCGTAAAGAATCGTTTGCCCCTGTCATTGTCTCTGAGCCGCTACCACACAAGCAGGATCCTCAGGCCATGGCTGCTATCCAAAAAGCAGGGGAAGCGAGCACTCCAACCCGAAACCTTGCAGTAGCGGGGAGGTCGGCATATCCTGAGTCGCAGGATAATTCCCGGGCATTGAAAACAAATTCTCTGAAAGGTGTAACAACAGGGCAATCGAATTCTGACGAGGCGAAGGTGACCGAGGCTGCCGGAGCACCCGTTGAATTCGGAAAGAGAGCCAAAGGAACGTTCTCCTCAGCACGAGCCAAGCTCGATTCACGGGAAACGCCAAGCCTGCCTGAAGGGTCCCGACTGGAAGCAGGGGACAAAATTTTCGTTTTGCGTGACCATGTCTGGAACGACCTTTCCATCGCCGATGCCGATTCCTATAACCAGGTTTTCATCAGCCGGAACTCGAGCAACTATCCCGAGCTTGTAAAGCCTCTCGCTGCATACCAGAAGCTTCTTTCCCGTCCCGAAGATGTCCTAGTACTGCATGGAGGGAAGATTTATCGGATCAGTAGCCGGTCTGAGCCCCCGGAAAAAAATTGAATCCTACAGACTGCAGACCGTGAACTCCTCCTGTAAGTGCTTCCTTTCAGTTGGTCTTCGGTTGACAAACCTCTCCTGGTGATGGTACAAAATCGAGTATGCTGGGAGGTCGTCCAACGGTAGGACTGCAGACTCTGGATCTGCCTATCGGGGTTCGAATCCCTGCCTCCCAGCCAATCCTCTTTATTCCTTTTTACTTGCAATCACTTACAGACTGAAATAATTTCTTGGTGTCGGTGATTTGTCAAAAACAGACACCACGTGTTCACCTGTTGGTGTCCACCTTCTCAAAGAAGGAGGGGAGAGGATGGCTCTGAAAAAGCGCGTCCGCATCATCAAGAAGATCCGGCCAAAGCCAGGGGTCTGGCAATTCATCTCCATGAGAAAGATCGGCAGGCGCTACGTCTGGGACAATCGTCCCGGCTATTTCTTTATCGAATGGTGGGAAGGAAAGAAACGAAAGCGGGAACTTGCCGGACAGACGCCAAGCGAGGCCACAGAGGCGCAACGAAGGAAGCAGAATGAACTTATCGGAGAACTGCTTGCTGGTGGCAATGAGCTTCCAAAACCGCAGGAGGGTACCGCAACGCCGATCCAGGACGCGATCATTTTGTTCATCAACCACGTACGAGTACACTCGCCCGATAAGCCTGAAACACTGCGTCGCTACGAGAAGGTGCTCGAGCATTTCGAACGGCACCTGGCTAAAAGGAAATTCATCGAAGCCTTCACCCGTGCTGACATCGATGACTACAAGATCAAACGCACTGGGGAGAAGAGCCAACAGCATGATCGCAAGATTACGCCGCGGACCATCAATTTCGAAGTGAGCGTACTCCGCACCTTCTTTTACTTCCTGGTGAACGAACGGGGCCTGAAGATGGAAAACCCCTGCGCTCACTTCAAGCCTCTCAAGGACCAGCAGAGCAAAGCGAAACGCAAGCCTCCAACCTACAGCTTGGACGAGCTGGACAGGCTCTTCGCCGTTTGCACTGAAGATGAGAAGACGATCTTCGCGACCCTGCTCTTGACGGGCGTTCGTAAGCAGGAACTCTACTTTCTGGCATGGAACGACCTCGATCTCGTGAGATCGACGATCAGGGTTACCCCGAAACCCATGGAAGGGTTTTCACCCAAAGACTACGAAGAACGCACCATTCCTATCCCGCCAGATCTTCTGAAACTCCTGAAAAAAGTCCCACGCACATCAGAGTGGATCTTTACAAACGGCAAAGGCACGCGCCTGAATCACCTTCTCCGGCAACTCAAAACGATCGCAAAAGAAGCGAAAGTAGAAGACGCCACACTCCACAAATTCCGCCACACCTACGCAACGAGGCTGTTGGAGAAAGGCTGCGACATCGTCACCGTGCAACACCTTCT
>JBGOTQ010000043.1:0-28281 GCA_041476565.1 Terriglobia bacterium | reverse complement strand
GCTTTATGGCAGGCACTGCATTGGCGTGGAGTATTCCTATAAACCAGCACCTGCTTGCCATTGATTTCCAAGTTACTGGTATGGCAAAGCCGGCAAGGGACGTCCTGGTGAGCTCCCGCTAATGAAAACATCTTGTCCTTTTCGTGGTCAAATCTGGAAGGCTTCCAGAAAGAGATTTGATGGCAGGCAGCACAGTCAGTGCTTTGGGGCGACTTTGCGAACTGCCCACCGTGAATGTCCTCGTGACAACCGGTGCACTCCGTGGGAGCAGCCTTGAAAACTATATCCCGGATTCCCAATCCAAGGTTGTCGGGATGATGACATTTCAGACAGCCGACCACACGATGGGCCCCCAACAGTGCAAAACCGGTAGCGGCATGATCAAAACCAACAATCTCCGTCCAGGACTTTTGAGAATGGCAAGTTAGGCATCCTCCTTTCCCGGCCCCCCCTACAGGGTTCGGTGTTGAGAACTGCCCACGATGAGGATCTTCGTGACAGGTCTGGCAGGCTAATGGGCTAAACCGGTATCTCACAGGAAAGGTCGCCGGACTACCAGGGGGCTTCCTATGGCAGTCCTGGCAAGGCATGGCAACGTGTCCGCCCGCAAGTGGGAAGCGAGTCTGCTGGTGACGGACGACCGAAAACGTGCTCGGAGTAAAGCCCGCCAACACATGGCACATCTCGCAACGGTTTTCATAAGGCGGCTCCCGGAACTGACCCGAATGAGGATCTTGATGGCAATCCAAGCAAGCGGCATGCTTGAGCCGGTAAAGAGTGGCAACCCCAGACGGGATGTGGCATTTAGCGCAAGACACCATGCCGTGCTTTCCCATGAGGGGGTAGGTTGTTTGCTGATGCAGCTCCACCGTGAAAATCGACGGTTTAAAACCGTTTTCTGTGTGGCAACCGGAGCACTCCCCGTGATCGCTCCTCTGTGCGAATTGACCCCTGTGGGGATCAGGCGTGTGGCAGTCCACACACCGGTTGTGCAGAACTGGAGTGCTGAAATTACTGCTGTGGTGGCACTTAACACAAGTCACGGTTGCATGAAGACCTCGTAACGGAAAGGAGGTTCGGTTGTGATCAAAGGCGGAGGCCATCTGAACCGATCGCCAACCGCCGGTCTGATGACAACTCTGGCAATCCTTTCGGAAGGCCCCGTGGTGGGGATCCAAATGACAATTGTCGCATCTGACAAACGCAATGCCCTTATACCGGGGCTTGACATTAGAGACTTCCTTCGGCAAGTGACACTTCTGGCAGGCTACCTTGGCGTGAAGGCCGGTAAGAGGGAATTCAGTTCGTTGATGATCAAAACCACTGGCGGGTTTCCAAGACGTGAGGGAATGGCAACCGGAACACTCGGTTCCTAATTCTCCTCTGTGTTCATCCGCGTGGCAGTTGATGCATTCTGGAGAAAGTCCAAGGTAAGTGCGTTGCGGATTCTTTCCTTGAATTGTGCGGACCTTTTGTCGAGCAAGGAGCGCCGGTTTATGACACTGCTGACAGGGAAGGCCAGCATGCTTTCCCTGCAATGGGTAACCGGTTTGTTTGTGATCGAATGCCTCTCGGTTCGGCTCCCAGTGAATGATGTCAAAGCCTACACCTGCATGCTCAGCGTGGCAGCCGGCGCAGTCTTGTCCACGCTTGGATAGATCAGCCACCCGCGAGTGGAACCCCATGTGCTCTCTCAAACGCTCCAGGATTTCTGTGTGACAGTCCAGGCACTTGAAGGTGGAATTGCCTGCTGCAACAGAGTGGCAGGCGCTACACTTGGTAATTCCGTCATAGGTGCGGTGGGCTCGGGATAGCGGACCTGGCGAGACTTGAGCGTGAACAGGAGTTGCTGTGCCGAACAAGAAATACACCACGCCCAACGAGAGTATCCCCCCAACGAGTCGTTTCGGGGCGACCCTCGGCCTCGGTTTAACAAGACCAAGTAGCTGTCTCAGCAGGTTCTTATCCAGGGGTATGAATTGGAGACAAGAGGGCTTTAGGCTCGACACAACAGCTCAAACGTTCCCTATTCAATTTGGATGGATGGCAAAAATCGTCCACTGGTCATGTGCATGTCACGTGCCAAAAAGGTGCCGCACTTAACTTTCTGGCTTTCTTGTCGATTTTTGCAAATTATAGTGACAACTTTAGAGGTCGCTCCTTTTGCACTTCGCCCCTCACCCCGCCTTCGGCACCCCCCGATGGGAGTGGGGCTGGGGGGTGAGGGGTTGGTCAATATATTTTCCAATCCCCTATAATTAGCAATTCGTGTTGCGGTGGTCATGGCGCTGGGGTAATTTGTTTAGTATTCGGTCTCGACTCCTTTAGGAAGGCATAGGGAATGACTGGAACTCTTCTGACCTACTGCTTCTACGCGATTGTGATTGCGATCCCCCTGGTCTTGTACCTGAAGAACCTAAAGATAAGGGGAGAACGGGCGCGCAACGCTGCGGAAAAGGGCAAATTGTATTCCGAGGGACCTCGAGCCCAGCATCCGCATATTGACACGACCTGCTGCATTGGCTGCCAGACTTGCACGATGGTCTGTCCGGAAGGTGACGTACTCGCCATGTTAGGGGGCAAGTCGGTCATTGTTAACGGATACAAGTGCATTGGTCATAGCCTCTGCGCCGACGCCTGTCCCGTCGGTGCCATCACGATGGTCATGGCCAGTCCCAGCATGAGCGCTGATATGCCATACATAACCCCCGAGTACGAGACGAGTGTCCAGAACCTGTTTATTGTGGGGGAACTCGGGGGGTTGGCTTTGATTAAGAATGCGATTAACCAGGGCCGCGAGTGTATTGATACCGTCACGAACAGAGTCACAGCCTTGGGGGCCGCCAAATCGGTCCCGGAAGTTTACGATGTCTTGATCGTCGGGGCCGGTCCTGCCGGGATCAGTGCTTCATTGCGTGCCATTGAGAACAAGCTCAATTACCTTACCATAGAGCGGGATGAAATTGGGGGCACGGTCGCGAAGTATCCGCGCCAGAAACTCGTAATGACGAGCCCGGTGGAATTCCCAATGGGAGGCAAGTTCAAAAAGATGGAACTCTCCAAGGAAGAACTCCTTTCCTTCTGGAAGACGGTTTTGCTGCGGGCGGATTTCAAGGTTCGTACTGGCGAGAAAGTGGAGGACATTAAGAAGGGAGATGACAGCATTTTCTCTATCGTGACTAACCACAGCCAGTACCGCTCACACATGGTAGTTCTGGCGCTCGGTCGGACTGGCACTCCACGGAAACTCGGAGTCAAAGGCGAGGAACTGCCGAAGGTCATGTACCGTCTGCTTGAAGCGGATCACTACACGCACAAGAGAATTCTCGTAGTCGGAGGTGGCGATAGTGCAATTGAAGCGGCCATGGGACTCGGGCACCAGAGCGGTAACAAGGTCATTCTCTCGTATCGAAAAGAATCCTTCAGCCGCATCAAGGAACGAAATGCAAAACGTATTGAAGACTGCATCCGTACGGGAAAGGTCAAGGTGGCATTCAACTCGAGCCCCGTGGAATTTAAGGAGGACGCAGTTGTTCTCGATGTCAACGGTGAATTGCAGGAGATTCCCAACGATTACGTCTGGATATTTGCAGGTGGCACCCCTCCCAATGACTTCCTTAAGAAGGTCGGTGTCGAGTTCGGAACGCGCGACATGACTCGGGAGGCAAGCAACGAGGCAAAACAAGCCATCCTATCTCTCAAATAGCTCGCCAAGTGGCGTTGGATGCACCCTGAGCTGGTTGGTGATCCCGAAACCTCTTCGAGAGCGGTTGGTCTCAGCTGGGGCATCAGGCCGCCGGATCGGCCATCAATAGTCTCTCCCAGATCAGCGAGCGCTTTAGCCGAAGGAAAGAAATTCGGGCTGAGACCAATCGGTCGATCGCCTGGTTAAAGAGTCATCGAGCATCTTGAAAAGTGGGAAGCCCAATTTACCCCAAGCACCGTATGAATTTCCTCGGTTTGCTCTAACTGGTGGAAAAGCTCTCGTGCCAACTGATAATAGTTTTCCAACTTCTATCTTAGAGCATACCGCGGATCAGGATTGCGGGGCAGGCTGAACCAGACGGAGTTGCAGAACTGCTGGGCGTCCTTGTCCAGTTCTAGATGGGTGGCTGCTAGCGTCTCCTTCAATTGCTCGGCACGGCTGGCCCCCACGATCGCAGAAGTAATTTCGTCATGTGACAACACCCAGGCCAGAGCCACGTGAACGAGCAATTGCTTTCGCGGCTCAAAGAAGTTTTTGAGTTCTTCGACTGCATGGAAATGGTAGTCTTTCCAATAGCGCTCCCGATAAAGGCTGGTGGGCTCTCGAAACAAACCGAACCGGGTGGAATCCGGGGGCTCCGTTCCCTTCTGGTATTTTCCGGTCAATAATCCGGCCGCCAGAGGATTAAAGGCAACAATACCCAAACCCTCATCCCGGCAGAGAGGAACAATCTCGTTTTCGATTTCGCGGTAAAGGATATTGTACCTGGGTTGAACGACGTCGAACCGGTTTAGCATGAGCTTATCGCTGGTCCACAATGACTTGGCAACTTGCCAGGCCGTGAAGTTCGAGCATCCGAGGTAGCGAACCTTCCCGGACTCGACGAGATCGTCCATAGCCCGGAGAGTTTCATCAATAGAAGTCTCCGGGTCTGGTTGATGAGCAAAGTATATATCGATGTAATCGGTTTGGAGACGACGAAGGCTGGCTTCCACAGCCTCGAGGATGTGCTTTCGGGACAGTCCCGCATCATTGGGTTTATCCCCTGTTCGAACCCCACATTTAGTGGCCAGAATGTAACGATCTCGTTTTCCTTTCAACCATTTTCCTACAATTTCCTCGGTACGACCCACCAACTCTAGAGAGGGTGGAACAGGATAGATATCTGCGGTGTCAATAAAATTGACACCGTGGTCTGCCGCCACGTCCATGATGGCAAAAGCGGTCGCTTCATCCGACTGTTTTCCGAAGGTCATCGTTCCCAGGCAGATGTTGCTCACTTTTAATCCTGTTCTTCCCATTCGTTTTGTCTTCATGGTTTCTCCAATCCTTCTTCGAGTTCCCGCAATAAGAGCGGTAATTCAATTTCCCAACCAGCAGCAAAATGGCCTCCGCCTATTCCCAAGGACAGTACAATAGAAAGGGTATTCAAAAAGGGATTATAGAGCAATACTTGTGCGGAAGCTTTGGAGTGTCAGGGGTCCGCTCCTTGACTTTGCCTCGCATCCCTACGTAATATGAACTTTGAAACCATTTTGGGGGGCTTTAAGCATTGATAGTTGATACTGTCCTGAAAAAGATCTTTGGCAGCAAATACGAACGCGATCTCAAAGCAGCTCAACCGATAGTCCGTCTCATCAACAGTCTCGAGCCGACTATTTCCAAACTCTCCGATGAACAGTTGATAGCCAAGACCCCGGAATTTAAGCAACGTCTGGCACAGGGAGAGACTCTGGACGATTTACTACCGGAAGCATTCGCAGTAGTCCGGGAAGTGAGCAAGCGGACTCTCAAAATGCGCCATTTTGATGTCCAATTGATCGGGGGGGTTGTTCTGCACCAGGGGAAGATCGCGGAAATGAAGACCGGGGAAGGGAAAACCCTGGTGGCAACATTGCCGGTTTATTTGAATAGCCTGATGGGCAATGGCGTTCATGTAATTACGGTCAATGATTACCTGGCCCGGCGCGACGCGGACTGGATGGGCAAAATCTACAAATTTCTGGGGCTCTCGGTGGGGGTGATCCAGCACGAACTGGACGACGACGAGCGAAAAGAGGCTTATAACTGCGATGTCACCTACGGCACAAATAACGAGTTCGGGTTCGATTATCTTCGCGACAACATGAAGTTCGATCTCGCCGAGTGTGTGCAGCGCGGTCACCATTACGGAATCGTCGACGAAGTTGACTCGATTCTCATTGATGAGGCCCGGACTCCGTTGATTATCTCCGGGCCCGTCGAAAGTTCTCAACAGAAGGTCTATATTGCGATGAGGCCCCTGGCCGAACGCCTGCGCGAAGTCCAATCCCGCATGATTAATGAGAACCTAAGGGAAGCCATGGGGGAAATCGAGAAAGACGGCGACTACTCTGACGAATCCTTGGAGAAGTTGCTTCTGGTCAAGCGCGGCGACCCCAAGAACCGGCAGTATCTCGACCTGATTTCAAAACATCGCGATCTCAAGAAGAAGATCGATCAGGTCGAAGGCATGCTAATGTCCAACAAGCAGTTGTCTGAGTTTGACAACCAGCTTTACTGTGTCATTGACGAAAAATCCCACAACGTGGATATCACTGAAAAGGGGCGTGAATACCTGGCTGGAAACCGTATGGAGGATTGGATCATTCCTGACACGTCTGACCCTCATTACACTGAAGAGCGGTATATTGACGTGACCGAACGGATTCATACGGTGCAGCAGCTAGTGAAAGCCTACTGGCTTTTCGAAAAGGACGTTCATTACATCATCAACGAAAACAAGGTCCTTATCGTTGACGAGTTCACGGGCCGGTTGATGCCGGGTCGCCGTTGGAGTGACGGACTTCACGAGGCTGTCGAAGCCAAGGAGCGGGTCGAGATCGAACGTGAAAACCAAACCCTGGCGACCATTACCTTCCAGAACTATTTCCGCATGTACAAAAAACTAGCGGGTATGACGGGAACGGCTGACACCGAAGCGGCGGAATTCAGCAAGATCTACAACCTGGATGTAGTGGTCATCCCCACCAACATGCTGATGTTTCGCAAAGAGTATCCGGACGTGGTCTTTCGGACTGAACGCGAAAAGTTCAATGCCGTGGTTGAGGAGATCAAGGAGCTTTATGACCGACGGCAACCGGTGCTGGTCGGGACGGTCTCGATCGAAAAGTCTGAGCGCCTGAGTAACATGCTCAAGAAGACCGGGGTCAAACATGTGGTTCTGAACGCCAAGTACCATGAAAAGGAGGCTGAGATCGTAGCGCAGGCGGGCCGGACCGGTTCCGTTACTATTGCCACCAACATGGCTGGCCGCGGCACAGACATCCTGCTCGGCGGGAACCCGGAATTCCAGGCTAAGGAGCAACTGCGCAAGAGGGGCATCGATCCTGCCACTGCCACCCAGGAGCAATGGGAAGAAGTCTTCAATAAGATCCAGGAAGAGGCCAAAAGGGATCATGATGAAGTGATTCGCCAGGGTGGCCTCCACATCCTGGGCACCGAGCGCCATGAGGCTCGACGTATCGATAATCAGCTGCGCGGCCGGGCCGGCCGCCAGGGTGATCCTGGTTCTTCCCGTTTTTACCTATCCCTGGAAGACGACCTGATGCGTGTTTTTGCCAGCGAAAAAGTCTCCAGCATCATGCAACGTTTAGGGATGGAAGAAGGTGTCCCGATCGAGTCGCGACTGGTTTCGAAACGCATTGAAGCCGCCCAGAAACAGGTCGAAGCTCACAACTTCACCATTCGGAAGCACTTGCTGGAATACGATGATGTCATGAACCAGCAGCGTAAGACGATTTATGGGTTGCGGAAGAAGTTCCTCGATGAACCCAGCCAGAACGAATATCTTTTGAACCTCACAGAAGATGTGATCCAGGATTTCCTGGATCGTCATTGCCAAGCCGATAGTGATCCTTCGACCTGGGACACGGAGGGGTTGCGCCATGCAGTCCTGCATCAGTTTGGCTTTGACAGTCGGATCGAAAAGATCAATCCCCTCGAGCTCAACCGGACCGAACTCCAGGAGGCCGTCTTCAATAAAGCCAAAGAAAAGTACGAGCGCAAGGAAAAGCTCATTGGCTCGGAAGCCATGCGGATGCATGAGCGGGTCATCGTCTTGAATGTTTTGGATTCTCAATGGAAGGACCATCTGTTGGCCATGGACCAGCTGAAGGAAGGAATTGGCTTGAGGGGGTACGGTCAGAGGGATCCGTTGGTGGAGTACAAGAAGGAGTCTTTCGAGACCTTCCAGCAGATGATGGGCAGCATTGAAGAGGAGACGCTTCGCTTGCTTTATCTCCTTCAGCCGGTCGAAGAACAGGAGCGCGTCCGTGAAATGGAGCGACGGCAGAGAAGGCAGGAATTGACCCTGAACGCACCCGGTGAAGAAATGGAGGCTCCCAAGACTATCATTCGTGGTCCCAAGATCGGTCGTAACGACCCCTGCCCCTGTGGTAGCGGCAAGAAATTTAAGAAGTGCTGTGCATTGAAACGCGCTTCATGAATGGAGAGTGAATGACCGAAACCAACATAACTGAAGGGCTGACGTTCGATGATGTCTTGCTGGTACCCCAGAAATCTGACGTTTTGCCGGCCGAAGTTTCCACCCAAACTTATCTGACCCGCCAGATCAGGCTGAATATTCCAATCGTCAGTGCCGCCATGGATACTGTCTCGGAATCTCGCCTGGCCATCGCGTTGGCCCAGCAGGGTGGCATCGGAATCATCCATCGCAACATGAGTGTGGAGAAGCAGGCATCTGAGGTCGACAAAGTCAAGCGTTCGGAAAGCGGGATGATCGTGGATCCTATTACCATGTCCCCGGAGAACCGGATTTACGAAGCGTTGGAAATGATGAAGCATTACAAAATCTCAGGGGTTCCTATTACAACGAATGGCAAGCTGGTGGGCATCCTGACCAACCGGGACCTGCGGTTTGAAACCCGGCTGGATCTGCCGATCTCCGAGGTGATGACTAAAGAAAATCTCATCACGGTCCCCGTGGGTACGACGCTGGAAGGAGCCCAGGAAATCCTGCACCGCCATCGTGTGGAAAAACTTCTGGTGGTGGATCGTGACTATATGCTGAAAGGGCTTATTACCGTCAAAGACATCCAGAAGAAGATCCAATATCCGAATTCAGCCAAAGACAGCCAGGGGCGACTCATCGTGGGCGCTGCTATCGGGGTGACTGGAGATTACATGGACCGGGCCGACGCGTTGGTGAAGGCCAAGGTCGATGTCATTGCCATAGACACGGCCCATGGTCATTCAAAGCGCGTCATGGAGGGCATCACCCTCATCAAGCGAAAATATCCTGAGACCGAATTGATTGCTGGAAACGTGGCGACCGCGGAAGGTGCTGCTGATTTGATTCGCTGTGGCGCCGACGGGATAAAGGTCGGGATTGGCCCGGGGTCAATTTGCACCACCCGAGTGGTCTCAGGAGCCGGAGTCCCCCAGATCTCAGCGATTCTCGAATGCACTCGGACCGCAAGACGAGCCAATGTGCCACTCATTGCTGATGGTGGCGTTAAATTCTCGGGCGACATCACCAAAGCCATTGCTGCCGGGGCGGACACCGTGATGATCGGGGGTCTCTTCGCCGGGACGGACGAAAGCCCCGGGGAAATTGTGCTTTTCCAGGGGCGTAGTTTTAAAGGTTACAGGGGTATGGGTTCTCTGTCGGCCATGCAGGCCGGTAGCCGTGATCGGTACCACATGGAAGCCGAAACCAATGAACAGAAACTGGTCCCTGAGGGGATAGAGGGACGAGTCCCGTACAAAGGACCCTTGGCCGCCATGGTAACGCAACTTGTCGGTGGTCTGAAGGCCGGGATGGGCTATTGTGGCTGTGGCAGCATCCAGGAACTCCAAACCAAAGCCCAATTCATCAGGATTACTTCGGCCGGTCTTAAGGAAGGCCACGTTCACGACGTGATCATCACCAAGGAAGCCCCCAATTATCAACTCGAGCAATAGGGCTGAGGGTGTCTCTGCGGATTCTTAAAGGAGAAAATCTGCTAGGGACTACCCTATGACCTTTCCTAGCTCACCATCCATTGCCTGTGGTCAATAGTCTGAAGACAACCATCCTTTTTGAAGATGCCGCGAAAAAACCGAAAATCAAGATTTTCCTTGCAACAGCGCCATCCCTCGATGGCCAGAGCGGCACGGTCCTCTCGCCGAACAAAGAGGTCCGGGAAGACTAAAGTTGTCCTGGCCCTTCTCATCTTTTTAGTATTGGCAATGACCGGTATCACAGGGTACTTGATGCTCCATAGTTATGTCATTGACTTGCGAATGAAGCGAGCCCAAAAGACTGCCAGCCGGGTTCTTGGTCAGACCTCTCTGGACGACGAGGATCGAGACCGATATGCACTGGCAATTGCTCGGAACTGTGTGGAAAAAGGTTTGAGCCCTGCGGTCGTGGCCGCCATTGTCGTGGTCGAAAGCGGTGGAAACTCATTGGCCGTTGCGCCTTCGGGCGATCTTGGGCTCATGCAAGTCAATGTGAGGATCCACTCTAGGGTGTTCAACTTCGAAGAAAGAAATCTGCTCAATCCTGAACAGAACATTGCCGTCGGTACTAGTATTCTGAGAGGAATGGTGGCGCGCCACGGCAACGAGAAAGCCATCGCTGCCTATAACGGGCTGCTTCCTGAGAAACGCGATTATACGGCCCGGGTTCAAGCGGTTCTTGGCAAGGCGGGCTTTAATCCTCAGACGGAACAAGTCGAATCGAGATTTTCCTGGGGTGAAGCATTTTCGGATTGGATCGAAGTGTTGGCTTCTCGATTGGCCGGGCGAGAGGAGGGCTGAAGGTGCTCTTGTGTGAATTAGTCTTGTGGCCGCAACCAAAAACAGACCGCAGAGACGCAAAGACGCGGAGGAAAATTTTGTCCGCGGGGAGTCTCAGGATCAAGCCAAAAGATCCAAGCCAATAGCGGCTTTTCAGGCCTGTGCTAAGTATGCTCCTAGAGACTGGTGTGTGCTAAGAACTGAAGAGCTCAAGTTGAGGGCCCAAGGGACGGTGGAACGCTGCAGTTGAGAGCTGGGGCCGCTTCTCAGCAATCCCAGCTTTGCGGCAGGAAATAGCAAACAGATCCGCGATTTGGTCAGCAAAAATTCCCCGACCACGCATTCTTGACACAAATCGGGGATCGTTCAGCCTTCCATCCCGCAGCGAACGGATTCGGTTTAACACCTTGTTCTTTCGATCAGGTACATGCTGGGCGAGCCACTGTTCAAAGAGAGGGGCGACTGTCAGGGGCAATCGGAGGGCAATGTATCCTGCGAAATGCGCGCCAGCTTGCGCGCAAGCGGCGAGCACGGCAGGCAGTTCATGATCGGTCAGTCCGGGGATCACAGGTGCCACCATCACCCCGGTTGGCACGCCCGCTGAACTGAGCTTTTCGATGGCAGCCAAGCGACGAAAGGGATGTGAGGTTCTTGGTTCCAGGACCCGGCAGAGGTCTCCGTCCAGTGTGGTCACGGAAAGGAAAACCGCGGCAGCATGATCTCTGGCCAGGTCGGTAAGGTAGTCCAGATCGCGGGTGACGAGATAGTTCTTGGTCACAACCGCCACAGGATTCCGAAACTCACAAAAGACCGCCAAGCAACTCCTGGTCAATTCTCGCTTCCGTTCAACGGGTTGGTAGGGATCAGTCACACCACTGATGGCCACCACTTGCGGTTTCCACTTGTTGGAAGAGAGTTCCGTTCGCAACAAGTCCGGGGCTTGTTCTTTAACCAGGATCTTCGTTTCAAAATCTAAACCCGCCGAGTAGCCAAGGTACTCGTGAGTCGGACGGGCATAACAGTAAATGCAGCCATGTTCGCAACCGCGGTACGGATTGATGCTGGCGTCAAAGCCCACGTCCGGGCTGTCGTTGTAAGTAATCAGACTTCTGCTGTGGTCCTTCAGAAACTGAGTGCTTGGGGCAGGCTGGTCGGTCTCATCTTGGTCTGTGTCAGGTTCATAGCGCAGGCTTTCAAACCGATTGGATGGGTTCCAATCCGCGCCTCTACCCCGGGATTTGGGGTTCTCTCGCTTTACCATTCAGTCCTGGCCCTAAGGCTTTGATTCCTGGAGCGGTTCACCGGCCCAGTGTTCCAGGGACATCTAATAGGGTACCCCAATTTCACTTTAAGGCAAGCCTGTTGGGTGCAATTCCAAGTACGACTGGAGACGCCGCGCCCTCGCGGCGCTTGCCAGAGAGTAGGTTGTCGGGATGAGGGCATCCCATCTCCAATTAAATGTCGCACTTGGAATTGCACCCAGCCCCCTTGAAAAGACCAATTGACGCGTTACGGGAATTCCAATATAAAGGATTCCCTCCAAAGTCCGGTTTTCCTTGAAATCGCATTCTGTTTTTTCGAATGCCAGGTTTCATCTCCTGACATCTTTTCGCTCTTAAGACCAATCGAGCCAGAGGAGGCAAAACATGGTTAAAGGTTTCAAAGGTTTCTTACTGAAGAACCAGGTCTTGGGTTTGGCCATCGCAGTCATCATGGGCGGTGCTGTGGGCAAAGTTGTTTCCTCGATCGTGGCGGATCTTCTCATGCCGCTTATCAGTCTGGTGATCCCGGGTGGTGAATGGCGCTCAGCCAAGATCGTCCTGGGAAAAATCACTGCTGCGGATGGAAAGGAAGTCATTAATGCATTGAACTATGGCAATTTTCTTGGGAGCATCGTGGACTTCGCTGTAATCGGATTTTGTGTTTACATGATCACTAAATCCCTGATCAAGGAGGCGCCTGCTCCACCTCCACCTCCCACCAAGGAGTGCCCCAAGTGTACTGAGTCCATCCCCATGGCAGCCAAGAAGTGCAAGTACTGCACCGCAGATGTTGGATAGGTTCTGGCGAAGGGTTCAGGCGGAAGGACGTAACGAACATGACGGGTAGGATGCGTTGGAGTGCGGCGCCTGACACATGTTACAGAGGTCACAATTCTGCTATTGTCCTGAAGCAAAGCAGGGTCCGGGCGGCGTACTTGTAGGTATAGAAGGGATGGCACTCAGGAACTCATAAAATGCCCGCAAATCCCGAGTGGTCATTTTCCCCGCCATTGGCCAGGGGAAGTGATTGAAGACCTGATTCCAGTCTTCAATCTCAAGATCTCCGTCCGTGTTCCCAGGAAGGTCCGCGCTGTGCACGCGGTTCCCCAAGAAAATGCCCTTGAATATTCGCAAGGTGGAGACCGGATAGATTTTGTCCTGCCCCGGTTGGAGAGTTACCAGATGGTTGCTGTAGACTTCTCTTGATTCCAGGCTCTCCAAGGCTTGCGCTGCAGGAATAGCACAAGGGCAGTATTTTGTTTTGGCTGGAGAGCGGGGGACCAGCCTTTTTGTTTGCTGCGCTGAACATCCTGGAGCGACTATATGAAGCCTGCTTGGAGCGAATGCAGGCGTTTATCGATGAAGGTATCATGAGCCAAAGTAGCACGGGCGTCCCGCCCGTGGAGCAAATTAGCGCAGAAAGTAGCACGAGCGTCTCGCTCGTGGAGCTGCAGAGTGGGACAGGCGTCTCGCTTGTATGGCAAGACGGTACAGTCATCTTGCCCGCTCAGCCGGGCGGGACGCCCGGCCCACAGTACGTCCCACAGTACTTCAATCCATGGGCCGAGACTCGGACCCACACTCGTAACCTCCCCCACTGGGAACAGGAAGGAGCCACCTACTTCTTAACTTTCCGGCTCGCGGATTCCCTCCCGCAAGAGAAGGTGCGGCAGTGGCGCGAGGAGCGAGACCAATGGTTGAAGCGTCACCCGAAGCCTTGGAACGCACAGGAGGAGCATGAATTCCACAGCCGTTTTACGGGAAGGCTGGAGGAGTATTCAGACGCAGGATACGGCGAATGCTGGCTGCGCCTGCCAGATATTTCAGCCATTGTTGAGAATGCCTTGCGGCACTTTGATGGAGAGCGTTATGAGCTGAGTGAATATGTCATTATGCCCAATCACGTTCACCTTCTGGTCACGCCCAAAGGCGGACATCGGCTGCGCGAAATCGAGCATTCCTGGAAATCTTACACTGCGAAAGAAATCAACAAACTGATCGGCCGGCAGGGAACAGTCTGGCAAGAAGAATCCTACGACCACATTGTGCGGAGCATTGAGCAATTGGACCACTATTGCCGGTACATCCGCGACAATCCGATAAAGGCGGGGCTTAAGCCTGGCCAGTATCGCCTTGGCATTGGCATGGGCTTGCAGAATAGTACAGAAAGTAGCACAGGCGTCTCGCCTGTGGAACTAGAGAGTGGCACAGGCATCTTGCCCGTGTGCCAGGGTGGCGCGGAAAGTGGCACAGGCATCTTGCCTGTGGACCAACATGGCACTGGCATCTTGGCCCCAAAACAAGACAGCACAGATGTCCCGCCTGCGACAACGGGCGAGACGCCCGTCCCACTTTTCGTCCCACTTGGCAGACCGCATCTCCGTAAGTACTCGGACTTCCGGCGCATTTTGGAACAAACCCAGGCGCATCTTAACCGCCGCTACTTCATCTTAAAGTCCATTATTATTGGCAACCTGTTTGGCGTAGACATCATGGAAGAGGCGGTCGAGATCTGCAAACTGCGGCTCTTCCTCAAGCTGGTGGCTCAGGTTGAACCTGACCTGTCAAAAGAGAATCTCGGATTGGAACCTCTCCCTGATATCGATTTCAATATTCGCGCCGGAAATACTCTTGTCGGGTTTGCAACTCTCGACGAGGTGAAGAAGGCCATGACAGCCAAGTTGGATTTTGACAACACGCTGGCGAGGATTACGGAACGAGCCGAGATTTCCGACCGGGCGTATCAACGGTTCCGCGAGATGCAGATCGTTCATGCTGTGGAAGCGGATCGGTTCACTGAAGCCAAGACAGAACTGCGCAGTCGGCTTCACGATTTGGAAGAGGAACTCGACCGCTACCTGGCCGGAGAGTACGGGGTGAAAGATAGCCCCAGCGAGTTCAAGAAATGGCGCAAGAGCCACCAGCCGTTCCATTGCTGTGTAGAGTTTTATGGCATCATCCAGCAGGGGGGCTTTGACGTAATTGTCGGGAATCCACCGTACTTAGAGTATGCAAAGGTGAAGGATTACAGAATCCTTAAGTTCTCAACTGAAGCGTGTGCGAATCTCTATGCATTCACTGTGGAACGATCACTCGCCCTTTCGTCCAGATTCGGTAGAATTGGGCTCATAGTCCCAATTTCAACCGCTTGTCCTGGTGCGTTAAAGCCGTTGAGGGATGTTGTTCTTGGTTCGCGCAGGTCGTGCTGGCTTTCGCACTATTCCAACCGCCCCGGCCAGCTCTTCGCAGGCGCACAGAACAGGCTGACAATAATACTTACTTCTCATGTGAGTCAGGCTACTTCTCAGTTTTCAACTAAATACCACCGATGGAACTCAAGAGAAGGTGAAAGAGATCATCTTTTCCTAATGCTCGAGTATGCTCCATTATCCAGACTGGGGGAGGATTATCACGGGCTTTACTGTAAAGTCGGCAATCCGTTGGCCGTGAGTGTCTTGGAGAAAATACAAAGTTCCTGCAGTCTAAATTACTTCGCACGCCGGGGAGGAAATTATCTAGTTTTTTGGGTCAGAGTACCCGGATACTTTTGTCAGTTTCTTCTGACCCCGCCAACTGCAAAACCTGAAACAGGAGGAGAAGCCAGAATAAGGGGAGAGGTGAATTCGATCGGATTTGGAAGCAAGATGGAGCGTGATGTTGTTCACGGCCTCCTAAATTCCTCGACATACTATATGTTTTATTGTGCCTATACAGACACAAGGCATGTTAATCCCTCAGACGTAGGTGAATTTCCTGTCGATTTGTCGCGATTTGATGACCCCACAAGGGAGAGATTACAAATGCTCTCCAGTCATCTGGAGCAATGCTATCGATCAAATACCTTCCAGTGGAGAAAGAGCGGACTCCTCATCGACTCCATCGACTCAAAGAACTGTAAACTGTTGATTGATGAAATAGACCGCACACTGTCTAGGCATTTTCAATTCACTAATGAGGAGCTTGATTACATCATTAACTACGACATCAAGTACCGCATGGGGCAAGAGGCCGAAGAGACCTAACGTAGCGCGGGCATCTTGCCCGCAAACCAGACTAGCGGGGACGAGACGCCCGTCCACATTAGATGTCCAAACTCCAGAGACGGGCGGGACGCCCGTCCCACCTTGTCTCACCTTGCGTCCCACTTTTGTCCAACTTTCCGTGTGACATCGTAATTTGAAGGATTCTGAAGGCGAACATTTGACAGAAAGGCACGCCATGGAGATTGCTCGTGTCCGGACGGATGACCTTGGATACCCGACATCGCTGAGGGCATGCCTGAGAGATTCCACGCCACCGGTCCTTTTCCTCCTCGGCAACCAGGAACTATTGACTTGCCGACCTCTGGGGATATTCTGTTCGGTCCAATGTCCTGGCGCCTTGATCCTGAAGACCTATGACCTGGCACGCGCCATGCGCGATGCAGGAGTCCCAGTGATCAGTGGCTTCCATTCTCCGATGGAGAAAGAATGCTTGCGGCTGCTCCTTCGTGGAATTCAACCCGTGCTCATATGCCTGGCCCGTGGCATTGAGAGAATGCGGATTCCTCCAGAGTGGAAGAAGCCGCTGGCCGAAGACCGGCTTCTGATTCTGTCAGGCTTCCTACCGGAGAAACATCGAGTAACAGCAGAACTGGCACAGGCAAGGAACCGAATTGCTGCAGCCCTCGCGGATAAGGTCTTCGTGGCCTATGCTTCCCCAGGCAGCAAAACTGAGACGTTCTGCCGCGATGTAATTGGGTGGGGGAAACTACTGTTCACAGTCGATTGTAAAGAGAATCAGGTCCTGTTGAATCTTGGCACTGTTCCCATTTCTGCGAATGCTCCCTTAGTACCGTCAATTATGGATTCGGTCCTCTTTTGACCGGAAAGAAGAGGTCAGACCTTAGGATGATCGATCCAAGACACTATGAAGAATTCCTGCGATAGCATGAGTCACTGATCTGTGGCAATGATGACATCGCAGGCTTCCTCATCCCTGAGCTTGCATTCCGGCAATACGCTCCGGCCGCGTTGCTTATGCGCTCTTCCGGATTCTGCATCGAGAGTTTTCTTGACACCCTCGCTCTATTAATAGGATCATTTTTAAGGGTGCGAACCGATAAAATAAGGATATTCATCAGGGATCCGGATAAACTTGAATGGATTTGGGCGCCGATCAAAAGACTTGTCCTGAACCCCAACGAGATTCGATCTCCTCTAGCACACTCATAGTTTTGAGCTTAATTTTTTCCTGTTTGCTTTTGGCAGCTTGCGTTAGCCGGCACCAACCCAATCCGAGCAAGGTGAGGGAAGAGATCCAGCAGTTGGGCTTCGCACACCTTTCCGCAAAGCAGATACAAGTGCAAAGCGTCTCCCAAACGGATGAGGACAGGGCTGTTGCTGAAGTGCAGATTCAGTCCGTGTTTCAGTTTACTCGAGACAAAAACAACAACTGGCAAGTTCAGTCTGTTCGGGTAGGGGACAGAAACTGGATTGATCTTAAAGCATTCCAGGAAGCGCTGGACATGGTCCTGGCGAAGCAGACCCAAGGGAGCCTTCAGAAAATCTTGGAGGGTTTGAACAGGTACAAGCAGGCTAAGGGACTTTATCCGGATGCGCCGGATATCATCAAATTGACAGACATCCTGGTACCGAATTACATGTCGGAAGTGATTCGGTACGATGCTTGGAATCGCCAGCTGGTCTATAGGACTACAGGAACCAACTCCTTCCAATTGTCATCTCTGGGGGCAGATGGCGCTCCCGGGACAAAGGACGATGTTATCCTTGTACCATGACTTTACGACTTCAACGTGAGGATATTTTCACCCTATGAGCACCAGCGGAAGCTCTTTTCGAACTAACAATGCCAAGGCTGGAAAGAGCTCTGGCAGACTCTCCTTGGCCAAGCCTTCCCTGGTTGTGACCGTATTGGTTTGTTCTGCCCTTGCAGTCGCGTTGTTTTTGGCTCATCGAAGCCAGGGAGATGAGCCCTCTCCCAAGCCGGTCAATTCAATCATCGGGACTAAGTCCGCACCCACTACGAAGGGCTGGAGCCGTGGCAATCCTGCCGCCAAGACCGTGCTGATCGAGTTTGCAGATTTCCAGTGCGGTTCCTGCGGACGCGCGAGCGTGGTGGTTGGGGAGTTGATTAAGAAACACGGCGAGGAATTGTTGGTGGTCTTCAAGCATTTTCCCTTGGAAGTGGTGCATCGCAATGCCCTGATTGCATCCGAAGCGGCAGAAGCAGCCGGAAAGCAATTCAAGTTCTGGGAGATGTCCGAACTATTGTTCAAACACCAGGTTGATTGGGCTAACGTTCCGGATGCCCAGACGTTCTTTCTGAATTATGCGGCCGAGCTTCAAATGGACTTGGAGAAGTTCCAGCGGGATCTCTGGGACAGTGAATTGCGAGACAAGATTTATAAGGACGTCTTGGAAGGCCAAATGGTCCAGGTAACTCAGACGCCTACCTTTTTCCTCAACGGGGTCCGTATGCCCACGACTAAGAGTGAAGCTGAATTCGAGCAGCTCAACACCGACGCCATCCGGAAAGCCAAATGAGTCACCGAGCCCTCTTCGGCTGGATCCTCGCTTCCCTGGCTTTCGTCGGCATGATTGATTCTGGCTACGTGGCCATCAACAGCTTGATGCATTTTATTGTCCCTTGCGGGATCGCCAAGGGTTGCGATGAGGTTCTCAACAGTCCCTATGCCCGGGTCCGGGGGATCTCTATTGCCTGGGGAGGTCTTGCTTTTTACATTTCTATGGCGTTCGGCGGTATCTTTGCTGCCTATGGATTCGATCGGATCTTGCGCCTGACTCTGCCAATTACCATCCTGGCTTTTGCCTTTACGCTCTATTTATTCTATTTGCAGGCGTTCGTGATCCTTTCCTTCTGTGACTATTGTCTGCTTTCTGCCCTTTTGGTCACTCTGAGCCTTGCCCTCCACTTGGTGGCCAGACCCTGGAAAAAGGTTCCCTAATCCGCAAGTTCCAACTGAATCTCCCCAATCCCGGCCTGGACGTGGATGTTCAGCGTTACTTTCGACTTGCCATAGGCTTCATTGGTATAGATGTTTCCTTCTTTCCGCAATCCTCGGGCAGAGACACTCCCGATTCCTTTGTCGGATTCAACGCGTACCCCAACGTTGCCGGGAAGCCGCAAAGCCGCCTTCCCAATGCCCCCCTTTATGCTGGCATGGAGGTCCTTCTTCCAATCGCCAAGCAGTTCCACAGTGGTTTCGCCCACTCCCGTCTGAATCTCGAGGTTATCAAGTGAGAGGCTTCCCAGTTCAAAATTGCTTTGCCCTACTCCACACTCCACACGTAGGTCGATGGGAACGGTATCGGTGAGACTGAGGTTCCACTCATTCTTAGTCCTGCTACCTCCGGAGGAGGCCGTATCGGGCTGGCGAACAGTGAGCACGCCTTCTTTCCCCTGGACTTCGTATTTCACTTGAGGCTTCCAAGAAGAAACATTGTAGATGAAATCGGCGTCCAATAGTCTCTTGGCTCCGCCGCTGACTCTCAGTTCCCCCACTGCAATTTTCAACTCAACCCGTACCTTCTCAGCCCCTTTCAAATCGACAGATTCCGACTCAATCTTGGTATCCCCAACTTTTGCGGGGATGCAGCCCGTAGCCAGGGAAAAGATCGTCAACAGAACAAGCAAAACCACGTTACGAGGAAATGGTATTAGCATCATGACACTCCTTGATTATTTCGACAGTTTAATTCCAGTAAGAATGAAGGAAGCTCCGTAAGCCCTTGGAGAATACGATCCACCTGGTACGGGCTGAAGTGCTCCGGAGGAGTGACCCCCGACAAGACAGCCACGAACCTGACTCCGGCACGTGAGGCAGTCTGAGCGTCAACGACACTGTCGCCGACATAGAGAGAGTCTTCCAGCCGGTTTCCCAAACGCTTGATGGCGGTGAAGAGGCCTTCAGGGTCCGGTTTGTGAATACTCACGTCCTCGCTGCCGACAATGATGTCGACCCATTCCAGAAGGCCCTCGCGGCCCAAAATCGACTCAATTCGACTGCGGAACTTGGTGGATACGATCCCGGTAGAAAACCCTAGGCCTTTGATGATTCTGAGGGTCTCCGGAACTCCCTCCAGGACAACGGTCCTGTTGACCATGACCTCATCCGCCCGCTGGATGAAGAATCGGACAAAGCCGTCAGACAATCCGGCATCCTGCGACCCAGCCAACTCCGCCAGTGTGGCCGGCAGGGAAAGACCTATCGTGGAGCGAATTTTCTCCGGTGTCACCTTGGGCAGTCCCAACTGGAACATGGCATAGTTCACACTCTCAATGATCCCCTGAGAAGAATCAGCCAGAGTGTAGTCAAAGTCAAAAATAACCGTTCCGGCAGCCGGGTTCATCGGAAGGATTCAATCGACTCCAGTCGAGTAATGTCATTTGAGGCATCAAGTCAAGGGGCGCTTGCCTAGAGCAAATTGGCCTATACAATACCATTTTTCAGGCGAACCCGTGGTTGAATACAAATGAAGGCTCCGAACCTGGAAACGGTCCTGAAATGAAGTTCCAATATCTTGGATGATTCTTAACTTCACCTCGTTGTTAAGGTCAGCATAAACCAGGCTAAGATGCGGCATGAACTTAGATTGTTTGTCAGCCCCGAAGATTTCCACGGCCGTCTGGTGGGCATCAAGCAGGCTCCGGGGTTGAGCCACCCGAATGAACAGGCACCTGAAATATTCATCGAGGTAACCCACCTCCTCCAATTGAATCAGGACCGGTTTCAACCGGGAAGCCAGGATCGAGGCATTAGACCTGAGTTCTGTCTCTGTTCCCTCTAATCGGCCTAGCAGGGTCACATGGGGCTCAAACGCAGGACTGGCGAAGCGCTTACTGAGACCCAGGATGAACCGCTTCAGGCGCCGACTCGTATCGTTTGGGGGCATCAACCATAGGGAAAAGTTACCCTTCATTATGAGGCACCCCTTGGGGAGGCGGAGTCTCCTTCTGGATGCGTGCGACTAGAACCTTATCCACTCGATGGCCATCCATATCGACAACTTCAAACCGTAGGCCTCCCCATTCGAAGTGATCAGAGGAGGAGGGAATCCGTCCCAGCTTCATCATGACAAAACCGGCCAGGGTGTGGTAATAGCTCTGCTGTTCTCCCGGTAGGCTGGGGATCTGCAACAGGTTCTTCAATTCCTCGACAGGCAGCATCCCATCCAGAAGCCACGATCCGTCTTCCCGTTGGATCACGGCGGGTTCCGTCCGGGTCTCAATCGAAGGAATGTCTCCCACAATCGCCTCCAAGACGTCTGTCAGTGTGACGACCCCCTGGACGCCACCGTGCTCATCTATTACGGTAGCCGTGTGAGTCCCCGACTGCTTAAAGGACTCCAGGAGGTTTAAGGCCGCAGTGTTTTCGGGGACGACAAGAGGTTGCTGCAGAATCGACCGTAGATCGAATGGTTCGCCCGCCAGGCACCGTACCAGCAGATCTTTGGCATGTACAACTCCCAGGAGATTGTCCAGGCGATCGTCGGCAACGAGAAGCCGGGTGTGAACACTCTCTCTGATTTTTCTTCGGATCTCCTCGGGAGGGGCCTTGACATCCAACCACACAATGGCAGGTCGGGGTGTCATAAGCGATGCTACGCGGCGATCGCCCAGGCGAAACACTCTTTGAACCATATCCCGTTCCACCCGTTCGAAAGTGCCAGCTTCAGTGCCTTGATCAATCAGGACCTTTACCTCTGCCTCAGTCACTGGGGCCTCAAACTTACTGCAAATCCCGACGAGGCGCAGGACCCCATCCACCACGAACACCAGGAAACCAACGATAGGCCCGCCAATCCTGGAAAGTAAGGTCATGGGGGCGGCCACCACCGAGGCAATCCTCTCAGGGTTGTACAAGGCCAGCCGCTTGGGAACCAGCTCTCCAAAAATCAGAGACAACAACGTAATCGCGACCACCACCAAACCCAAAGCAACGGCTTCTCGATAGGGCGCAAGGTACGGGATCGCTTCCAGGTGAGGGGCAATGGTTCGGGCGACTGTCGTACCTCCGAAAGCTCCGGCCAGAACCCCAACCAGAGTGATCCCGAGTTGAACCGTCGACAAGAATCGGCTTGGGGCATTGGCAAGATCCAGAGCCGCCTGCGCCCCTTTGTCACCTTCATTGGCAGCGTTCTGCAGGCGTGCTTTGCGAACCGAGACGATGGCGATTTCGGACATGGCGAACAATCCGTTGGCAACCAACAACAGAACAATGATCAAAAGTTCCACACTCATTAAATTCATAACGGTTGTCCAGTCCAATCAAGTGGATTTTGGTTTGAAGGGCCAAACTTGTTCCCCGAATCTCTTCTTTCCATTATCCAGACATCTTCCGTAGGATTCCGGTAATAATTCTTCCGCTTGGAAACAACTTGAAATCCATTGGCCTTGTAGAACTCGATAGCGTGCAAGTTGGAGGTTCGCACCTCCAGGAACATCCTGGAAACACCTTTGTGACGGGCGATTTCAAGGCAGCTTCGCAACAATCGATAACCGACTTTCTTCGAGAGGTACGCGGGCTGGACAACGAGATTGCACAGCTCACAGAAATCAATCAATACAGCCAACACCGCCAGCCCGGACAGGGCTGACCTGCTCTGGTTTCCTTCCGGATCGAGATCCTCTGCCACGAGGCAAGCATAGATCCTGGAATCCCGCAGGACCCGCTGGTAACCCTCTTCTCCCCACTTGCTCAAAAAGCTCCAGCTGTTTTCGATGGAAACGACCTCGGGGATATCCGAAACCTGCATGACCCGGATTATGATGTTCATTTTTCTTTCCAATTCAATTCCGCGTCGGATTTTCGAATATAAAACGCCTGCAGATCCACGGCAGATTGGACCTGCTGCGCTTGGGCCCTTTGGTAGGCCAAACGGGCGAGTGGCCGCCCGAGAAAGGAGTCTGATCGTGCCACCCGCCAGCGACCATGAAGTGGAGTTTGGATCAGGGGGCTATACTGGAGGGCCCCGTCACCTGCGAATAACGCCTCCTCCACCGCGATTCGGGCAAGAATCAGATCCGGTCTGTTCACGGTTCCAGGCATCGTCTCGGTCAAGCATTGGCCGGATCTATCATAGACACATGCATAAACTTCTCCGCGGCGGGCATCGAGGAACGGGATGATGATTCCCTGGTGTTCATGGAGCTTTTCCGCCCACGCATCGAAGGCAGTGACTGGGATCACTGGCTTACCCGTGCTTTCGGCTAAAGCCTTCACCACGGAAAGTCCGATCCGCAGCCCGGTAAATGAGCCTGGGCCGTTAATGACCGCAAACCCGGTGAGGTCTTTTAGCTCTAATCCTGTGTTCTTGAGCAGGTAATCGATGCCGGGAAGCAGTCGAGCAGAATGAGTTTGTGTGGAATCGAGGTTGACTTCACCCAGGATTCGCTCGTCCTGGCTAAGCAGGATACTGCCTGCGCTGGTAGAAGTGTCGATACTCAGGAATCGCAAGTCACAAACTCCCCACCCGTTATCCCGAGGCCTGCCGGGCCTCCGTCAAAAGCCAGACGGGATGCGGGATTCATTGACATACACGGTGGGAGATTATATACTCGCTGAACCTGGGCAACAACGAATTTTGTGTCAGCAGACGGATGGTGATTTTTGTGGGAACGCGAGGCAACATGGAACCCTCCACCCCAATGATGGCTCAGTATCATCAAGTCAAAAAGGAATATCCCCAGGCCCTCGTTTTTTTCAGGTTGGGCGATTTCTATGAAATGTTTTTTGATGATGCCGTAGTGGCCTCCCGCGAACTTGAAATCACACTGACGTCCAGGAACAAAGAGAAGGGCATCTCCATCCCCATGTGTGGAGTTCCCTATCATGCAGCGAATCAGTATATCGCCAAGTTGATCCGCAAGGGATACCGCGTGGCAATCTGTGACCAGATGGAGAGTCCCGCGCTGGCCAAGAGGTTGGTTCGACGTGAGGTTACTCGGGTGGTTACTCCGGGAACCGTAGCCGATGGCAGCCTTCTCACTCCCGGAGAAAACAATTATCTTTGTTCAATCTGGCCTGATCGAATCGGCATTGGACTGGCGGCGGTGGACCTTTCCACGGGTGATTTCCGAATTACGGAGATACTGGGCGAATATTCTTGGCAACTCCTAGAGGCCGAGTTGGAACGTTTCCATGTCAAGGAGACTCTTCACCCCGCAAGCCTGAAGGTTCAGGAGCCCTCGTGGAGTTTCCTTGACTCCTTCGTCAAGACCCCCGTGGAGGATTGGACTTTTTCTGCAGATTACTCCCAGCGCCTGCTGACTGAGCATTTCGGCGTGATGACGCTGGACGGCTTCGGCTGTGAAGGGAAGAATCTGGCTGTAGCTGCCGCCGGAGCAATCCTGCATTACCTGAAAGAAACCCAGAAGGCTTCGCTCGGCCATATTGATCGTCTGCAATTTTATGAATTAGGCGGAGCCATGGTACTGGATCAGTCGACGATTCGAAACCTCGAACTGGTCGAGTCCCTTTTTGATGGTTCCCGCCAGGCAACGCTGATCGACGTCCTGGACAGAACTTCAACCGGCATGGGAGCACGCTTGCTGAGGAACTGGTTGTTGCGCCCCGAGTTGGAGCTTGCGGAGATCAATCCCCGTCTGGACGCCGTTGCTGAGCTGAAAGAGAATCTGATTCAAAGAGAGGAAATCAAGAGTTGCCTTCGCCGAGTCTACGATATCGAACGCCTTCTTTCCAAGGTCGCACTCTCCACTGCCAATGCACGTGATCTGAATGCTCTAAAGATATCCTTGGAGCAGATCCCTTTCATTAAGTCCGGGCTAGGTCCGTTCAATTCGGCGCGGCTGCGGTTGCTCGATGAGGGATGCGATGCCCTGGAGGATGTCGCCCGACTGATTGGACGGACCCTCCGGGATAATCCCCCCATCCCATTGACCGACGGGGGGTTGATTCGAGAAGGTATCAACGCCGAACTGGACGAACTCCGGCAGATCAGCTCTACTGGCAAACAAGTTATCGCCGAGATCGAATCCAGGGAAAGGATCCGAACGGGAATCAACAACCTCAAGGTTAAATTCAACAATGTATTTGGATATTACCTCGAGGTTACCAGGTCTAATTTGGGGTTAGTGCCCCCGGAGTACGAAAGGAAACAGACCCTGGTCGGGGCCGAGCGTTTCACAACGCCGGAACTCAAAGAATACGAGCGGAAGGTGCTGGGTGCCGAGGAACGAGTCGTCGAGATAGAATACAACTTGTTTGGCGAACTTCGCACGGCGGTCGGGAAAGAGGCTCGGCGAATCCGTCAAACCGCTACGGCGATTTCTCAATTAGATTGCCTCCTGGCCCTGGCCGAGGTCGCTCACGTGCAGAATTATACTCGGCCCCGGCTGCAGGCCGAGGGGGAGATGGTGATCAAATCTGGACGGCACCCGGTCATCGAACAACTTAGCGAACAGTTGCCCACAGGCAAGTTCATTCCCAACGACCTGTACATGAACGATTCCACTGACCAGGTCCTGATCATCACCGGGCCGAACATGGGAGGGAAATCGACTTACTTACGTCAGACCGCATTATTCTCGATTCTCGCCCAGATCGGCTCATTTGTGCCGGCTGAAATGGTCCAGATGCCCATTGTTGACCGGATCTTCACTCGAATCGGAGCTAGTGACAACCTCGCTCGTGGAAGATCCACCTTCATGGTGGAGATGACTGAAACCGCCGTGATCCTCAATACGGCAACCTCCCGCAGCCTGGTTATCCTGGACGAAATCGGCCGGGGAACAGCCACCTTTGACGGCCTTTCGATTGCTTGGGCCGTTATCGAGTTTCTGCATTCCCACACCAAAGCGAAAACTCTTTTCGCCACTCATTACCATGAGTTGACCGAACTGGCGGAAATCCTGCCCGGCGTCAAGAACTGTCATGTCTCGGTTCGAGAGTCCGGCCATGAGATTATTTTCCTTCGACGTGTCGAGCCGGGCAGCGCAGACAAGAGTTACGGCATTGAAGTGGCCAAGCTAGCTGGCTTGCCTCCCCTTGTGCTGGACCGGGCCCGTGAGATTCTCCGGAAGCACGAGGAAGGTGAGCATGAAATCAGTGATCATTTGACACGGCACTACAAGCGGAGAAAAACTACCCCCTCGGCGCAGCTGAACTTGTTCATGATCACTGACCACGAAGTCTTGGAGGAACTTCGCCAACTGGATCCCGATTCGCTGACTCCCCTGCAGGCTCTGGCCAAACTGCATGAATTCAAGAAGCAATTGTAAAGGGGAATTGATGAAAGAATGTAGGCTGGCTGTTGGATTGATGTCGGGAACCTCCCTGGACGGCATTGACGCGGCCTTGGTAGAGATCGCTGGGTCAGGGTTGTCAACTCGCGTAAAATTGAAACACTTCCTGTCGGCCCCACTGGAGCCGGAAATTGCGGGGCGACTCCTGCGGATCGCCGCAGGGAAACCCTTCACCTCCGGAGAAATCAGCCAGCTCAACTTCCTGCTCGGGATGTTGTATTCAGAAGCAGTGCTCAAGCTCTGCCAGCAAGCCCACATCGAAATTCACCAGGTAGATCTGATCGGTTCCCATGGACAAACCATCTACCACCAGTCTGAACCGGCCTTAATCTGCAATCGACTCGTGGCCTCTACGCTACAGATTGGAGAGGCGTCGATCATTGCGGAAAGGACGGGAGTTACCACCGTATCTGATTTCCGTCCCCGCGACATGGCTGCCGGTGGAAAGGGAGCCCCCCTGATTCCCTATGTTGACTACCTGCTATTTCGAGACACTCGGCGCGGACGTATTCTGCTCAACCTCGGGGGCATTGCCAACCTGACTTCACTACCTGCCTCCGCCCGACTCAGCCAGATTTGTGCTTTTGACACAGGTCCCGGGAACATGGTGATCGACGCTCTGGTCCGGCACTTCACCCAAGGGAGCAAACGTTTCGATTCCCGCGGCAGCATAGCGAATTCGGGGAAGGTGATTCCACACCTTCTAGAGACACTTCTATTGGATCCGTACTTTGCAGAGAGGCCTCCTAAAACTGCAGGACGCGAGCAGTTTGGTGAAGTATTTGTTTCCAGGTTCCTCACCTATTCACGCGTTGCACGTTTTGAGGATCTGGTCTGCACCGCGGTTGAATTAACCGCACGAACTGTCGCGGATTCAATTTCCAAACACTGCAATTCCCCGTCGCTCTACCAAGAACTGATAGTCTCGGGAGGGGGCGCCCACAACGACTACCTGATGCGGCGCCTGGCTGCGCTGCTCCCTCAGATGAAGGTGCTGAAGACTGACGACTATGGAATCCCTGTTTCTGCCAAAGAAGCCGTTGGCTTTGCGATTCTTGCCAACGAAACCATGCATTTGCGGCCGGGAAATGTTCCTTCAGCCACGGGAGCAATTCGTCCGGTCATCCTGGGCAAAGTGGCGGTAGGAAGGAACCTTCACTGGTTTCGGTCTTGATCTGTGCATCAAAAATGGGTACTCACCTCCCCTACTCTTGTTCCCTGGTGGTTTCTCTTGAAATGTAAAGGCAGGCCTTTCGAAGGGGTCATTCAGACTTAATCATGATGCCAAACTGTGGGTGCTGGTCGCACTTGACCAACATTCAAATTCTCGCAATCTTCTTATGCTCCATCTTCCCTGCCTCCTGCAGAGATCACCAGAATATTGAGCCCGATACCGTGACTCTGGCGGTGGAAGCAGGGCCGACACCCAGTCTAGACCCCCGCATTGGCACAAACTCAGAGGCGGAAAGGATCGACCAACTGATCTTCAATTCCCTGGTCCGGCGCGGCCCTCACTTTGAAATCCTTCCGGACCTGGCTGAACGATGGGAGGTTCCCCAGCCGACAATCTACCGCTTCTATCTCCGACGGGGCATCCGATTTCATGACGGCCGCAACCTAACCGCCAAGGACGTTCAGTACACCTTTACCAGTCTACTGGAAGGAAGTGTTGTCTCCGCTAAGACCTCAACCTACCGAATCATAGAAAGGATTGAGATCCCGGATGACTATTGTGTTGTTTTCATACTGAAGGAACCCTATGCCTCCTTCCTGTGGAACCTCACCAACGGGGCCATTGGAATTGTCCCCCGTGGGGCTCCACCGGATTGCGGACGCTATCCGGTAGGGACTGGCCCCTTCCGGTTTGTTTCCTACTCCCGGGAGGACGCGCTTGTGTTGGAGCGGAATGACGCCTACTATGATTCTCCTCCTGCGGTTCAGCGGGTGATCGTTCGCATTGTCCCCGATGCCACCACGCGGGCCTTGGAACTACGGAAGGGCTCGATCGACATCGTTCAGAATGCCCTGTCACCAGATTTTGTCGAAGTTTTGTCCAGGGAACCGCATCTGACGATCAGAGTTTCCCAAGGCACCAACTATGCGTATATGGGTTTTAATATGAATGATCCTATTTTGCAGGATCAGCGGGTACGCCAGGCCATTGCTTATGCTTTGGATCGTGAGGAAATCGTCAAATACTATTGGAGGGATCTTGTTACCCCGGCTTCAAGCATCTTGCCTCCT
>JBGOTQ010000042.1:0-28475 GCA_041476565.1 Terriglobia bacterium | reverse complement strand
GAGGAGAATCGTTGCCGATTCGCTGACCCAGGGCGTCGCAGGGGTCAAGGCCCCTGCTCAGCCCTGGGCTACTCTCCTTCGCCCACTTCGTGGGCTGGAGGCCATTTTCATTCGCGGTGGAACGCCACATTTTATGAGCGTGCCTTATGGTTATGCCTGAATCCAACAGCAGCCTAGCTCCAGCCATTGGCGTGGACCTTGGAGGAACTAAGCTGGCCGTATCTCTTGTCGATTGCCAAGGGAATCTGGTTCTCAAGCACAAATACCCCGTAGAGAAACGAACCCCCGACGGCTCTATTGAGCAGATTATCAGCGCCTGTCTTGAGGTCCTTCGTGGCACAGACTTGGACACCGCAAGGATTGCAGGAATAGGAGTGGTGGTCCCGGGGATCTTTGATCCGGGGAGCGGTCAGGCATGGGCGCCGAACCTCTGGGGGAGTGATCATATTCCTCTTGGCGATAAGCTCCAGTCACGACTTCCTTGCACAATAATTATCGACAGTGACCGAACAGGTTATGTCCTGGGGGAGCAGTGGCGGGGTGCGGCACGTGGAATGGTCGATGTCGTGTACATGGCCATCGGCACTGGCATTGGCCTTGGAATCATCACGGGCGGTAGAGTGGCCAGCGGAGCCCACGGGATTGCAGGAGCCATCGGTTGGTTTGCCGTGGATCCACGGAAAAAGGCCCTCTACCCGCAGTTGGGTTGCCTCGAAACCGAAGCCGCCGGGCCTGCCATAGCCCGGAAGGCCGCCGAACGCCTCGCTGCTGGCCAACCTTCAATGCTTCACCAGCCGGCAGGTTCTTCATTGGAAAACCTCTCCACTGAGCAAGTTGTGGAAGCCGCGCGCCAAGGGGACCGCCTGGCCCTGGAGGTGCTGGAGGAGGTCACGAGTTATCTGGCGATGGGGGTGGCAAACGTCATTAGCATCCTGAACCCCCAGATGGTGGTTTTGGGAGGCGGCTTGATGCACGCGGCCGATCTGCTCTTTGAGCCGTTATGTCGTCAGGTTCTGGACTGGGCGCAACCCATAGCGGCCCGAAAGACCCGAATCGAATTGAGCCAGCTCGGGGAAGATGCCGGCCTGTTGGGGGCTGCCCGGCTGGTGTTTCTCGAGCGCAACCCAAAGTTGCATGGAAATGGGACTTGAGGCCTGAGCTGCAAGAGAGTGCCCTATGACCTTTTCAAGTTCACCACCGCGGATAAAAATACTGGAGGGCCCCGCTTTGTCGGGGCCGCGGTCGCGACAGAGCGCGACCCTCCATCAAGACACACATCTTCATGAGAGTCTTTCAAGGAGGGGATTTAAATGTCGGCAGAGTTGTATTATCAGAAAATAACGAAGGTCCTCGATGAGATTCATTCCACCCAAATGGAGAGGATCGCTCGATCGGGAGAACTGATGGCTTCAGCCATTGCGTCTGGAAAGCGAGTTTATCTTTTTGGCAGCGGCCATTCTGTCTTGCCCGTCCTGGATGTGTTCCCGCGCTATGGGAGTTTCGTGGGGTTTTTCCCACTCTACGATCCCCGGTTGATGTGGTTCAACGTTGTGGGTCCGGGAGGTGCCAGGGAGTTGCTCTGGCTGGAGAGAAAAGAAGGCTATGCCAGGGTCTTCTTACAGAGTTATCCATTGGTGGCTGGAGATTGCATGCTGGTGTTCTCCCATGGGGGGCTAAATGCTGCACCGATAGAGATCGCGCAGGAAGCGAGGAGCAAAGGTCTCAAGGTCATCAGCGTCTCATCACTCAGCAATTACCGGATTTGCGGGGCCGATCATTCAAGTGGTCTCAAGCTGCCGGATGTTTCTGACATCGCTATAGACAATGGCGTGGCGCCGGAGGATTCACAGGTAGACGTGGGTTGGCCTGAAAAAGTGGCAGCCGGATCCACAGTGGCCTCAATTTTCGTTGCGATGTCCCTGGTGGCCGAGGTAGGAGCCCGCTTGGCTGAGCGTGGCTTTCATCCACCCACGTTTGTTTCCCCTAATGTGGCAGGGGTGGAGAAGGATCACAATCAGCAGGTATTCATGGCATTCAGTAAGGCTCTCTACAGCCCACGGTCATAAGCGATTCTTTCAGCGCCAGAGACCAGGCGACGGGATTCAATATGATAGCTGTACCGGTCAGCGGTCGGGCCATAAATAGAAAGCTTCTCTTCGCCATTGCCTGCTTCGGGATCTTCGCTTTTGGGATCGTGATGGCACTGCTGGGTGCCATCCTCCCTATGCTGGTGAGGCATCTCTCCCTCGCTTTGGGGCAGATGGGGGATCTTTTCCTGACCATGAACCTCGCCATGATGTTGGTCATGCCTGCGCTGGGGCCATTGATGGACAAGGCCGGAATGAAGGGGGTCCTGATGGCTGGCGCCCTGGGAACTTCGCTGGCGCTGTTCCTGATTGGATGGTCCCCTTCATTCGCGATCCTATTGGCCAGTGTGTTCTTGCTTGGAGCAGCAGGCGGTTGCCTGAATGGCGCCGCTAATACGCTGGTAGCGGACCTCTATCCTGACCCGGCCCGAAAGAACTCAGCGCTTAATCTCCTGGGAGTCTTTTTTGGGTTCGGCGCCTTGTCTCTCCCCTTTGTTATTGGAGTCCTTTTGAATGCTTTGCCCTTGAAGTTGATCCTGAATCTGGCTGCTCTGTTGACTGCTGTACTTACCTTTGTTTGCAGCTTGCCGACATATCCGACACCCAAGAAGGAAGGGAGAATTGAATGGAGAAAAGTTCGCCGGATAGCTGGATGCCCGCTGCTGCTCCTGTTTGGATTCCTGCTCTTCTTCGAATCCGGCAACGAATTCATCATCGGCGGATACCTCACGACTTATTTGAATTCGTTTATGGGTATCTCACTCTCCCGGGCTTCTTACCTTTTGGCTGCCTATTGGGGTGCCATCATGGTGGCTAGGATTTTCTTGAGCCGGCTTCTGTTGAGGATTCCAGGTTCCACCCTGGTCCTGATCAGCGCCCCGGCTGTCGTCATTTCCATGGTCCTTCTATTATTGGTTAGCTCACCCGCTCTCATCAACATAGGGATCATCGGGCTTGGGCTGAGCCTGGCCGGGATCTTTCCAACGGCCTTGGGCATGGCAGGCAGTCGCTTTTCGGACAGTTCGGGAACCGCCTTTGGAATTCTCTTCACAATTGCATTGGCTGGTGGGATGAGTATGCCCTGGGCCGTCGGCCAGATTTCCGCCAGCCATGGGTTGCCCCTGGGACTTTCTCTGGTGATTGTCAATGCCCTGGGAATCTTCCTGCTTCAGATCTTTGCTTCCCGCAGCATGAGACTGGAAGGAAAAGAGCGGGTAGGATGAGGCTGTTGAACTTTGCAGCCGTGAATCCTTCTCTCGGCGTGCAGCACTTCATTCGCGACACGATAACATTTTCCTGGAGGCCATATGGTTTGTCGCTTGTCAGCATACGCAACGGCTTCTGTCATCCTGTTGGCAGCAACCCTGCTTCTATCTGCGTCTGCTCAAGACCGGAACACCTCTGAACGTACCCTGCTCGCTGTCGGAGCACACGCAGGTGACATGGAGGTTTCATGTGGTGCAGTGTTGGCCAAGCAGAAGAAACTCGGGGACCGGGTTGTCATCCTTCACCTGACGTTGGGGGAAGGTGGAAACCCAAGGCTCTCCCCCACGGAATATGGCCGTCAAAAGGAGGCCGAGGCTAAAGCCGCAGCGGCAACAATTGGGGCGGAGTTGATCCTTGGACCGTACAAGGACGGAGAACTGCCTGATGACGAGCAGGCACGCCGATACGTAGCAGAAGTGATCCGGACGGTCAGACCCTCAATCCTGATCACGCACTGGAAACACAGTATCCACAAAGATCATGTCGCGGCGGCTGCTGTGACCGTAGATGCCGAACTCCTGGCTTCCCTGGCCGGGGTGAAAACTGAGCATCCTCCTTACCGTGGAGTCAGGGCGATTTTTTTCACTGAGAACTGGGAGGATAAGGAGAGATTTGCCCCCTATACGTATATCGATGTGACTGGAGCTATGGAAAGCTGGGAAAAATGCGTCAAATCTTACGAGTTCATTCGGGGCGGAATCTCCTCTTTCCCGTATTTCGATTATTACAGGGCACTGGCTCGAGTTCGCGGGGCTGAGGCAGGACTGACCCATGCAGTGGCCTTCGACATCGATTCGATGGGCAAGAAACAAGTTCTACAGTCTTTGCCGTAAGGTCACCTCATGGTTGACTCTTGACGAAGACAGTCTGAGCGTGGCAGTTCTTCAACGGGTATAATGTCCACGACAAATCAAAAGAGGATTGTCGTGGCTACCAAGATTCGCATTTTCATAGAAGTGCGCCATCACCTATTTAGGTCAACACGGTCGATGAAAATGGCCTCCAGCCCACGAAGTGGGCGATGGAGAGTAGCCCAGGGCAAAGCGAGCAATATTTTGCGAGCGACGCCCTGGGTCATCATATACCCCCGACTCTTACTCCTCGATCAGGCGCGGGTGGACTCCCCGCGCCTGATCGAGGAGTTGAGCTCTATTTTGGAATCTTATTCCAAGGGCGTCGCGGTCGGCAGTCGCCTGCCGGCTCCTGCTACTCGCCCGCTGTGCCCTAGGCTATTTTCTCATGGCCCTTCAGGCCATTTTCATAAGAGCTCATCGAGGACAAGGGTGAGCACGGCCACGAGAACCATACTCAAGAGAGAGGGGACACCGCGCAGACTATGTTTCGGATGACCGATGATCTTCGGATTCATACATTACGACCGCTCATTCCTCCGGCCATCCTGCTGGAAGAGCTGCCCAACAACCGGAAGACCTCCAGTGTGGTGGCTGAAGGCCGTGACACGGCCGCTCGAGTCATCAAAGGATCGGACAACCGTTTCGTGGCAGTAGTTGGTCCCTGTTCAATCCATGACCCTGAAGCGGCGCTGGAATATGGCGCACTCCTGAAGGAGCAGGCTGAGAGACTCTCTGACGACCTCGTCATCATCATGCGGGTGTATTTTGAAAAGCCCAGAACCAGCGTCGGCTGGAAAGGGCTCATCAACGATCCAAGGCTTGATGGGAGTTTTGATATCAATAATGGATTGCGTGTCGCCCGCAAATTGCTGCTGGATCTGGCCCAGTTAGGACTACCTGCCGGATCCGAATTCCTTGACACGATCACGCCGCAGTTTATCGCTGATTTGATTTCCTGGGGGGCTATTGGAGCGCGCACCACTGAAAGCCAGGTACATCGGGAACTGGCTTCAGGCCTTTCTGTTCCGGTCGGCTTCAAGAATGGCACGGATGGCAACATCCAGATTGCCATCGATGCGATCCGCGCTGCCCTTCATCCCCATCATTTCCTGGGGGTGACTAAACAAGGGATCGCGGCAGTCGTAGCCACCAAAGGGAATGATGCCTGCCATCTCATTCTGCGGGGTTCCCAAACCCGTCCGAACTATGATGCGGAGAGCGTTCAATTCGCAACCAGAGCCTTGGAGAAGGCTCACCTCACCAACTGGATCATGGTGGACTGCAGTCATGGCAACAGCGACAGAGACTACCGGCGACAACCCTTCGTGGCCCAGTCGGTCGCTGAGCTGATTCGGCAGGGATCCACCCGGATTTGCGGCGTGATGATCGAAAGCAACCTGGTGGAGGGCAAGCAGAGCATCACGGCAGGAAAACCTTTGATCTACGGGCTGAGTATTACCGACGCCTGTCTCGGCTGGAAAGACACGCTTCCCCTCCTTGAATTGCTGGCTACGGCAGCCCGCCGACGGCGTAAGGCCAGGACTGCCCACTCGAGGTCCAGGAAGAAATGACACAGTTTGTCGCAACGGACCGTTTATTTGTAGAGGGGTCCAGACTGCACCACCTCGAAGGCGCTGGCTGGGACAGTCTTCAACTGGTTTAGATCATTGTCGTCCCAGCGGGAGTCACTGGCTCCCGTGATGTACCAGTCTGATCCGTTGTCAGCCAATAACATGCCGTATTTCTTAAAGGCCGCCAAGATGACTCGGGCAGCCCCGGTGAAACGGGTCAGATCGTAGTTGGCTTTCAAGCGGACGCGGAGTCCCATGGGAGGCAAATTGGGATCGGTGTAGCTGCTCGCATAATGAGTGGCCGGATGAATGAAGGCTTTTTGAGTGCGGGCCACAGTGAACCTGACTGCGTGCCTGATTTCGCCAGCAACCACAGCTTCGTCGTAGCGGACCAGCCCGGGAAGGATCGGAAGGCCGGCAGCATCTGCCGAAGTCCAATAATCGGGACGCAGACGGTTTGAGGTAAGATCAAAGATTGCTCCTGATCCGCACTGCCACCCCGGGCCGACGTAATAGGAACTAAAGGTCTCATATAGTTTGTGGTTGTCTTTATCAAGGACCAGGACGTGACGGTCTCCGCTGGAAGCGGCACCACCCTCGATGGGCGCATCTGGAGGAATGGGGTATGGCCCCGGATCGCTCTCGTCTGCATAGTCAAAGACCACTGGCACTCTGGACTGGGTTCCGGGGACTACCACAAAGGGGATTCCGTAATCCGGATTCGAACCAAAATCGGCATGGAGATACTTGGTGCCACCATTCATGCTGGCCATATAATTGGAGGAGTTCGGATCAACCGGGTCATTGGAAATATCCCGGTTCCAGGGGTTGTCAGGGGGGAAAATCTCGCAGCCCTCGATTTGAGGTGAGACGCCTCCTTGTCCGGGACAGGGCTGGATCCCCAGGATCACGTTTACCAATCGCTGGAGATCGAGAACGTCCACCTTGGCGTCCTGATTGATATCAAAGCTGCTGGAGGTCGATGAGACCAGAATACCGTTGACCAACATCTGCAAATCCAAGACATTGGTGGTTCCATCCCCATTGCAATCGCAAGTTGATGCAAGACCCCAGCGGCACGTGCAAAAAAAGAACAAAGAGATCAACACAATTTGTCGGTTGTGCTTCATGGTATCCCCTTTGCGCCAAATGGCAGAAGCCCCGAGTAACTAGACACTTTTACTGCCATCTTCAAAGAGGTTTTTGTGCAGGTTTCCCGTAACGAAATGAATAGGATAGCCAATCTGGAGTTCCGAGTACGCCCCTGGCACCGCTTGTGAAGCGTCCTGGCGGGGCGAATCGGTCCCCAGCAATACAATTTTGTAATAGCATGGGGAGCTTTTCCTCTCAGGACTGGACCGAGCATCTGCAGGCCATCGAAGTGGCCAGGCGCTATCCCAATGTCTACTGGTGGTTGACTTTTGCACCTGTCTTGATGACAGGAAGACTCTTTCAGGAGGTCAGCATGCCCGCTGTAACAACGAAGGATTTCTTATTTTCCAACACTCAACTGTTGGGCACGTGCCAATTTTGCCGAGCGGTCGCTCTGTCCTTTCTCATGTTAGCGAGACTTCTTGCCCAGGCGTCTCCGGCTCTTGCTTCATCTACCGTTCATGTGTGGGATAAGCAGGAGTTGATATTCACATCCACGCGCTCCTGGTCAAACCCATATACCGATGTCACAGTCTGGGTCGATCTTACCGGGCCTGATTTTCAAAAGAGACTTTACGGATTCTGGGATGGAGGCCGGACGTTCCGGGTCCGACTCCTGGCCCCCGCGCCAGGTGAGTGGACATGGAAGAGTGGCTCGGATCCTGTAGACGCTGGCCTTTGTGGTCAGCGTGGCGGGTTTCGAGCAGTGCCTTGGGGTGAAGACGAAAAGCAAAAAACCCCGCTCCGCCGCGGTTTCCTCAGGGCGACAAAAAACCAGCATGCGATCGAGCAGGCTGACGGCACGCCATTCTTCGTAATCGGCGATACCTGGTATTCCGTTACGACAAACCGGTTTCGCTGGTATGACGATGATAAAGAGCGTCCACTCGGACCGGAGGCGGGTTTCAAGGACTATCTTCGATACCGCAAGGCCCAGGGTTATAACGCCGTCGCCATCATTGCAGCATTTCCAGCCTGGGCAACAGACGGGTATCCCGTGGATCTGTTCATGAGTAATCCGGAACGGGCATGTGTTCGATCGGCCTGGACCGAATACGGCACCAAGAGCGCCAAGAACATGGAAAACGAAGGGGGTCGTGCGTTTCTATTCCCGGGCAAAGTACCCGGGTTTGAGAAAGTCTTTCCTGACATGGATCGCGTCAACCCGGAGTACTTCAGGTATATGGACCGGAAAATCGACTTTCTCAACGAACAGGGTTTCATTCCCTTCATCGAGGTGGCGCGCCGGGATACCGGCCAGTGTTGGAAGAAATTCTATTCCTGGCCTGAATCTTATGCCCGCTACATCCAGTATGTTTGGTCTCGGTACCAGGCCAACAATTGCGTATTCAGCCCGATCCATTTCGATATCGACCAGGACACTATTCCAGCCAGCGATTATAACGAGGCGGTTCGACTCGTTATGACAAAATTCCAAGCGCCGCCTTACGGCACCCTGTTGTCGGCCAACTCCAATCCCTCCACGCTGGTTAACTTCGGTGAGGACTCCTGGGTAACGTTGCACCAAATGGGGAACGAAAGGGAACATGACTGGTATTGGTATCTAACTGAGATCTTCCGGTCGGTAAACCCGAAGCCTGCTTTGAATGGTGAACCCTACTATGCCGGATACAAGGATGAATTCGGACTCGGCGATGGCGGATACAAATATGGGGCTGAAGGAGGCTCAGACAGAGACAACCAGTTCGTCCGCTCAGCGATGTATGGGAGCTTTCTCTCCGGTGGCCTGGCGGGACATATTTACGGAGCCGAAGGTATCTGGGGAGCGGATACGGAACCGGCAGCTCCCGTAAAAATGTGGGACGCATTTCAGTGGCGTTCCGGGGCCGAGATGCAACACCTGCGCACATTTGCGTTTTCCATTGGGAGGCGTTTCCAGGACCTGGTGCCTGATGCCGACCTCGTGTCGCCCAACAAGACCCACGTGATCCTCGGATATGAAGGCTGGGCCTATTGTGCCCGCACACCCGATAAGGAGTTCTTCCTGGCTTACTTCGAGACGGGCTGCACACGCGGTCAGGTCCGATCTGCCCGCCCACTGAGCGCATACCGCGCGCAATGGTTCGATCCTCGTACCGGCACGTGGCGCAACGCCGGGAATGGCGCCGTGGCATCGACTTCGACCGGCATTATTGAATTGCCCGATTTTCCGAATGATCTCGACTGGGGGTTGCGGCTGGAGTATTCTGGTCCGGCGCCGACGCCCCGAGGCCCATAGTGGAGGTGATGAATGTCTGAAGCAATCCCGGATCATCTGCAGAACGTGAAGGAGTTCCTGGAGCGATTCTCGCGATTTGATGAAGCCACCCTCTTCGAAGCCGCGGGGCAGCGAGGAATGGTCGATCCCGGCATCCGTCCAGCGTGGCCTGGCGCTAAGGTGTGCGGCATCGCTGTGACCGTTGTGTGTCCGCCGGGTGACAACTTGATGCTGCACAGGGCGGTAGCCCTATCATCAGCCGGCAGTGTCATTGTTGCCGACGCCGGAGGATATCTGCGGGCCGGAGCCTGGGGTGAGATCCTGACTGTAGCGGCACAGAGCAGAGGCGTCCGCGGCCTGGTGATCGACGGCGCTGCTCGAGATATGGAAGCCATTGCTGCACTGGGTTTCCCCGTCTTCAGCCGGGGACTGGCAATAGGTGCCTGTACCAAGAAACAAAAGGGCACTTTCAATCACACCATGATCTTCGGTGGCCAGGTGGTTCGCCCTGGCGATGTCGTCGTCGGAGGTGCTGACGGCGTCGTAGTGATCGACCAGGATCGAGCTGAGGCGGTCTACAATGCAGCGGTGGAACGGCAAAACCGGGAGTTGGCAATAATGAGAGAATTGCGCGAAGGCAAGACCACACTGGAATTACTAGGATTGTCTCGTTACTTCGACCCCGGAAATTCCAATGAATCCTGACATCCCCCAAGAAGGTGCCGGCACGGGCCTCCCCGAGGTTTTACGCTACAACCTGGATGCCGTCCGGGCGTTCGGCTGTCGGGTCCTGGAGTCGGCGGAAGTGCCTTCCCAGGATGCGCAAGAAGTCGTGGAGTGCCTGCTTTCCGCCGATTTGCGAGGAGTTGACTCCCACGGGCTGGTGAGGCTGCCCGTCTATTTGCGCAGGTTGCGGGAGAAAGTGGTGAAGGCTCGGCCTTCTATTCGGATCGAGCCGGTCCGGGACTCAGTCGGCTTGCTGGATGGCGACAACGGGCTGGGGCCTGTCGTTGGCAGCAGGGCCATGCGTGAGGCGATTGGATTGGCGGAGCATTTCGGAGTGGGTATGATCGGGGCTCTTAGGAGTAACCATTTCGGCGCAGCGTCCTTTTACGTGCAGAAGGCGATCGCACACAACATGATCGGCATTGTTGCCTCCAACGCCCCGCCCAACATGGCCCCCTATGGGGGCAGGGAACGGTTCCTCGGAACGAATCCGTTTGCGATTGGCATTCCGGCAGGTGAAGAACCTCCATTGATTTTCGATGCCTCCAGCAGCGTCGTCGCCCGCGGAAAGATCATTGTTCGAGCGAAACAGGGCTTGCCAATCCCTGAGGGATGGGCAATCGACCCCCAAGGACTCCCCACCACGGATGCCCGAGCTGCCCTCGAGGGGGCAGTCCTGCCATTCGGAGGCGCCAAGGGTTCCGGCATCTCTTTGATCATCGATATTCTCTGTGGAGTGCTGACTGGCGCCGCGTTCGCGGCACGCTTGAGGACGTTGGAGGACCTGGAAAGCGAACAGAATCTTGGGCACATTTTCATCGCGATTCAAACGAACCTCTTTGTGTCTGCCCGGGACTTCGGTGCCCGCATGGACGAAATCCTTCAGCTTCTCAAGTCAAGCGCGCCGAGCCCTGGTTTCCTTCGTGTTCAGGCGCCCGGGGAACCCGAAACAGCAAATGAAAGCCGCAATCGGCAACTGGGTGTCCTGCTGGCTCCGGAGGTTGTTCAAGAATTGATTTCGGTTGGCAGGGAGTGCGGTATCGCTTTTCCTCCGACGCCCGTTCACACCACTAAATCCATGTGAGGGAGAGCATGAGTTTCGATCTAGACAGTTCCTTCAACTTCTTCCCCATGCCTACTGACCTCCATTTCGGGCATGGAGTCCTGGCAAAGCTTCCCGAGCAGGTCAAGTCATTAGGTGGTAGTCGAGTGCTGGTGGTCACAGACGAGGGTGTACAAAGGTCTGGGACTATAGCCCGAGCTCAGCAGTTCCTGTCAGATGCGGGTCTGGGGGTTTCGATCTTCGATCGCGTTCAGGCGGATTCGGGATCCGGATTGATCACCGAAGCTACCCGGCAACTGGTCGAGACCGATTCGAACGTTGTTGTTGGGATGGGCGGTGGAAGCTCGCTGGACACGGCGAAGGCTGTGGCGGTATTGGCGGCCAACGGCGGGGCCATCACGGATTATGTGGGTATGGGCAAGGTCAAGAAAAAGCCCCTTCCGGTGATAGCCATTCCAACCACGGCCGGCACCGGCAGTGAGGTAAGTCTCTGGTCTGTTTTCACGGACGATTCCAAATCGCTGAAAGTCGCCATCGGCGGGTTTGCGATTTATCCGGTCGTGGCCCTTTGCGATCCTGATCTGACCCTTTCGTTGCCGCCGTTTACTACGGCGGCTACTGGCATGGATGCGCTCACCCACGCCATCGAGTGCTACACTAACAAGGCATGCCAGCCGATCTCGGGGACGCTGGCCCTCAGGGCAATCGGGCTCATCGGTCAGCACCTTCGAACCGCTGTGCTCAATGGTGAAGATCGAAAAGCACGGTTTGGGATGCTTCTGGCCAGTACGATGGCCGGCATGGCAATGAACCCCACCCGGCTTGGTTTGGCCCACGCGCTGGCCATGCCGCTGGGGAGTTGGAAGCTTCGTGTCCCGCACGGTGTTGCCAATGCGATCACCTTGCCATTCGTCATGAGATTCAACTGCCTGGCATGCCCGCACCGGTTCCTGGACATAGCTAGGGCGCTTGGCGAACGAGTCGATCATCTTTCCGAACGGCAAGGGGCGCTCCAGGCATGCGAAGCAGTCCGGTGCTTGGCTGAAGATGTGGGGATTCCAAAGGGACTGGGTCAATTCGGAGTTAAGGAAGAACATGTTCCATCGATCGTGGACGAGGCCATGAAGAGTGGAAATGTTCTGGTAAACCCGCGTAGCACCAGCGCGGAGAACCTGGAGAAGATTCTCCGCCAGGCCCTTTAGGAGGGATTAGATGCAAAGGCACTCGAATTTTATTGAGGGGAGATGGGTCCCCCCGGCAACCGGACGCTATTACGAGACTTGGAATCCGGCACACCCCAAAGAGGCGCTCGGTGAGTATCCGAGCTCCGGGGAGAGTGATGTTCTGGCTGCCATTGCAGCTGCGACCAAGGCCTTCCCTGAATGGAGGAGAGTCCCCGGCCCCCAGCGCGGCGCCCTCTTGTTTCGCTTTGCTCAGCTCCTCGAGGCAGCTAAGGAGGACTTGGGACGGATTATCACTCTGGAGCAAGGCAAAGCGATCGGTGAAGCGATCGGCGAAGTCGGCCGCGCAGCCACCGAAGCCCGGTATATCGCCGGCGAGGCCAGCCGGACGTTTGGCAATACCTTTCCGAGCGAGCGTCAGGGGATCTTCTGTTACACCATGCTGGAGCCGCTTGGAGTTGTGGCAGCCATCTCTCCCTGGAACTTTCCCGTAGTGGCGCCGGTACGCAAGATTGCACCTGCTCTGGCCTGCGGCAACACGGTGGTGGTTAAACCCGCCTCGCTCACACCCGGGTCCGCCGTCTTTCTCGCAGAGTTGTTCGAAAAGGCGGGATTTGTGCCGGGCGTCGTCAATCTGGTAATCGGAGCCGGGAACTTTATCGGAAAAACGCTCGTGGACCACCGGGCGGTTCGAGGCATCAGTTTCACAGGTTCAACTGCCGTTGGCATTCCACTTTATGAGCGCGCAGCGCGGAGGATGGCAAAGGTCCAGCTCGAGCTTGGTGGTAAAAACCCGGCAGTCGTGCTGGACTGCGACGACCTCGAAGGAGCTGCCCGGGAAATCGTTGCGGCAGCCTTCCTCTGTAGCGGCCAGCGCTGTACGGCACTGAGCCGGGTCATCGTCGCCAACGGGCAGGCCGACGCTTTGCTGGAACACCTTGTGCGATTGGTCAGGCAAATCAAAGTGGGAGATGGTCTGAGCGAGACCACCAACATGGGCCCGCTCGTCAGTAAAGGTCAACTTGAGATCGTTGACGGCTACGTCAAGCGTGGCATCAATTGCGGTGCTGTTGTATTGACTGGGGGCCAATACCTGGCTGAGGATCCGGACGATCAGGGGTATTTTTATGCCCCCACGGTTCTCGATCACGTCAAATCCGACTCACCCGTCGCACGAGAGGAGATCTTCGGACCGGTGCTGCCTATCCTGAGGGTTCGTGACACCCGTGAGGCGATCGCCATCGCGAACGATACTCCTTACGGATTGGCAGCCTCCTTGTTCACTTCACGCCTGTCCATTATCTCTGAGTTCATCGAGACCATTGAATCGGGGATGGTCCATGTGAACCATGGCACTGCCAGTCAAGCCCACGTGCCTTTTGGTGGCATCAAAGACTCCGGCCAGGGGTCCTTTTCAATCGGCCCCACGGCCAAGGACTTCTTTACATCGGTTAAGAGCGTCTATGTCAAGTGGTAGAGCCCCGGTAACTGATCGCACTGATGAATCAAGTGATGCGAAAATACTTGGTTGTAGCCTCCGTCTTCACTCTCTCCCTGATCACCTACATTGATCGTGCTGCCATCTCTTCGGCGAAGAATGCGATAGCCTCCGAACTGTCATTGTCTGACGCCGCGATGGGAGCGGTCTTCAGTGCATTTGTACTGGGGTACGCAATGGCGCAAATACCTAGCGGCTGGTTTGCCGACAAGTTCGGTCCGCGCATTGCCCTCACGGTGGTGGTCACCTTGTGGAGCTTGTTCACAGCCTTGACTGGGGCCGTCAATCGATTTGCCACTCTTCTGACTGTGAGATTTCTGTTCGGGGTGGCGGAAGCGGGCGCGTTCCCCGGCGCGGCGCGGGTCTTCTACAACTGGTTGCCAGTCGGGGAACGCGGCTTGGCCAATGGAATCCTTTTCTCGGGAGCGCTCTTAGGTGGAGGGTTGGCATTTCCTTTCTTTGCCTGGTTGCTCGACACCTACGGGTGGCGTGGAGCATTCTACTTTTTGGGAGTGCCTGGACTGGTATGGGCCTTTGCCTGGGCGCTTTGGTTCCAAGAACACCCTCCCGGGTCCGTCAAACAAGAGGTTGCATCAGGCGCGGACCCCCGACTGAGTTTCGGAGAAGTGTTTCGTTCGACAGCCATGATGTTGGTGATGTTCCAGTATTTTGCCGGCAACTTCACGTTCTTCATCTGTATCTCCTGGATGTTTCCTTACTTGAGTGAACATTACAGCCTGGCGCACACGCAAGCGGCGAGTTACTCGATGGTTCCTCTACTTGCCGGAGCAACAGCCAATTGGGTAGCTGGTTTCATGGTGGATTTGCTCTACCGCTCAGGATGGCGTGCCTGGTCCCGCTGCATCCCCGCGATGTTCGGTTTTCTGCTGGCAGCAGCAGGCATCCTCCTGGTAACGCAAGCCGGCACTGCCAAGACCGCCGTGGCCGCCTTCGCGGTAGCGACATTTGGGGTTGAGTTGACCATCAGCCCCAGTTGGGCGTATTGCCTCGACATTGGAGGGAAAAACTCCGGCGCCATCTCCGGAGCCATGAACATGGTCGGCAACTTTGGCGGCTTTGTCAGCGCGAACGCGTTCCCTTTTCTGCATCGACTGACAGGGACCACCGATACTTACTTCAGAACGGCAGCCTTCTTAAACCTGATTGGGATTCTATGCTGGCTGCGGCTACGTCCGAAGGTTGGCAACCCTCCTCTGGGGCGATTGCCGGAGAGGACCAGCCTAAAGGGTTCTGCCTAGCCGCGAGATGACCTCCAAACACGCACGTGTGACGTGGTACGGGGCTTTCCAGGGCCCGACCTTGTCGGTATTGATTCGTCCATCCTTGGATACCGAGGTATACCACTCTCCATACTTGTGGTCCGCAAAATGGTCCATGATGAATTGAGCTTCAAGCTCGAATGCCTGCCAATACTTCCCGTTACCATTGATTTGGTAGGCGTTCAGGAGGGCGACGAGTGCCTCCGCCTGCTGCCACCACCCCATGTCCTTATTCGCGGCCGGACCCGTTGCGGGGCCAGTGCGGTAAACGCCCCCGTGCTCTTTGTCGAATCCGTCCCGCAGCACGTGATCCACGAGCGCGAGGCTGGCGCGCCGTATAGCAGGATCCTGATTCCGTCCGACCCGGTCGGCCGCCTGTACCAGTAACCAACTCGCCTCCAGGTCGAGACCATACTCGCATTCCCTCGAGTCACCGTCGCGATCGGCGACCTTCCAGTCGTCAGTGAAATAGAATCTGCCGTAGCCTTGTTCGACATCAAGAATCTTACTGACGAATATATCCAGCAATTCGGTCAAACGAGATCGGACGCGAGCGTCGCCCGTAACATCGTAAAGTGTCGCGAAGGCTTCCACCAGACCCAAGTGCCAGTCGTAGGACTTCCGTCCATAGGACCCTGATGCATTCGGGCCGGGTTCGTAATCCTTGAGCCACTGCCACTCGGCTGTAAAGGCGATCCGATACCCCCCATTTTCGTTATCATGGGCATGTCGGTCGACGGCTTCGAACAGATCCAATGCTTCCCGGCGGGCCCCTGCATCATTGAAGGCCAGCGCGTACTCTGCAAGACCTTCCATCACATACGACATAGGATTCAATTGTTTTGTCGAGTCGATTACATGCCCTTCGCGGCTGACCATGAAATAGTAACCCCCGCGCTCCTTGTCCCACATTTTCTCCCGCAGGAAGGTCAGACACTCGGAAGCCATCCGGCGATATGCGGGATCAGGGTAGCGGCGGTAAGCTTCGGCAAAGGACCACATCGTGCGTGATATCAGGACGACAGACTTGTCACCCGGTGGGACGGGCCTGCCCTCCCGGTCTAGGCGCCCGAATAGTCCGCCGTATTGACGATCAATCGCATGATCAATCCAGAACTGCAAACTGTGTTGAAGGTTATCCCGAAATGTCACCATCCAGTCTCGACTCGCGTCTGCATTTCTCGCGTCCTCAGAGTGTGCGAACTGTCCGTGAAAGATGACCAGCAAAGCCAAAAAGGCTCTGGTGAGCCAGTTCAACGATCTGAAAGAGTTAATCATGACTCACTCCTGAAAATTAAGCCGGGTCTTGTCGGCTGTCCCGCCGGGCGATGTTATTACCGGGCCGCGACAACGCCAGAATGTGCCCCCAAAGCTCCGCATAGATTATCTCACACAGTGTTTCAAATTTGATCCAACAAGTGGGTGCAATCAAAAAGGGCTAGACGGCGAGGAAGAATTCCCGATCCCTGGGCCATTTTCCTTCGGCCCTTCAGGCCTAACGAAGACGCGAAGCGAAATCCAACCTAAAGACCTTATGGTGCACGCCACTTTTGATCGCATCCTTTGACAACATCAAACTTTACTAATGGCGCCTGGCACCAATACAATACGCTGACCGCGACGGCGGAGCCCGTCATTTCGAAGGGCCTTCACTTCCAGGCCTCTTGGACTTGGAGGCGAAGTATTTACGACCCGCGACCGGCCTTCAATCTGAGGCTCATAGGACTACTGGTTCATGGAGGAACCCGGCATGAAATCGAACCTACTGCTCTTGATCTTTATCTCTTCTCTTTGGCTGGTGACCGCCCATGCACAAGAGGTTTGGACCCCGGAGATATCGCTTAAGGTTCAAGGGATTAACGATGTGGTGCCCTCCCCGGATGGGCGGCTGGCTGCTTATACCCAAACCCGCGCTGTAGTTGAGTCGGAAAGAAGCGAATGGCTCTCGCAGATCTTCTTGGGGCAAACCAACGGCACCTTACCGCTTCAGCTCACCCGAGGGGAAATTGGAGTTGGGTCCCCGGCCTTTTCACCAGACGGGCGCTTTGTCTACTTCCTTTCAGCCCGATCAGGAAAGCAGAACCTTTGGCGCATCCCGGTGGCTGGCGGAGAAGCTGAAAAACTGACGGATTGGAAGGGGGTGCTGGATGGATATAAGATTTCACGCGACGGCCATTGGATCGCCCTGATAGGAGCTGAACCATCCGAGAAAGAAGAGAAAGCCCGCAAGGAAAAGAGGGATTGGCGCGTGCTGGATGATGATCCTAAGGGCAGTAGCATTTGGCTGATTCCCGCCACGGTTGACTCGGCCGGCAATCGGCCCATGCGCCGGCTGCTGAGTGCTTCCTACCATGTCGCCAACATCGATTGGTCGCCGAACTCCAAAGCTATTGCCTTCGAGCACCGGCCTGATTCCGGCGAGGATTCCTGGACCCGAAGCGATCTTTCCGAGATTGAGGTCGCTAGCGGCACAGTGCGGGATCTTGCTGTGACTGGTGCTGCAGAAGGAGAGCCGCAATATTCTCCGGATGGACGCTTTCTGATGTATATGCGGACCCCCGATCCGGCGCGTTGGGCCGGCCAGGAACAGGTCGTGCTCCTGCCTGTTCGAGGAGGGGTACCTCAAGTGGTTCCGACCCCCTTTGATGAGGGATCTTCGATTGCTGGCCTCTGGGGCGCGTTCTACCCGTCCCTGATCCCGAGAATGGCCATGGGAGTTGTTCTCGGGTGGTCTTCCGACTCGCAGCGTCTCTTGTTCGCAGGAGAGAAGGGGACACGTTATGTGCTCTACGCCGTTTCCCTGGATGGGCGGACCACTCCTGTCTACGCACCTCAGAGGGGTATCTTGCGCGGGACAAGGTTGAATGCAGATGGGACGCACGTTGGCTTTTCACAAGAAAGTCCCGAGGAGCCTCCTGAGGCGTTCGTCATGAACTTGTCGACGGGCCTGCCAGCCAGGGCCAGCGTGGCGAACCTTGATCTGCCCAAGCTTCCTATTGGGGTGACAAAAAGAATCAAGTGGAAATCGAAGGACGGATTAGAAATTGAGGGCCTGTTGACTCTTCCCGTTGGTCATGAGTCCGGGAAGCGAGTTCCTCTTGTTGTGGTCATCCACGGTGGACCGATGGGGTGCTTTAATGAAAGCTTCATCGGGAACCACGGTATCTACCCTTTAGCGACTTTTGCAGGGAAAGGCTACGCCGTCTTGCGGCCTAATATTCGCGGGTCCGGAGGCTACGGCCGAACGTTCCGTCTTGCCAACTTGAATGACTGGGGCGGCAAAGACTATGAAGACTTGATGGCCGGTGTCGATTCTGTCATTTCCATGGGAGTGGCTGACCCGGGGAGGTTGGCGGTCGTGGGCTGGAGCTACGGCGGTTACATGACCAGTTGGGTGGTCACCCAGACAAAAAGGTTCAAAGCGGCAGTGGTCGGGGCCGGAGTTACCAACCTGTGGAGTTTTGCTGGAACGACCGACATCCCTGGATTCCTGCCGGATTACTTTTCCGGCGAGCCCTGGGATAATTTCGAGGCGTACTATCAGCACTCCGCCATGGCGCACGTGAAAGGGGTCACAACGCCCACTCTCATCCTGCACGGCGAGGCGGACCTTCGAGTACCCATTTCACAGGGGTACGAATTATACAACGCCCTGAAGCGACAGGGAGTGATGACGAGAATGGTGGTTTATCCGCGAATGGGGCACGGCCCCAGCGACCCCAAATTCGAGCTGGACATCATGCAGCGGCACCTTGAATGGTTGGAGCGCTATTTGCAGTAAAGTGCCCCATGAGCTTTTCAAGTTCACCACCGCCGATGAAAATGGTGGCCTTGGGGGGAGTGTGGGAGCCGAACGTGGGACCGCTGTCCCCCGAGCGGCGACCGATTTGACCCGGCTGGTCGCCGCGACGGAGCGCGGCGCCCACCGTGAAGCCTGCATTTTAATGAAAGTGTACCTCCACAACCATCGCTCCTTCCTTGATTGGCAGGCGGATACGCTCATGCGTCGCATCGAAGTCCTGCCATGGTCGCCCATCAATCTCAACAGAGCGCAATCGCTTTGCGTCCGGTGCTCGAACGACTAACCAGGCATTCTTGTACGGATCTCTCGACGGCAGCTCGACCCGAGCGCGTACCCCGTCCCTGGTTCCTTCCATCCGATAGCTCGTCCGGCCGAAATAAGTGGCCATGTTTCGAACCTCGACCTTTTGCCCCGGAGCCAGCCAGCGCCTCGGAACGCCGGCTGCCAGCCACAGGACATTGCCATCCTCGCGCACCAGGGAGTCTCGCAATCGGTTAATGAATTTTGCCTCGTCGGGAACCTTGTAAAACGGGCCGCTGGGTGAGCGCCACTGCCGGTACTCTTCGGTGAAGACGTTCACGTCAGGATAGAAACAGGCGACGAAGTCATTATAGAGATTTCGGATAGCCGCGGGAATCTCGTTGCGACGGAGATACGTCAAAATGGGGTTCTGCAGGTTGGCTTGAAATACCATGCCCCCTCGACTGAACCAATACTTGTCGTCGACCCAACCATGTACGAAGAGCCCTAGCGAAGTCGACATCGTTGCGTTATCTTCCCAATCGTCCAGGACCCAATTTGCAAGGGGTTCATCGGAATGGAAAATGTTGGTTGCCAGCAGAATCATAGGTCCATACAGCACCTCGCGTGTTGCTGACAGCCGGTAAGTGGGCAGGACCTTGTTCGGATACCGGGAATAGTAAGCGACGCGCATGGGACCGAAAAGCCTGATCCGCTGGTAAGGGCGAGTCGGAACGTAAGGGACATAGGTATTGTCACGCAACCGAACGACGGGGGAGATCTGCGATGCACGCAACACCGCTTCTCTCAGATCCTTCGTGAAGGAGGCTGCCTCCTGAGTGTATTGCCCGGCGGAAGGATCTTCAAGGTCAACGAGTCCCTGGGCCAGTCGCGTCATGCCGACTGCCGCGAAAGCATTTACAGAAAACCAGTGCCCCCAGTCATCGTTGTCTTCCAGGTGACCGGCGGGAAGCAGCCCGTACTCAGGGATCCTCTCTTCACCGTCCATTAATTGGGTGAGCTTCCGCTGCTTGACGATCCAATCCGCAGCCATCTTCATGCTTGGCACAACTCGCCGCAGCCAGTCCTTGTCGCGGGTAAAAAAATAATGTTCGCCCAGTGCCCAAAGGACCGTTCCATGGTCGAGATTGTACTCGTAAGCCGTATAGTCATAGTCCTTGTCGACGCGTGCCCCATGGTAAACCTCGTGCTGGTCGCCGACATAGGTCCCGTCAAACGGCTTGGATCCTTGGAGACGGATGAATGTTTCCAGGTATTCGGTCGTGACACTATGATTGCCGAGAGCGTCAAGCATAACGCACTGAAAAGCCGCTTCATTGGCATAGACAGGATAGTCATAACTGGCGGCCGGCACCATGTACAATCCGCTCTTTGGGTCCTTTGTGGTACTGATACGAATATGAGGAATAACAGCCCGCGCAAAGCTCATGAACTTCGCTTCCGGAACATCAAATGGAACGGTGTCGGCAGTGACACGGCGCCAGTAATCTAAAACACGCTCACGTTCCTGGTGGTAGTCTAGACTCGCGAGGCGTGTCCGTTCTTCCTGTGAGAGCCGGGGAATGAAGGGAAGCGCGATGAAGAATGTTTGATCTTCGCCCGCCCGCAATGAAATGTCTGCGTGAATCCCTTGAACCGTTTCCTTTCCATCAGGGACGGCGGATACAGAAACATGGGCCGATTCCGGCGTTCGCAAGTACGCCCGGACCAACTGTCCGCTCCCGGCTAACAGTTCGCCTCCCCGAAAAGAAACTTCCTCCGAGGGCTCCGTCGCGAGCCACAAGTGGGACTTGGCTTCTCTCGAACCGCGATTTTGTGCTGTGACCTTCAACATTAAGACAGCGGGGGTTTGTTCGTCACGCTGCGGGTCCTGTGGGCCAAGTGGTCCCGAAAGAAGTGTGGCAAACCCCTCTTCGCTGTAATCAATCCCGTCCGCCGTCCATAGTGTCGTCGCGACCGGGAGGTAGTTCTCGAGTACCGAAAGTCTTGAGTCGTTGGAACCTGGACGAAAACTCGGAGTCGCACCGCTCCCGATGCGCCACCAGATGCGGTCGCCTTGCCACTCGAGCCGCTTCAACTCCGCCCCCTTGGCCTTTGTTCCAGCTTTGCTGATGGCGATGTTGCCTCCCCATTCGAAGGCGAACTTCTGCCAACTCGCATCGGGGGCCAGCGGAAGATACAGCCTGCCGCCTTGCCGCTCAACAGGATCTAGCGCAGGAATTTCCTTTGAAGCACGTTCGTAAGTTTGCTCGGGTTCCTTTGCCAGCTTCTCGCGGATCGTTTCTCCCTGCTTCACAGTGGACAACGAGAAGGCGCGGGCATTGGAAGCGAGTGTCACGGTAGCATGAAAGTCCGGAACATATAGCGGCCCTTTCTCAACATCCGGTATGGCAAAGGAAAACGTCCGATCGCCGGCATCCAACGTCAGAATTGTCACATCGTGGGAACCCGGCAATAACGGTTCTGATGTCACCACGTCCACCATTAAACCCTTGTCTGCTCCATGCGTAGTGAGATGGAAGTGCTCTCTATCCGCCACATCTCCCGGTTCCCCTTTCCATGTCGTGACCTTTCCGAGGCGGCCGTTGTACAGACGAATATGGCCGTCCCAAGAGTGCTTCACCGCTTCTCCTGCCCCCAAATGCACTCGTAACTGCACGGTTTTTTCTTGCGAGCCACTGAAGACTTCGACTTTCTCCAATGCTGGTTTTGAGTCAAATACCAGGCGCAGCTTGAGTGTCCTTCGATAGTTCAAGCCCGGCAAGTTGTCAGCCTTGCGGTTCTCTTCTTTAGAGAGTGGTTCAAAGGTATAACTGCAGAAGGTTTCATGGCAGTCAATTTTCGTTTCCGCTTTCAGCCATTCTCCCTGCCAGGGATCATCCACAGGGTCTTCGGTGGTTGGCATCTGAGGAGGTGGGTAAGGCCAGTTGCGGAACCAGTACTGCAGTGTCGAAGGCTGGAGGCTGGTACCTGCACGAAATCGCACTCGGACGCTTTTAATATCGCGTTCTTCAGCCCATTGGAAGCCATGGACGTAACGGCCATCTTTCCCTTTTTGTGCTTCTACACGACCCCGCTGTGCCTCGGTATATTCAAATGCCACTTGGGACTGGTGTTTGTCATTCACACAGCATCGTCGGGCGAACGGTGCAATATCAAGATCCGTAGCAAAAGTGGGAAGGTTCCCCGAGAGGACCAGAACGACCCAACCGATGTAGAAGAAACCAATTCGGTTCATCTGCTTTTCTCCGGTAAAGCCGAGAGACTCAAAGGAGCAGCGTTGCCGCAGACGGGCCTCGGCTCGAGTTATGTGATCTTGCTGCGCCTCTACCCCACTCTAAGGGCGTGTAAAACCAAAAGGTTCCCCTTCTTGGACAAGGAGCGGATGTATTGGTCCGCTAAACGGACCACGATGAAGGTGGTTGAACTCCGCCCTCGATCAGGGAAATGTAGGGTTTCGGTACACCTTCCTTTCTCCGATTGAGGGCACCTCCCCTCGTCCGAGAGGGGACTTTTGAGTCGCTGATTTCCTAACGAATCCTGAGCATTCCCCGGCTATCATTTCACATTGAGGGCGTCTGATAGAGGAACTCCCCGTTGACTTGAATCTTGACGTCCACCAGGTATTTCTGAATACAGGTGAGATCAGGCTCCACGCCCAGACCAGGCCCATCGGGGATATCGATCTGACCGTTTGCATCGGGAAGCAGCAACTGCTGGGTCAATTCTGTTGCCAATGGCTGAGATTCCACGGGATATTCACATAAGTAGTCGTCTCGGCTACCGGCGAAAGGCTGCAAAGAGGCGCTCAATGCGAGATGTGAAGTAAAAGTGTGATTCACGTAAGCGACAGCACACGACCGGGCGTAGTCTGCGATTCCTTTGGCGGTTGTTATGCCTCCTACCCGTCCGGTATCAATCTGGATAAACTCGATCCCAGCGCAGTCAATCATGTTCCGGGCCATGTAGTAGTCATGGCACCCTTCGCCGGCGGCTAGCCTGATACCCTGATTGGAAGCAGCCATTTGGCAGTAAGCTTGGAAGGCTCCTGAAACAAATGGTTCCTCGAGCCAAACCACTCGGCACTCTCGAAGAGCCCTTGCCCGTTCCAGGGCTGCCGACACGTCATCCACCCAGACGGTGCCTGCGTCGACAAGAAGAACTCCATCTTCTCCCAGACCTTCCCTGGCTGCATGGAGTTGGTCCTCATCCATCCGGGCTGTCCCCTTCCCAAACGGGCCCCACCCAAACTTGGCGGCGACAAATCCTTGTTTTCTAACTTGACGCCCCTTCTTCAAGGTTTCCTCGGGATCATTGCCAAAAAGCTGCGACGCATAAGGGGTCTTCGGGTAGGCTGCTGGAAAACCGAGCAATTGATAAACGGGCTGGCCCATTCTTTTTCCCAGCAAATCCCACATGGCGATGTCGATGCCTGAGAATGTATGAGGGGCCTGGAGAAGGTCGAGACTCTGGGATCGCACCAGGACGCCAATCCGGGCGATGTCAGCGATAGTGTCCAACTGCTGTCCCAACACCGATACCCCGACAGGTTTACAGGCACTATGCGACCAAGGGCAGACGAAGGCGGCAATCGAAACCAATGGCGAGGCTTCGCATTCACCCCAGCCCACAAACTCGCCCGACTGAAGCCTTACCAGGAGGGCATCTTGGCTTCCATCGCCAATATCCAGGATCTCCGGCATGGAGAGATAGAAAAAATCGACCGCCTCAATTTTCATAAAAGTGCCCCATGACCTTTTCAGGTCTCCACGACGGATGAAAATGGCAGGGGTAGCCACGATGAATTCGTACTCTGAATTCATCGTGGGCTTCTCACATGGGGTCAAAAGCCCACGACAACCCCAAAGCGGTTTGTCGTGGCTACCAAAACTCACATTTTCATGAGAGGTCCCCCATCTCAGAACGTAATGGTCAACCCCCCATCAACAGTCAGGACCTGGCCCGTAATGTATGAAGCATCAGGGCCAGCCAGGAACCAGGCTACTCCCGCTATCTCTTCCGGCCGCCCCGCTCTTTTCAATGGAAGATGGTGTCCTTCCACATAGTTCTTCCGGAACCAATCGGTCTCCAGTTCATTGACTCCATCCACAATGGACATGGGCGTATCCACGAATCCGGGTGCGATTGCGTTGACAAGGATTTCACGCGGAGCCAGTTCCAGTGCCAGTACTCGGCAGTATTGGTTCAATGCAGACTTGGCCATGCTATAGCCGCTGGCGTTGCGTTCAGCGCGCTCCCCGTGAATCGAGGTAATGTGAATGATTCTGCCCCCTTCCCTCATGAAGGGCACTGCAAGCCGCGTGACGTGAACCGCGCCATTCACCATAAGATCAAAAGGCTGACGCCATTGCTCGAGATCTGATTCGACCGCGCTTGCCCCCATAAAGACCCCGGCGCAGTTCACAAGGACGTCCAATTGATTCCAGTTCTTCTTAATCTCACTCCGGATACTGTCGATTACCTCAGGGCGGCTGTAGTCACCCGCACAAACCAAATGGGCGCCTGCAGGTAAGTGTTCAGCTATCGTTTGGAGCTTATCCTTACGTCTGGCGTTGAGGCAAACGTCCCAGCCTTCATTGGCAAAGCGGTACACGGTTGCTTCGCCAATCCCTGAGGAAGCCCCTGAGACGAGAACTCTTTTTCGGCGGATCATGGATACACCCTCCAATCATCAATTTTCATCAGAATTCAGGGAATCTGGCTCGTGTCAAATACCCACACGTCACCAGGGTAAAGGCCCTCGACTCCTTGGGACTTGATGGAGCCCCTGGCCACCTCATTGTCACCCCGACAGATTCGGACGATGGCAGCGACAGGGAACGCAATCCAGTGCGGTGTAGTCACCGGCAGATCGACGCTGCCGTTGTCGTCCGTATAACCTTCACTGATTTTGTTGATGCCGTCAGGCGTGTACAAAGCGACACGCAAATGTGAACCATGATAGAGAAGACCATAAGGTGCTCCTGTAAGAGCAGGAAAACGGACCGGGTGGTCGTCCACGGCAATAAACCGGACCGGATTGTGCCGGGGATTGGGATATAGGCGGCAGTCGTCAAAATGAGCTTCTCGATAAGCACCGTAAACTGGAGTTACATCCATGGTCTTGAGTTCGACCTGGGATAAGCCGCGGAACAGTGGTTCCGCTTTTCCGAGTTGCTGATAGTGGTCGCCAATCCTCAAGAAAGCGCTGGCCAACTTCTGCCGTCCGTCATACTCAACCAGCACGTCGTGGAAACGCTTCCGCTCGTCTCCTTGCTCAACATATGGCTGCCCGGATATCAGGTACCGATTATCCCCGTTTTGCTGGTTAATGATCCCAAGGAACCAGCCTCGGACGTCAGGATAAGGGACATCGTCTGGCGTTCCTTCCGCGTACTCATGCAGGATCTGCTCGGTCGCTCTCCCATCAACCTTTCCGAAAAGGACCTCCGGGTAAGTGTCAGGACTAACGCCGCACAGATGGACGCAGACACCATGTAGCCCTGGTTCGCCCGAAATTCCTGATGGCATTCGGACACGCACGGCAAGCGAAACGTCGATTTGTGGAAAAGGGCGCGAGGTCACGCCTGCAAAGCGCCACAATTTGACTTCCTTGCTGGACAATTCAGTTTTTGGAATTTTCGCGCTTCTGCCGCGGACGCACAGCACGCCCTCCTGCACGGTCACGTGAAGGCCAAGATCCTCGACCGAGATATTCCAGAAGTTTCTATTAATCACTCCGCTTTCAAAGTCGTCTCGAAGCAGAGCCCCGCAGGCTGCCTGTTGGATCTCGATCAGGGGAGGCTCTTTTTCGCCTGAGCAAGGAGGTATGTTCAACGCGAGCAGGAACGCTACGAGGCCAGGTATTAGCAAGTCAGCCTTGATTGTGCCCTTGTTCCTCATAGAGTGGATGTAACTTTCTCTCCGACCAGCGAGCATATCTGTTCAAAAGGAATGTCAGTGCCCGGCCGCACACGACCCCCATGCAATTGGGGGGTACTCAATAGTGTGAGCATAAACGAGCGACGTAGGGTAGTTTGGAAAGCTTTTCCCTTCCAGAAAGCTGTCCAATAGGGCTAGCCCATTCAGGAGGCTCTTAGGGCAAAACACCGGTGGAGAATCTACTGTCTTTTCCATTTCCGCGGCAAGCTCCTGGAGGGGCCTCTTCAGTCCTGTTAGCTGTGGGGAGACCTGGCCGCGCCCCGCTTGATCCCACATCCGAAACCGAATGTACATCTCCGTGTACAATCGGTAAACGCGAGCTATGTACCAGGCCAGAGAGAATTGTTTGTGCAGCAACTGGTAATCAGCCGCCTGGAGATAGGGCTTTGACTGTTCAACAGCTCGGAGTGCTTGAGAGGCCAGGCTTTCCGCCTTGTCCTTTTCTTCGATTACTTTAACCAGGGTGTTTGCGTCCGGATGTACGAGTTGTTCCTCAAGAGCCTTGTATGATGGATCAAAGACGGCCAGCGATTCGGTCCGCAACGAAAACTCGATCCAGACTGGATCGGGGAAGGCACTCTTGGGAGCTTCCGAAACCCAGAACCCCAATGTCTGGATTGACTTCATTGCAACTTCGAAGCTGTCTAGGAAGGTAAGAGTCAACCTGTCAGCGGCTCGCTTCCCATACCGTTTTGAGATCCATTGTTGAACTAGTACACGAGGATCCTGGTTTGGGTCGTGCAATAGCTGAGGAGCGAGGTCCAGGTTAATTTCTGACGGTTTCCCGAAGATGTTTTGTGTGTACCACGAGACGTACCCGTTAAGGCCGATTAGGTTTGCACCCATTTGCTGTGCCGTACGCAGTCTGTCACGGATCAGTTTCGCTTCGCAAAGGGGGATGTTGGCTTGCCCCCAGATTTCGCCAGTATAGTCGACCGTCAGGAACTCGCGATGCCCTCCGACATTACCGATGGCAGGATTCAGCAATTGGATCAATCCCCAGTCGCCGGGGCAGATATAGTTATCCACTAGAAAATCGTTGGAAGGCTGAATCTGTCTGAGAGCCGACAGGAGTATTTCCAACCGCTGGGCATCGTAGTTCACAAATGTCGACACGATCAAGCGGCGGCCGTTACGGCGGCAGACGTTGTGGTAGACCTCTAGTAGCTTCTTGAGGGTCGCCCCCCGATCGATGTCCTTCAGCTCATACACAATAAGATCACTGGGTTCGTCGGTATAGAGAACGATCCCTGCCGCATCCGGGAGGGCACGAAGAACCTCCTCCAGCCGCGTTTCCAGGAAGCGCCATAGGAACGGATTGTTGATGTCGGCTGCCTCGGGATAAGCTTGTAGCATCCCCGGAGGGAATGAAAGTTCCGTGCCCATCAGATAGACGTCGATATTTTGGTTCTTGCCCCGCCTGAGGATGGCCTTAATATTGGATCTCAGCTTCTCTACGTCCTGCCGAGCCTGCCCTGTTTTAGCCACCTTGGGCGCATGGTCATCTAAGGCCAGATCGTCCAGAAAAGTGTTCCAGTCGCGGCCCGGTTGGTCTTTGTTGGGCTCGAACTCCAAAATCAACGCATTGACCTGGTGTTGGGAGGCGTGCTTTAAAGCCTCCATGGCGAAACTGGTCATCGTTTGCCAGCTGATGAAGGGTTTTTGCCGAGAGTCCGGGGTCGCGCTGGCCGGGGTGTGGGCAATAAAGAGAACGGCGGCACTGATGAAAGCAACGTATTTATACATGGCCTCGCTAGATCTGCCCCCCTCACCTGGCCTTCGGCCCCCCCCCTCTCCCGAGGGGAGAGGAGTTAGCGATAAGGGGAAGCCAAGAATCAGCAGCACTGATAGGGCATGAGCGGTTGAAGCCTCTAATAGACGAATCGGATCCCAAACTGGACCTGCCGGGCGTCGTCAGCTGCTGAGAGGATCTCTCCAAACCGCGGATCGTCAATGTTGGCTTGTGGGACGCTCCAATGCGGGGTGTTCGTCAAATTAAAAACTTCAATCCGAAACTCAAGACTCCTCGATTCGCCGAGTGCGATTTTGCGGAAGAGGGACGCATCCCCATTGATCCGTCCTGGTCCATAAAGTAATTGGGCCCCCGCATTTCCATAGACGCCAGTGGGAGGAGGACTGAACGCATTGGTGTCGAAGAAAAGCTGGTCAGGTCCCGTGTGACCCTGTATGGTTGGGGCCCCAACCACATCCGGGTGATTGCGACTGAGCCGGACCCCATTTAAGCGAGCTGGAGACGCACGGACAGAGAAAGGAGGACCGCTGTAAGAGGTGAATATGCCGTTGGTCTGCCAACCTCCCAAGATACGTGACAACGGTCCCGTTTTCAGGAAAGGCTTCTTGGGTCCAAAAGGAAGTTCCCAGACACAACTGCTGACTAATTGTTGTTTATTGGTGTTGACACCCCGGCCCAAGCGGCGGAATTCATGCGGGAAATTGTCCCTCCCCCGAATGTCATTGATTCCGCGCTGCCAGGTATAAGCGGTCGTAAATGCGAGACCATGAGAGAATCGCTTTTGTACATTGAGCTGGAGGGAGTTGTAGTTGGAATTCCCG
>JBGOTQ010000041.1:0-28540 GCA_041476565.1 Terriglobia bacterium | reverse complement strand
GGCTCAAGGTGATTATTATCGCTTCAATCCGCAGAACGATTACATTCTTTGGAGGGACATTTGGTTGCAGCGGGTCGAAGAGGACTAGTTTACACGCGGGGACTGATTTGCACTCGTTCTTCAGACTGAAATGGTGCTCCTAACGTATTGTGGATTCAATGCCTCTGGCTTCGTGAGTAGACTGCCTCAAAAAGGTGCCCGTGGTTTATCGCAAGTGCGGGGCAAAGAGTCCCAAAGTGGACAGAAGGTTCTGCTAGACCCCTCAAGGTTTTTGCATCGGCGATGAACAGAGAGTTCTGGAAGGCAAAGCGAGTCCTCTTGACGGGTCACACTGGATTCAAGGGTAGCTGGTTATCCCTATGGCTTCAGGACCTTGGGGCCGAGACGACTGGATACTCGCTTCCTCCACCAACGGAGCCGAGCTTATTCGAACTCGCGCAAGTATCGAATGGAATGACCACCGTCACAGGCGATGTCCGTGACTTTGAATATCTGAAGCGAGTGATTCGAGAGAAGAACCCGCAAATCGTGATCCACTTGGCCGCGCAGTCTGTTGTCAGGTACTCTTATGATAATCCACTTGAGACATATTCGACCAATGTCATGGGTACGGTAAACCTTTTCGAGGCAATACGACAATTGCAGCTGCCTTGTGTGGTGGTGAATGTCACGAGTGACAAATGTTACGAGAACAAGAACTGGGGGTGGGGATACCGGGAGAATGAGCGGCTGGGTGGGCATGATCCTTACTCCAGCAGCAAAGCTTGTGCCGAGCTGGTCACGGCTGCCTTTCGAGCATCCTTCTTCCACAGCGACGGTACTGAACGGCCAAAGGTTTTAGTTGCAAGTGCCAGGGCTGGGAATGTCATCGGCGGGGGCGATTGGACGAAAGACCAGCTTGTTCCGGATATCATGAGGGCATTCATCAGCGGACGAGCAGTTTGCATCCGTAGCCCTCAAGCCGTGCGACCGTGGCAATTCGTTTTGGAGCCCTTGCATGGATATCTTGTGCTCGCAGAGCAACTATGGAGTAACGGTTTGGAATTTGCCGAAGGCTGGAACTTTGGTCCGCATGAAGAAGAGGCACAACCGGTGTCTTGGATAGTGCAGAGCATTTCGAGATTGTGGGGGAATGGCGTAGGCTGGGAGGTGGACGAGGAAAACCACCCCCATGAAGCCCACATCCTCAAGCTTGATATCTCGAAAGCGAGGTCAAGATTAAGGTGGTCACCCAAAATGCGCCTCACTCAAGCTATCGAGTGGGTTGTGGAGTGGTACAAAGCATACCAGGAAAAAAAAGACCTGCGGCAAGTCACTCAAGCCCAAATCGCACGATACGAGAACCTGCCAGCAAGCTAACGTTTTGAATGAGCAGGGTCTCAGTAAGTGTTCCGTGGAAAGACATACAGCTTCAACAGCACGGCGGAATAGGAATCCTCCTTCGAAGGGGGAAGCTGTGAAAAATTGAAAGATGGCTCCTCCCGGAAAAAAGCGTGCGCAGGAGCGCCCGCTCCACCCGGGTGGAACGCGCGCTCCGCGCGCGTTTTAAGCTGTGGCTCAGAATCCGAGCGGAGTCTGGGCTGCCCCGATTCGATTTTTTCACAGCTTCGGGGTGGAGGTGGGATGTCCCTTTGGTAGGCCTTCGGGTCCTCAACGAATGAGACTTCCCCCGCAGGCAGTTACTGTCCCCTTTATCGGTGGGACTTTTGGCCCAGCCAATTGAGCGGTTCACAAAAGCAATCCTCCGGTTTTGCCGGAATTGCATGACTGCTGTAAAAGGAACCCTTGCATGCGTTTCACAGAGACCTGGATTGTTGGTGCATGGTTGATCGATCCGATTCCGCACGAAGACGAGCGGGGTCGGTTCATGCGGGCGTGGTGTGCGCGAGAGTTCGCGGAGCATGGTATCGGTTTCAAACCTGTCCAGGCGAATATGGGGTTTAGCGTACAGAAGGGGACAGTTCGGGGGATGCACTTCCAGGAGGCGCCTGCACTCGAGGACAAACTTGTCCGCTGCACGAGAGGATCCATCTTCGACGTCGCACTCGATCTCAGACCAGAATCCCCATCCTATGGGAAATGGTACGGCGCAGAGATGAGTGCGAAGAATGGTCGAATGCTGTACGTACCCGAGCACTGTGCGCACGGATACCAGACTCTCGAGGAGTGCACTGAGATCTACTACATGACCTCAGGTTTCTACACACCAAGCGCTGTGCGGGGCGTGCGATTTGATGATGCCGCTTTTGGCATTCAATGGCCTTTAGTCGCCACAATAGTGTCTGACCAAGATCGAAACTGGCCGCTCTCAGAGCGGTAGGAGGTGCCACACTACATGATCATAGATACAGCCCTTCGAGAATGCGAAGCTAAGGGTCACCCGATTCGCGTTGGGATGGTTGGGGCCGGTGCGACTGGCCGTGCCATCGCCCTGCAGCTCGGAACACCGGCACCTGGAATTCGTCTCACGGCAATCGCAAATCGAACGCTAGCGCACGGAGAGCGGGCGTTCCGCGAGGCTGGCATCCCAGAGTGGCGTTCTGTAGACTCTGCGCGTGAAGCGGAAGCGGCAATCTCTCGTGGGATCCCGGTGCTGACTGACGAGCCGTCAGTACTGACTGCTTGCGATGTTATCGATGTACTCGTGGAAGTGACTGGTACCATTGAGCCTGCAGCCCAGGTAGTGCTCGAAGCATTTGATCATGGCAAGCATGTGGTCCTGGTGAACGCCGAGCTCGATTCGTTGCTCGGCCCGATTCTGAAGGCAAAAGCAGACCGGGCTGGTGTGATAGTCACAAATACGGACGGGGATGAACCGGGAGTGGCGATGACCCTCTTGCGCTACCTTCGATCGCTGGGACTACGCCCCGTGGCCGCGGGCAACCTCAAGGGGATAGTCGACTACTATCGGACCCCCGAAACTCAACGGGCATTTGCCGAAAAACATGACCAGGACGCCAGGAAGGTTACTTCCTTTGCAGACGCAACGAAGTTATCCATGGAAGCGACGGTTCTTGCCAACGCGACCGGATTTCAAGTTGGCCGCCGTGGCATGTTCGGCCCTACCTGCGGGCACGTCCGGGAGATGGCGCACCTTCTGCCCGCCGATCAGATGCTCCGCACTGGTCTGGTCGACTATGCTCTCGGCGCAGCGCCGCACACTGGTGCCTTCGTGATCATCCATGAGGAATCGCCGCTCAAGAAGGCTCAATTGACTTACTACAAGCTCGGCGATGGCCCATTCTTTGTATTCTACACACCGTATCATCTGCCTCACATCCAGATTGCCTCGACTATCGGTCGAGCGGTCATCCACCGAGATCCGACCGTCGCCCCCATTGCAGGCCCCGTCTGCGAAGTGGTGACCGTTGCCAAGCGTGATCTGAAAGCCGGTGAACGCCTCGACGGCATCGGCGGGTTCTGTACGTATGGGCTCATCGACAACGCCCCTGCAGCTCGTGGTGTGGCAGCCCTGCCAATAGGTCTCTCGGAAGGTTGCGTATTACATCGAGATGTTATGAAGGATGAGGTGCTGTCGTTCGAGGATATGGAGTCACCTCGTGGCCGGTTGGTCGAGACACTCTGGCGGGAACAGAACGCACGATGGTCGGTGGGGTTGTGAACGTCGCAAACACAAGTTGTGCAGCAATCGCCGGCGATATTGTTGCCATAAAGGTTGTCTCTTCTGGTGTCGCGTGCAGTTTTTCGACTACAACCAGAAAATTCCAACGGCGGTGGACAACATCGCTATCAACCCTTTGCCTTGAATCTCATGAACTTCTTTGCGAGTGATTCGTCTTGGCGGACGACAATGTCCGGAGCTTTTCCCCATAGACAAGGTCAGCATAAATGGAACCTCTATAATATACCGGCTAGGGACGAGCACAATCATGCTTAATACTGAGGACAGCACGAAAGAACTTCAAGACCCCAACATCGAGCTCAGCTCCAGTGGTTGTAAAACCGACTCGTCAAGCAAACTGCTCTTCTTGGCAGTCTTTGTGGCCGCATTGCTCCGGATTGCATTGCTTATCTGGGCGATGAAGCACGGTGTAATCATCGACAGCGAAGGCGCTGAATATGCACGAATAGCACAAAATCTGCGCTCCGGGCTCGGCTACATGGGGATGTTTCATAATGGGGTACAGTTGAACTTCCCCCCCTTATATCCCCTCTTAATTGCTACCCTTTCTCTACTTCTACAAAATGCTGAGCTTGCGGCGCGGGCGGTAAATGTTATTGCAGGTACTATGCTCGTCCTCCCAATGTTCAAGTTAGCAGAGCGAATTTATAACAGAAAAGTAGCGTTCATTGTGACCGTAATGGTAGTGTTTCATCCCCTCTTGATTGCTCGATCGGTGTCAACCTACGCTGAGGGACTATACCTGACTTATCTCATGTGTGGCATCTACTACATCATTCGATGGGTTGAGGAAGAAAGAGTCAGATCATGTATTTTTGCCGGGATCTTTTTCGGACTAGCCTACCTTACCCGTCCTGAAGCTTTCCTCATAGTGGGGGTGACCACTTTTGGGGGTCTCGCATGGGGACTGTTTGCCCAAAATCGCCGGACAGTGCTGATTGGTGTTCTATGCCTAGTCGGAATTTTCGTTCTTCTAGCCTCTCCCTATATTGTATTTCTCTCAATGAACTCTGGAAAATTCCGAATTGAAGGAAAAGGCTCCATATTATACGCATGGGGGTCAAAACTCGACGCCGGAATGACTTACACGGAGGTCTTGACGAGAATTGGTGATGATTTAAGCGATGAGGGCGTCTTCATGAAGTCGAACCTTGAAGCTTTGAACGCTGTCTCATACACGCTGCATGACATGATATTGTATATATTGCGTGGCGCACCGCAAAACCTCAGAACCATACTCTATGGAAATGCGAACTCTGAGTCCGAGGGGGCACCCGTGTTTTTTCTGTTAGTTTTCATTGGATTGCTGGGAACTGCGTGGGATCGTCGACGACTGGTGGACGAAGGGATTCTGCTCGCCACTGGGCTGGTGATTGTGCTAACGCTGCTAACTGTCCGGGGGGGATTTCCGCTTCACTATTTCCATTCCTTTATGGGACTCCTGATTCTCTGGGCAGGAAAGGGTGCTGAGGAACTTTACAATTGGGCTCATGGCACAGTTGCCTCTTTCTCAGTGCCAAGAAACATTCCGAGGCTTGTGGGTCTTGCTGTTCAGTGGATGGCTATTTTCTTAGTGATTGCTATGTCGCTAAGGGGCGTGCCAAAGGAAAGTGAATATTTCTACGCGGCACTCACGGAACGCAAGATGGCGGGGCAATGGTTGACAGAACACTGGCCTGGTCCGAAATGGATAATGGATGACTCACTGGTCCCGGCCTACTATGCGGGAGGGAAACTTATGTTCTTGCCCTTCGCTTCTTCGGATCTGGCATTGCGGTATATTTCAAAGAAAAACCCCGATTTCATTGTGGTGCCAGAGTTAAGCAAGAAATCACGCCCTTACCTAACCCAATGGTTTGACCAGGGGATTCCAGACCACAGGGCAGAATTGATCTACGACGAAGGGGACTCCCATCATGAGAGAATCAAGATCTACCGATGGCGAACAACTCCAGTCACAACCAGTCAGGTTCGCCAAGGGAGTTGATCGTTGCTTGGTTGCCTGGAAGAGTTTTTACCGGGAAATCCTCCCTATTGTCTTGGTTCATTGCGACCCAAATACGCGACAGGTTGTGACAGACATAGGCAGTAAGCTGTTCTCTCCGGGAAGATCCATGTGAGTCTCTTATTGCCTGGGTTATTCCAGACTGAAAATTAAGGCACTCCCAGTTAATACGTGCCTATATGTAACACCACTGCAGGCTTCAGGGCAGGGTTGCCGTTAGTCTAAGCACGCTTCCTGACCGACAGTGACAAAAAGTGCAGACCTAAGGAGAGGAGGAGCCCTCTTTGCCAAACATCGTCGTACTGGGAAGCGGTATGGGCGGACTGGGTGCTGCTCATCGGCTCCACGCCGAGGGCATCACCCCGGTAGTTTACGACAAGAACTCTTACCATGGGGGCCATACAGCCTCATTTCGCCACGACAGCGGCTTCCTGTTCGACGTCGGCCCTCACATTTCCTTTACCAAGGATCCCCGCATCCAGGATCTTTTCGCCGACAGTGTCGATCAGCAGTACGAGACAGTCCAGATCATCCTGAATAACTACTGGCGTGGCTACTGGCCATTACATCCAGTCCAGCTCCACCTGCACGGACTACCGGAAGACGTTATCGTCAAGGTCATTACCGACTTTGTGGAAGAGCGCCAGGCACCCGACCGCTCGATCGCGAACTATGAGGACTGGCTGCTGTCGAGTTTCGGTCGGACGTTCGCCGAGTTCTTTCCCATGCAGTACACCCGAAAGTACCACCTCACTACCGCCGACAACATGAGCACCGATTGGCTGGGCCCGCGCATTTACCGCCCGAGCCTCGAGGAGGTGTTGCGTGGAGCCCTTTCGCCTTCAGCTCCGCACGTTCACTATATTACGCACTTTCGGTACCCGAGTGAGGGAGGATTTGTATCCTATTTGAAGAAGTTTGTTCCATTGGGGAATCTGAAACTCAATCACGAACTAGTTTCACTCGATCCCCGCACGCGACAGCTCAATTTCTCGAATGGTGTTGTGGAGACCTACGACGCGCTGGTCTCTTCCATACCATTGCCGGACCTCGTCCGCATGATACAGGGCACGCCGCAAGCCGTTATCGATGCATCGCGGCGCCTGGCTTGCTCGGCCTGCGTACTGGTGAACATTGGCGTGGGTCGCGAGGACCTTTCCAGTGCTCACATGACCTATTTCTACGATGAAGACATTTGCTTCACGCGCCTTAGCTTCCCGCATATGCTCTCCCGTCGGAACGTTCCCCCGGGCTCGGGAAGTATCCAGGCGGAGGTTTATTTTTCTGATAAATACAAACCCTTGACTGGGACGCCCCAGGATTGGATTGAGCCCGTCATCAGGGACCTGCACCGCTGTGGCCTTTTGCGCGAGGACGACCGCATCTTGTTCAGGAATGCGATGTTGGTGCGACACGCCAACGTCATTTTCGATCTGGAACGTTTAGCAGCACTCGAAACGGTCCATGGCTACCTCGATGATCTCGGCATTGCCTACTGTGGGCGATACGGAGATTGGGGATATATGTGGACAGATGAGAGTTTTAAGAGCGGGGAGCGCGCCGCAGAGCAGACTCTTTCTACATGTGTGGCTTAGCTTTGGTCCCTCCCCTCTGGCTTTTGTGTTTTCTTCCGCGAGACACAATGGGCCATCGGGTTGAGCAAACGCTGTCGGAAACGACGACCCTAGAATTAATAACCTCCAAGCTGCCTTAAGTATGGATTCCCCATTTCTTGGATGTGCGCTGGAAAGAGAAAACGTTTAAGTCCACGGATCACCTGCAGTGCTTAGAGCCTTTTTGAACGCGAGAGCCATAGATCTTCAGCGTCAAGGCTTTTTTTCGAGGACCGTACTGATGAAGTCAGAATTCCCCAGCAAGCTTAGACAAGCAAGGAGAACTGATGCAGAACCCAATGGATGTCTTTACGAAATACCTGCGGGACTTCAGCACGCTGCTCAATAAGATCAACCTTACAGAAGTCGAGACACTGGTCAACCTCCTGACGGATGCGTACACGAACGATCACTTTGTTTTCATTATCGGGAACGGGGGGTCGGGCGCCAACGCTTCGCACCTCTGTCAAGACCTGGGGAAGGGGACGCTGCACAACTTTGACAAGCAGAAGCGGTTCAAAGTGATGAGCCTGACCGACAACATGCCGTGCATCCTCGCGTACGGAAACGATTTGGGCTACGATCGTATCTTCGTCGAGCAACTGAAGACCTTTGCACGGCGGGACGCGGTGCTGCTCGCGATCAGTGGTTCGGGAAATAGCCCGAACGTTCTCAAGGCGGTTGAGTGGGCTAATGCAAATGGTCTCACAACCTTAGGCATTACGGGTCACGACGGCGGCAAGCTCAAGAAGATGTGCCACCACAGCCTCCATGTGCCCTCGTTCAACATGGGCGTCGTGGAAGCCGCCCACGCGGTAATCTTCCACTACCTCCTCGACACTCTGTACGAACGGTTCAAGACCGCCGCAGAAGATTGATTCATACATGGAATTCTTGTTCAAATCGTAGCGGCGAGCAACCAAAGGGGAAAATCATGCACGAATCAATATCTATCAAGGGAAATCATGAACCATCAATCGGTATGAAATGGAATAACCGGGTACAACAGACAGTTGCGCTGGATCGCGAAGTTCAACTTTTTATCCCCGATGACGACGTGGATGATCCAGAAATCTCCATCGTGGTCCCAGCTTTGAACGAACGCATCACAATCGAAGACTTCGTCGAATGGTGCAAGATGGGGCTGGACAAAGCTAGAGTAAAGGGAGAAATCTTGATCGTGGATAGCTCTTCCGATGAGACGCCCCAGCTTGCGCTCACCCGGGGCGCACGCGTCCTGCGGACGCCAAAGCGGGGTCTAGGTCATGCCTATATCGATGCGATTCCGTACATCCGCGGCAAGTATGTATTGATGGGTGACGCCGATTGCACTTACGATTTCCGCGACATTTGCGGTTTTGTGGAGCAGTTTCGCGCCGGCTACGAGTTTGTCATGGGTTCGCGTTTCGAAGGATATATCGAACCCAAGGCAATGCCCATGCTGCACCGGTATTTCGGCACGCCGCTGACCACCCACATTCTAAATTTTCTCTACTCCACGCATTTCTCGGATATTCACTGCGGCATGCGAGGTATTACCCGCGACGCCCTGGTTCGGATTGATCTCGAATCAAAATCCTGGGAATATGCCTCGGAGATGGTGTTGAAATCGGTGTGTATGCGGCTCAAAACGGCTGAGGTCCCGGTGCGTTTCCTCAAGGATCGGGTAGGTCGTCTGAGCCACATGAAACGCGCCGGGTGGCTGGAGCCGTGGCGCGCTGGGTGGATCAATCTGAGAGCGATGCTCCTTTATGGCGCCGACTTCTTTATGTTAAAACCGGGTGTTGTGCTCTTGCTCCTGGGACTCTGTCTGACTCTCCCGGGGAGCTTCGGACCTGTGACGATCGGACCCCTTACCCTTTCCCTGTACTGGTCGATGTTGGGCGTAACCCTTTCAGTGGTCGGACTCCAGAGCTTTTATCTAGCTTGCGTGGTGCAAGTTGTGTATGGCTATTCACAGGAATGCGTGGCGCGGAGGGTTCGGCTGTTTGCCTACGACAGAATGATGTTGGTCAGCACGGGATTGTTGGTGCTCGGCATTGCCCTTGCATGGCCGCTGCTGGCCGAATACATTCGATTGGGTCTGAGGCTGCCCGTCGCTTCTGGCCGCAACCAGCATCTCGCCCTTACCGGCCTGCTTATGATCATCGCAAGTTTCCTCACCTTCAGCAGTACGCTAGTCGTGCACGCCGCTGCCTTGCGCGTGCGAGCCCGTTCCTAAGTGAGCCGTTCTTTCGGCCACCTTTACGCCATGGGCCAACGAATCCTTGTTACAGGCGGTGCAGGCTGTATTGGTTCCGATCTCGCGACGGCGCTTCTCTCGCGCGGTGACGAAGTCTTGGTGCTCGACAATCTCAGCAGCGGCCGAGAAGAGCACATCGCGCCACTTCTTGGGGACCCACGTTTCCGGTTCATCCATGGCGACTTGCTTGATTTCGGCACGATCCACAAAGCCCTGGGCAACGTCGATATGGTTTATCACTTGGCGGCTAACCCCGATGTGAAGTTCAGTTACGGTGATCCTACCGACAAAGACCTCAAGCAGAATACCATTGCCACGTATAACGTCCTCGAATGTATGCGCCAGCAGGGCGTCAGGTGTCTCGTATTTTCTTCGACCTCCGCCGTCTATGGTATATCGGAGTTGCAGCCTATCCCGGAAAACAACCCGCCGCGACCGATTTCGTTATACGGGGCCACCAAGCTCAGTTGTGAAGCTATGATTTCTGCATTTCAGCATCTATTCGAAATGGACTGCTGGATTTTCCGTTTTTCCAATATTGTTGGATCCAAGGTCCGCAAAACCAGCCGCACCGTCGTCGGTGATTTCATCGACAAGCTCCGCCGAGATCCAACACGCCTAGAGATCTTGGGCAACGGCCGTCAGGCCAAGTCTTATCTGCTTAGCGAAGAGTGCGTCGACGCTATGCTCTATGCCGTGGATCACGCCTCCCAGGGGCTGAATATCTTTAATCTAGGGTGCGTGGATAGTGTTTCGGTGCGGTGCATTGCGGATACGGTTGTTGAAGCTATGGGTCTAAAGAATGTGCGGTACGAGTTTACGGGCGGTGAAAGAGGATGGCCGGGTGACGTGCCGCGTTTCGTGCTCGATGTTACTGCGATCAACCGACTGGGCTGGCAGGCGCGCCACAATTCACTGGAGGCCATTGCGGTTGCAGTTCGTTCCACATTGGCCGAGAACGGCCCGGAGCAGGCATGCAAGCTGTGATCATGGCAGGCGGGCTGGGTACCCGCCTATGGCCTCTCACCAAGCAGATCCCCAAGCCGATGGTGCCAGTGGCTGGCGTACCGTACCTCGAACATCAATTGCGGCTATTGGCGCAACAATCGATCACCGACATCGTTTTGCTTACAGGTTACCTAGGCAGCCAGATTGAGGAATATTTCAGCAATGGAGCAGCTCTTGGACTGCAGATCTGCTACTCTCGGGAGCCGCAGCCGATAGGCACCGGTGGCGCTCTCCGCGAAGCCCGTCATTTGCTGGCCGACATGTTCCTTCTGATCTATGGGGATTCGTATCTGCCGATCCTCTACGCTCAAGTCGCCGACTGTCTGGCCGCTAGGGACGTCACGGGTGTGGTGGTCGTTTACCGCGATCCTGCCGGAAATACTATGGTCCGTAGGAATGTTGCTCTGGACGAGTCGGGTCTGGTGTCGCGCTATGACAAGACGGCCGCGGCTGATTCCGAGCTGCATTACGTCGAAGCCGGCGTTCTGGCGTTTCGGCGCGCCGTGCTCGACCTGATTCCTCCTCACGGTCCTGTTTCTTTGGAGCAACAGGTCTTTCCGTTGCTGATCGAGCGGCGCCAGCTTCTCGGCATGCCGACCTCCCAGCGCTTTTACGATATAGGAACCCCCGAACGACTCAAGTCAATTGAGGAGTTTCTCGCATGATCATTACTCGAACCCCATTCCGCATTAGCTTCGCCGGCGGGGGTTCCGATCTACCTGCGTTTTATTCAAGGGAGGCCGGCGCTGTCCTCACGACGGCGATCAATAAGTATATGTATCTGACCGTGAAGGAACGATTTGGAAATACGTATCGGGTAAGTTATTCACAAACAGAGCTCTGCGACCGCGCTGACCAGATCCAGCACCCGATCGTGCGCGCATGCCTCGACAGCACTGGTGCCAATCGCGGGCTCGAAATCGTTTCCATAGCCGACCTGCCAGCGCAAAGTGGAATGGGTTCTTCCAGCAGCTTCACGGTTGGCTTGTTGGGCGCGCTCCATGCTCTGAAAGGTCACGTTACGTCGGCGGACCAACTTGCTCGCGAGGCTTGCGACATTGAGATCAGCCGCCTGCAGGAGCCCATTGGCAAACAGGACCAGTACATTGCCGCCTATGGCGGTCTCCAACTCATTCGGTTCATGCCGGATGGAAGCGTCTTTGTTGATCCGGTGATCTGTTCGACTGCTGTCAAACGTGAGCTGAATCGGCGCCTGATGCTCTTTTTCACCGGCGAAACCCGCGAGGCGCGCCATGTACTCGCGCGCCAGAGCGCTAATACACACTCGAATCTGCCGGCTATCCGAAGGCTATGTGTCATTGCAAGCGAGATGCGAGAGGTTTTGACCGTCGGGCGAGACCTGAACATCTTCGGCCATCTCTTACACGAGGCCTGGCAGGTGAAAAAGACACTGGAAAAGACGATCAGCAACCACCAGATTGACCAATACTACGAACGGGCCTTGGACGCCGGAGCACTGGGCGGCAAACTGCTGGGAGCCGGCAGCGGTGGTTTCATGCTGTTCTACTGCGAGCCGCATCACCAAGAGCGGATGCGCCGTGCGCTGCCTGACCTTACGGAAATCCCTCTGGGCTTCGATCCTCAGGGCATGAAGGTGATTTACGTAGGAGAGGACCACTGGTGATGCGCCGCTGTGTTTTCCTGGACCGGGACGGCGTGATCAACTTCAAACCAGAGCCCAATGAATATATCCGCACATGGGCAGAGTTTCGGATCATTCCTTCCATCGCGGATTGGATACGGCTGTTCAATGCTCTTGATTTGCTCGTCATTGTCGTGACCAATCAGCGAGGGGTGGCACTCGGTCAGATCGCGGCAGAAGATCTGGCGCGTATTCACAAGGAGATGAAGGAGGAGTTGCTGCGTCTGGGCGCGCGGATCGACGATATCTTCTGCTGCGTACACGAAGAAGGCACCTGCAACTGCCGCAAGCCGCGCCCCGCCATGGTCATGGAGGCTGCGCGCAAGTGGGAAATCGATCTCACGCAATCCTTGCTGATCGGCGATTCCCCTCGAGACGAAGAACTGGCTCTCGTCTGCGGCATGCATTTCATCGCTGTTGATGAGGGAACAATCAGGGGGGGCTTCCCGGCGAGGCATGCCACGCTCATGCAAAGTGAAGAACCGCATGGCCACAGAGAGATTGAGCCATAGTGACACAGTCGGCCAGCGGTGAGACGTTTAGCCAAAGGAAGGTGGCGGCTAGCAGATTCGTCCCTTTGCTAGAGAAGCGCGCGGTCATCTTCTTCTCATTGTGGTTTCTTCTGAGTGTGCAGGTGATATCTTCGTTGCTTATACTTAGTATTTTGAGAATCGGTGGATGTTCCTTCATTGGCGATTATGAGACCCGGAGGCAGAAGCCATGCAGTCTTTGATGAACTCACTTCACGATCGCTTCATTTTTCAACGCCGAGCTCGAATCCTGTCGACTTTTTTGGCAGAACTCGTCCCTGCCGGCTCGACGGTGCTAGATGTGGGATGTGGAAACGGGGTTATCGGGCATCTCGTGAAACAGATGAAGCCAACGGTCCTCATTCAGGGATTGGAAGTAACGCCCAGGCCCTCATGTCTAATCGAATGCACATTTTTCAATGGTGCAATAATCCCGATGCGAGATGCATCGGTGGATGTCTGCATGTTCGTCGATGTTCTTCACCACACCCTCAACATCGAGGAGTTATTGAAAGAGGCGCGAAGAGTAGCCCGCCACTACGTGCTTATCAAAGACCATTTGTGCGAGAGCAAGTTTGACAACCTAGTACTTAGCGTAATGGACTGGGCAGGGAAACTGGCGCACGGTGTCCGTCTAAAGTATAACTATCAAAGTAGAGCGCAGTGGGACGAGCTTTTTCGCTCCTCCGGCTTAAAGATCGTCAGCTGGAACGAAGAAGTCCCATTGTATCCGCCCCCTTTTGACAGACTGTTTGGGTGCGGGTTGCACTTTGTGGGCCTATGCGAGAACTGCTAGGCAGTCAAGATACGAGGAAGTGAACTCGATGGATTGCAGCGCACCTACCCCTGCTCGCTCTGCTCTATTGGCTGTTCACACAAAAGCGGTGTTTGTCGGGTTGAGAATATTAATGGCTGTATGCGTTCACGAAAGTCGGGAGGACGGCTTTGGCACTGGCATGAGGATAGAAGACAGGCCAGAGTGTAGCTTAGGGGGAGGAATAATATGAGAGTAGCGCTTTTTTGTGGAGGCTTGGGCATGCGCTTGAGGGAGTATTCTGAAACAATCCCCAAATCGATGGTTCACATAGGCCATCGTCCTATCTTGTGGCATGTCATGAGGTATTATGCTCACTATGGTCATAAAGAGTTCATTCTTTGCCTTGGCTATAAAGGTGAGCTGATAAAGGAATACTTCCTGAACTATAAAGAAACGGTCTCGAATGATTTTGTACTTTCCGAAGGGGGACGCAAGGTGGAATTGCTAAACAGCGATATCCACGACTGGAGAATTACGTTCGTCAACACCGGACTGAATTCTAATATTGGCCAGAGGTTGAAGTCGGTGGAGAGCCATCTGGAAGGTCAGGAGGTGTTCCTGGCGAATTACACCGATCTCCTGTCGGATGTGCCCCTACCAGAGGTTATGCAGTTCTTCACCAAGCATGACAAATTAGGATGTTTTGTCAGTGTCCCGCCAACGCAATCCTTTCATCTGGTTTCATTAATCAATGGGGGCTTGGTCGAGAGTATAAAGCATGTCGCAGAGGCAGGAGTCCGTATCAATGGTGGATTTTTCGTCTTTAAGAAACAGATATTCAACTACATCAAGAACGGTGAGGAACTGGTCCACGAACCGTTTCAAAGGTTAGTCAATGAGAAGCAGTTGATTGCCTACAAGCATGACGGGTTTTGGGCGTGTATGGACACCTTTAAAGAACGGCAATTGCTCGAGGATATGTATACTCGGGGCCAGACACCCTGGGAAGTCTGGAAGTCTAAATCCGAAACCCGCGGAATTGAGTATTGAAAATGCAAACACAAACCCAGCCCTTGGTTAGTGTTGTGACCCCAGTGTACAATACGGATAAGTACTTGGCACAATGCATCGAGAGTGTGCTGGCTCAGACCTACACGCATTGGGAATATATCATTGTCAATAACTGCAGTACGGACCGCACGTGGGAGATAGCCAAGGCTTATGCTGATAAGGACCCTCGAATCCGAATTCATAACAATGCGGAATTTGTAGACATCATCACGAATCACAATCTCGCACTTCGCTTGATCTCACCAGAGAGCAAATACTGCAAAATTGTATCTGCTGACGATTGGATATTTCCTGACTGCATCACTCAAATGGTAGCCTTGGCTGAATCGAATCCTTCGGTAGGCATCGTCGCGGCTTATCAAATCAGCGGCGAAAAAATAAATAACATAGGATTGCCTTACCCAAGTACTGTTGTCCCTGGCAAGGATATTTGTCGTAGATCCTTGTTGGGTGGTCCCTATGTTTTAGGGGCCCCGACATCCTTACTCTACCGTTCAGATCTCGTCCGGAGTACGGAAGCATTTTTCCCAAACCTGAGTCCGCACGCCGACACCGCAGCTTGTTATAAATATCTGCAACAATGGGACTATGGTTTTGTGCACCAGATCTTATCTTTTGAACGGGTTCATTCGGGACAAACCAGCGATAAGTCCCGGACCTTCAACTATTATATTGCTGAGCATCTCCGCTATCTAGTGGAGTACGGCCCGGGTTATCTCTCCAAAAAGGAATTGGAAAAGCGCATACGTGAACATATTTCCATTTATTATAAATTCCTTGCCAAAAGCGTTTTCCGAGGCAGAAACAAAGAATTCTGGGAGTATCACAAATCTGAGTTGAAGCAGTGGGGGTACCCACTCAGCACAGCAAGACTCATAAAGATCGCTTTTTTTCAAATGCTCGATGCATTATTGAATCCTAAACAAACAATTGAGACGATACTGGCACGACGGTGATTGGTCTTATCGTGGCAGATGTAGATTCTCTCCTCCATACCTGGAACGGTGGTTTTAAGAGAACGATGAGAAGAGACACGAAACCAAAGGACCTAATAGTCTACGGACTCATTCTGGTTTTCTGCGCGCTGCAATTTGCCTTCTGTTTGCGGAGCGTAAGAGTTTACGATGGCGATGCGACCAATGCGGAACTGGCTCGGTCCATCATTGAGAAGAGACCATACGGGTTCAACGGCAAACTCGAGACCCGGTTCCCCCCTGGATTCCCTTTGATACTGGCGGGCATTTCTCTAGTGACTGGTTTTAATTATGGTGCAATGGTCCGAGCCATAATCATTTTCACCGTATTGGGATTCATTGCCAGCTATCAAGTGCTCCGTAGGGAGGAAGGAAGACTTTGCGCGGCGATAATATGCCTCCTGCTTATTTCATCTCCTCACGTATTTGAATTAGGAACCCAACATCTCGCCACCGAGTTGCCATACCTTTTGTTTAGTTTTCTGGTGCTCTTGACCACAAGTCAAATAGAGGTTTCCGAGGGAACTTTGTCAAGAACTGCCTTCTGGGTCTTTTCGGCTCTCGCGCTTGTAGCTTCCCTCATGGTGCGAACTGCTGCCACAGCGCTTTTGGGTGGCCTCTTTCTCTGGTTGGCGGTCTCGTTTATCACCGAGAAAAAAGCTGCTCTGTCGCGTCTTAAGACTTTCCTGCCTCTTCTGATCCTCGGCATTTTGGTCCAGGCACTCTGGATGTACAGGGGAAAGGTGCTGGAGGTGGCTGAATGGCCATTGAATGGGTACCCGGGTTCTTACTTCTCGGAGGTCTGGCTGAGGATGGGTAATTATCCGGAATTAGGGAACGCTTCTCTGAGCGACTTCTTTTTAAGATTAGCCCGGAATCTCATAGGATATGCCGTTGGTCTATCTTCGATTCTTAGCCGCAAGGACTATATCGTCCCCCTTTGGTTTTCGCCTGCTGTTATTCTTCCGACCCTGCTCATCACCATCGGAGTTGCTCCCAGGCTTCTGCGGGGGAGGGGAGGGTTGTCGGAGTGGTACTTCATCTGTTACATGACGATGTTCCTACTTTGGCCGTGGGATTATGACGTTCGGTTCTTTCTGCCTGTCGCCCCGCTGGCCTGTCTCTATCTCTGGGGCGGGATCAAGGAGCTCTTCCGCCTGGGGTTCGAGAAGCCTCGTGTAGTCGGAGTAGTTGGCCTCCCTCTTTGTACGCTCCTTGGAATATGTTCAGCTATTCAAGGGTCTAAAATGAGAGGCTCTCAGCCGAAGCTCTCGGCCCTTTTTTGGTTGACTTTGGCAATTTTCTCGGTCTTCATATTGTGGCATAGTCAACGACAGTCAACGGGTAGCGGCCATATTTACCAATGGCTGCACCAAGAAGCACCGTGGACAAAGCGCTTGGGACTTCAGCTTGTTCATTGGGCAACCCTAGCGGTTGCATTGCCCGCAGTCGTCATTGGGTTTCTAATGCAAGTCCAGATCGGCCGAGCCAACCTGAGCTTTGACTCTATGAGGTTTGCAGACGACAGATCCGCCCAGTACGTCGAACTTCACACAGAGAAAAATGCAGTGATCATGGCGGGACATCCAGATATTGTCTTCTATTATTGTCGGCGAAGGGTGGTCTGGTTCCCCCCTATTACCAATGCCCAAGTGCTCATGGACGGAATTCGAAGGTATAAAGTCAACTACATCATCGTAATTGAACGTTATGAGGAATACTGGCTGCCACCGGAACCTGTTTGCTTCAAGGCTCTATCTGATAAATATCCTGAAGCATTTCGTCTCGTGTACCGCGATCCACATTTCAGCCTCTATGAAGTTCGCAATCAGTCCCTCGGCTCCGGGAGCCATGCGTGAGACGAGAATGTCATCTTCAGTCAGAATAGACATTGTAAGGGAGAGTTCCCAACGAAAATTCCGCAACGAATGCCTTATCCTGAGAGCGTTCTTCAATTAAAGACAGTTGAGCGTCCAGACCCACCGATATGTCGCGGGTGAATATTCTGGAGAACAGAAGACACCAACCCCTTACATCTACGTCGTCCTGTCGTTCCGGGGCAGGCTACAAGGTGGTTCAATTCATGACGCAGGTGATTTCATGCTTTATCTAAGCCTTATGAGGCGAGAGGATCAACTGTTGCGAGTTTTGTGCCTGGGTTCCCACAGCGACGATCTGGAGATCGGGTGCGGTGGTACAGTTCTCAAGCTGACAGGAACCAATAAGAATGTAGAGTTCTGTTGGATTGTGTTTAGTGCAACGGGGGAAAGGAAGAAGGAGGCCTTAAGAGGGGCCGATTTCTTCCTGAAATCCGCAAAGGGGAAAGAAGTTAACATTAAAGCGTTCCGAGAGAGTTTCTTCCCCTCCGAGTTCGCGAAGATCAAAGAGACATTTGAGGATCTGAAACAGAAATTCCAGCCTGACCTTATCTTCACGCACTATCGAAACGACTTGCATCAGGATCATCGGACCATCTCGGATCTAACCTGGAACACCTTCCGCAACCACCTGATCCTTGAGTACGAAGTTCCCAAATACGATGGAGACCTTGGGTCTCCAAACCTGTTTGTCCACCTCGACGAGCAGGTTAGGAAGCTCAAAACCCAGTTTATCCTGGATAACTTCAAGACACAGCGCCAGAAGCATTGGTTTACCAAAGATACTTTTCTCTCCTTGATGAGGTTACGCGGGGTCGAATCCGGAGAATCGAGGTACGCGGAGGCCTTCTACTCCCGGAAGTTGGTTATCGGTCGATTATGATTATAGTCTGCCCTTTACCTATTGTAGAGGATAGCTTTCACAAAGAAAGTCAATGAACTGGGGGGTCTTTGCTCGCAAGAAACTTCAATTTACCGTGGGGGTTATTGATAAACACCAACTCCTGGGCAGGTATGAAAGATGGACCCCCATGAATATGTTTTTGCCGCCAGTTTATGCCTGCACACTCACTTTGTTCTCCTTGAAATATCTTCCACTCCCCTATTTGTGGGTTTCAGCGAGCTGCATAATTGCTTGCCTTATCGAGATGCTTGTTGCGAGAAGGGAGGCCGTGAGAGCTGTTTGGTTGAATATTGCCGTATTAGCACTGGCCTTAGGGGGAGCCGAGGGGTACGCCTATTTTCGTGTAAAGGCGGAAGAGTTACCCACTTACACGAAGGGCTACTGGGTTCGGGATGATATTCTGGGCGTTGTACCAGTGAAAGGCGTTGTAGCGAGATCAAAACATATGCACGGAGCCACGGTGATTTATGATGTCACCTACTCTATTGGACCAGATGGGTTGAGAATTTCGCCTTTTTACAGTGTTGCGGAACTCAAAGGTTGTGTACTTTTCTTCGGATGTTCTTTTACGTTTGGTGAGGGTTTGAATGATAACCAGACTCTTCCTTACCAAGTGGGGGTCCTTTCCCATGGTGGATTCCGTACCCACAATTTCGCATTCCATGGTTATGGGCTCCAACAAATGCTCGCGGCTCTCGAGTATGGTCTTGTAGATAATATCGTTCATTGCCGCCCGACACACATAATTTATCAAGCCCATCCAGACCACGTGGCTCGGGCCGCAGGACTGTATTCCTGGGGTCGACATGGTCCACGTTTTATTCTCAGTTCTGATGGTTCTGTGAAGCAGCGTGGGCATTTTGACGACGAGGATCTCGATCCCTCGCCATTAGGCGCCAACCTGCGTTACCAATTGAGCAAGTCCTATTTGCTAAGTTGGCTGGCGGGGCGAGGGAGACCAGTAAGAAAGGAAGACGTCCGCCTATTTGTGGGGATTATATCAGAAGCAAGACAACTCGTCTTAAAGAAGTTCCCTGGATGCCAGTTTCATGTGTTGCTTTGGCCATGGAGACCTCAGCTCAGAACGTATACTGAAGTGCTTGAGGGTCTGAAAAACGCCGGCGTCCGCGTTCACCTAATACACGACATTTTGCCAGATTACACTAACGACCCGGTGAAATATGAGATTAGCCCTTTCGACCATCATCCAAACACTAGTGCGAACAAGATTATTGCTGAGTACGTAGTTAAGGAAATCCTCGGAATGAAAAACTGACAACCCGACGCTGGAGGGATTATCGATCTGCCGATGAGAGGTAGAAGAATTTGGAAAGCTGGGATCCATCCTGAAGGATTGAATTACAGCTTGATGCCATGATGAAGATATTTAGGTGAAGAAGCAAACAAAGTCTGTGAATTGAAGCATATTAGAAGGGTTATTGGTGTATCGGGGAGCCTTCTTTTTCGTTGGATCAGGAAACGGAGGATCTACAAGGTTCGACATGAGCAAGTACCTCGAAATCTGGAACTATCGCGAGCTTTTCTATTTTCTGGCATGGCGTGACGTCAAGATCCGCTTCAAGCAAACAGGTCTGGGAGTGGCATGGGTGGTCATCCAGCCGCTTTTCACTATGATCATCTTTACGTTTTTGTTTGGAAGAGTGGCAAAATTGCCCAGCGATGGCACTCCTCACCCACTCTTCTACTTTTGTGGATTGCTTCCTTGGATTTATTTTTCCACGACGTTAACCTTGGCTGGAAACAGCTTGGTGTCAAATTCAAACCTCTTAACCAAAGTCTACTTCCCCAGATTGATCCTTCCAGCCTCTGCGGTTCTTGGGGGAGCACTCGATTTTGCGATTGGCTCCATATTGCTTCTCGGATTTATTGCTTACTACAGGATCCCTTGGATTTGGTCGATGCTCCTTTGGCCCGTTCTCCTGATTCACCTAATGCTGCTTACGTTTGGAATAGGGATGATTTTTGCGGCGCTCAATGTCAAGTACCGTGACATCAAGTATGCTCTTCCATTTGCCGTACAACTGTGGTTATTCGTGACTCCGGTTATTTATCCAGCCAGCATGATTCCCAATCGCTATCGCCCACTGATCGCCTGCAATCCGATGACCGGAATCATCGAAGCTTTTCGCTATTCTGTTTCGCCATCAAAGGGACTGGATTGGCAACTGCTTGGCGTATCATTGCTTACAACTCTTCTGGTGTTAATTGTTGGGGTAGGTTACTTCGGGAAGACCGAAAAGGCATTTGCCGATATAGTCTGAACTGAAAGGCATGACTCAATCATGGGGCGTTCAATTGTAGTCGATGGGTTGTCCAAGCAGTACCGCATTGGAGCTCTTCTACATGAGACCATGTTGCGAGAAAAGCTGGTAAATCTCTTTACGCTGAAGTCCCTGCGACAACGCCATCGTTACGAAACAGTCTGGGCGCTTCGGGATGTTTCCTTTAAAGTCGATGACGGTGAGGTACTGGGGATAATTGGCCGAAACGGGGCGGGGAAAAGCACTTTGCTCAAGATACTCTCTCGCATTACTTACCCGACTGCAGGGAAAATAAAAGTCAATGGGCGAGTTGCTTCTCTCCTGGAGGTGGGAACCGGCTTCCATGATGAACTCACGGGGAGGGAGAATGTGTTCCTGAACGGTTCGATTCTTGGTATGACCAGAAAGGAAGTGAGCAGCAAGCTGGATGCAATAGTGGAATTTGCCGGTGTAGAGAAGTTCATGGATACACCCATCAAGCGCTATTCATCGGGTATGCGACTTCGATTAGGTTTTGCGGTGGCTGCCCATCTAGACCCGGATATCCTGATCATTGACGAAGTGTTGGCGGTTGGCGATGCCGGCTTTCAAAGAAAGTGCCTCGGAGTGATGTCTGATTTGCAGAAAGGAGGGAGAACGGTCCTATTCGTTTCGCACAACATGGCAGCGGTCGAGAATCTTTGTTCCCGTGCCATCTGGATTGACAATGGTCTGATCCGGGCAGATGGGGGAACAAGAGAAGTCATAGAATCCTATATGGCCACTTTCGCCGGTGCTCAGCAAGCGGTCACTGATTTCTCTGAGATAGAGTCACGCCGGGGGACCGGAGAGATTCGCTATACTGGCCTCGGAATACTCTCTGCCGTGGGCCAACCCATCCAGGTTGTTCGAAGCGGAGATCCAATGACCCTGAGGCTCCACTATCATGCCACCAGGCCCATCCCTCGTCCGAGCTTTGGGTTTCGGCTTTTCACAGAACTGGGGACATTAGTAACGGAAACCAGCACCTGGCATAATGGGATCGAGATACCGTTGGTGAACCAAGGGGAGGGATCCATTGATATAGAGATAATAAGCCTTCCACTCTTGCCAGCCCGCTACTACCTCTCCTTATGGCTCACTGGGACAGGAAATATCATATATGATGGTTTGGAGCATTGTGCAAGGCTAGATGTTGAGGTATCAGATATGTACCAATCCGGTCGTGGTATTGACGGGCGCTACGGAATTGTTTTTTTCCCTCAGAGATGGAATCTTGAGGGACTTTTGCCTCATGAGGATTCGGGCTTCGCTTGCCCTTCAAGCGCGGGGCCTCAATGGCCAAGTAAGAGTTGAAGGCTATTCCTCAGCCCATGTCCGATACTACTTGGACTTTCACGCATCCAGCTTTTGCAGACACCTGTCATATGCCCCAAGAGGTGAGGGCCACGGAGCCACAATCGCAACCTCTCCTTGTAGTTCCTTCGAAGTGGGGTTGGTCCAGCCAAGTTCCTGTTCCGCCTACCATGGGATTATCCCGAGGCAAAGCTCCGTCCCATACGTCTGCCTGCTCTTTGGACAGAATCAACGTTCTCGCAAAATGAGTGGCATTCCATGTTTCAGCTGAATGTGGGGGAGATTCGGCTCTCTCGGCTATCTGTTTTATTAAACCAAATCTGATGATGCGAAACCACATTTTTGACTTGGGAATGAACAATGGCGACGACACAGCTTTCTACCTCTCACGGGGATACAAAGTGGTTGCAGTGGAAGCCGGACCGAACCTCGTCGAATCGGGGCGGCGACGCTTTTCCAAAGAACTTGAATTGGGGCAGCTGCAAATCCTCAACGTCGGGATTTCGGAACAAGATGGCTTTGGTGAATTCTGGGTCTGTGATGAGAAGCCCCAGTTTAGTTCCTTCAGCAGGGAAAGTGCCGCTCGTGACTCCTTCCACCACCCTATTAGAGTTCCAACCTTGCGACCCGCGAGTCTGTTCAAGCGTTTTGGAGTCCCCCTTTATCTGAAGATCGATATTGAGGGGAATGAACAAATCTGTTTAGTAGATCTAGCCCGCTTTGAGCCGCCTCAGTACATTTCACTGGAATGCCATCATTTTGGAGACCAGGGCGAACAAGGCTTCCTGTTGCTGGACAAGTTGCATGATCTGGGTTACTTGCGCTTCAAGTTGATCAATCAGTACACCTTTTGTGCGATGTCGCGACCGTCTCATTTTAGTCTCACTCTCGACTCAATCGCGAGGCGCTTAGTTGGTCAACCCCCCTTGAATAGGATTACTGGTTCCTACTGGCTGGCTCGGCATTTCATTGTTCGCACGAAGCTTCAGCACAGATTCGGATGGCAATTCCCTATGGGGAGTTCTGGCGTATGGGGAGAAGATACAGACGGCGAGTGGGTGACTCACGAAAAAGCCAAGCGTTTGTATTCCCATTACCATCAGTTATACCGAAACAGTCCTACCAATCTCTTCTGGTGTGATTGGCACGCGGCTCTGTAGCGGCTGCTCCTGTCCTTATGAGGGGGTCGGACTTCCGATCTTGGACTGCTGATGCTAACTGTCCTGATGCCATCCGGAAACCGTACGAACACACTTTCAGAGGTGCTATCGGCCTACTGCGAACCTGATTCACCATGCTGACTGTCTTGCTCGCCACTCGAACCCGGGGGAATATCCTCCACAGAGTTCTTAACGAATATTGCAAACTGGAGTCTCCCTCCGGTGGTTGGAAACTGGTAATTGTTGATAACGGAGGCACGGACCGAACTCAAGACGTCGTTCGTTCCTTCGAGGACAGACTTCCTGTCACCTATCAGTTGGAGCCTCGGGGCGGAAAGAGCAAGGCCTTGAACACCGGACTGGCCTCTATCGAGGGCGACCTGGTCGTACTGACCGATGACGATGCCTTTCCGCGGCCTGATTGGCTGGTGCAGATACGTCAGCTTGCCGATGCTCATCCCGGCTTTGCCGTTTTTGGAGGCGTTGTCCTTCCGCGTTGGGAAGTCGCACCACCAAACTGGATTTTGACGCTGGTTCCCATGGGTCCGGCCTTCACTCTTTCTAACCCCTCCCAACAGGAGGGTCCAACAACTCAACACTCCATTTATGGACCGAATATGGCCATTCGAAGTCAAGTCTTCCACTCCGGTTACCGGTTTGAAGAGTCGCTAGGTCCGCTTGGCAAGAACTACGCGATGGGAAACGAGAGTCATCTGGTAAGAAGGCTGCTAAGGGAAGGCCACAGGGCCTGGTATTCGAGGAAGCCTGTCGTAGAGCACTTCATTCGAAAATCACAGCTGCAGAGGAAATGGATTCTTGAGCGTGCGGTTCGTTTTGGGCGCGGACACTATCGTATCGCCGTTTGGAATGAGTCCTTCAACCCGTCGTGCTGGTTTGGTGTCCCGAGCTACCTGTTCCGCGAGTGGCTGTTGCAAGCGGGTGCAGCCGCCAGGACCCTTTTCTCAGGGCATGATCCCTTTTTCCAGGAACTGTGGAAACTGAATTTCGTTCGTGGGCAGATCCTCGAAGCCCGGTTGATCCAGAGGGAGGCGACACTCAGAACTTAACAATACACGTTGCTCTCATCCTCCATTGTCCAGGAGTAACCTTGTGTCAAGCGAGCCTGCTTGCCACCTTGCATGTTTCCCGTACTCACTGGGACGCAGCGATCGATACCTTCGGATAGAGGATTCCGATGGGCCGGCGTCCTGATTTGTTTTTGATGATCGCATTCCTGTCCTATCGTCAGCGATGAAGCGAATTCGTTATTGTCCCAACGCCAACCTGCCCCAATTGGCTTGGTGCGCCCAAATCATCAAGTCTCAACCTGCAGTGACTGTCTATCATGGGCCTGGCATCGAGACGAATGGTATCAGTTTTGTTGAAGGAGTTTGGAGCGGGGAGTTTTCAGAAAAGCAGTTTGCAGAAGCAGTTACATTTACCGGCTCCGGAGGTTGCCTGGTCGATTCAGGGGTTCTCTTCGCCAGTTCCACTCACACATTGCAGCCGATCTATTTGCTGCGTAGTGAGGATAGTCTCTCTTGCTCCAATTCAATGGCATTTCTCCTGGCGGCGGCTGGCGATGACGTGGACACAGGCTACAAGTACTACGATTACGACTTTATGTCGATCATGTATGGCCTGAAGCGATACGTTACCCGGATTCCGACCAGAAGAAGAGCCACAGTTGAGCAATGTTACTATTGCAATTTGACAGTCGATCAGAACCTCCATGTGATCCGGCAGAAGAAAGCAGACCTGGCTCCCTTCACCAGCTTTGCCCATTATCATGACGTTCTAAAGCGGGAAATCTCACAGCTGGCACAGAATGCGCATGATCGTCACAGGCGGACTCAATACGAACCCTTGACTACGATCTCCTCGGGCTACGATTCTCCGGCCTGTGCTGTCCTGGCAAAAGGAGTTGGATGTCAGGAAGCAGTAACCTTTACCACTGCGGCCGACCATTATGCGGACCGCGAGGATAGCGGGAAAGAGATTGCCGAAATCTTGAAACTGCAGGTAACAGAGTACGACCCGCAAACTTATTTAGGGAGAACCGACCTGCCTGAAGCAGAGTTTGTTGCCACGGGGGCGGGCGGTGACGACGTGGTCATGAGTTGCCTGGAGGGGCGGCTCAGCGGGAGGATGCTGTTCACGGGTTATCATGGTGACAAAGTCTGGGATCGCGCGAACAAGAAAGCGGGTCCTGACATGGTCAGAGGAGATCCATCCGGTTGCTCGTTGCAAGAGTTTCGGCTGAGGGTTGGATTTATCAACCTTCCCGTTCCGTTCATCGGCTGCGTGCAGCACGCATCAATCTATGAGATCTCCAATTCAGAGGAAATGAATCCCTGGAAGGTTGACTTTCCTGGATACGACCGGCCGATTCCACGACGCATTGTCGAAGAGGCAGGAGTTCCGCGTGGCTTGTTTGCTCAGCGGAAGAAAGCTATAGCCATGCCTTATCAGACTACGGGTTTGACCAATCCACCTCTGAATCGCGTAATCTCGCCCAGTTCATACGAAGACTTATCCGCCTTCCTGGACGGCAAGAAATTGTATGACGGCTTTCTTGACCGGCTGCACACCCGATATATGCGGGCCGTTTTCTATTTTAACTTACGGTTGTTGCGGAGCGTCAAGCTCGAAAAGCTTCTGAAGTCGCTTGGCCTCAAAGTCCCGGATTGGACGTGGAAAACGGTAAAGTACGGAAAGGATCGCTCTCCTCATAACTTTGTATTTCATTGGGGGATTCAGAAAATCCTGAATCGTTACAACGGTTTCTTGGACGAGGTTTGTCGTCCATGAGAATCGGAATTGATGCAACATGTTTCCCTTATAAATCGGCCTGCCCTACGACCGACTGGTCAATATCGAGAGGGACTGCTGAGTGAAAGGAGAGTGTTCGCAATCCGGCAGACAGCCTGACAATTCTGTCGTGCGGCCAAACCCATGCAGCCGTCTCTTCCATTGATTCCAGAAGTTGGTATAGTGGCTCTGGTACCCGATCAGTGGACCGATTTGTGGCAGCCGCGGCACCACGTCCTCAGCCGCTTAGCCCGTTACTTCCCAGTGATTTGGGTCAATCCGGCTCGATCCTGGAGGGAGTCTTGGAGCGGCCCTGGAGCGTTAGGGCAAGCAGGACCGGAGCCCCCCCCAGGACTCAGCGTTTATACGCCCGGCTTCTGGTTGCCGGCGATCTACCGCCCGACATGCTTGGCCCACCTGCTTTTCCGGCTTCGACTCAACAGAGCCTGTCACCTTCTGGACCGGCAAGGAGTCCGTCATCGGATCCTCTACCTCTGGCGGCCTGAGTTTGCTCCAGCGCTGGCAATGGTCAGCTGCGAAATGAGCTGTTATCACATCGATGATGAGTACTCCTTCTCTCCAGTTGAACTTCCGCCCGATGAGGGTGAGATGAAACTGATTTCGCGCGCCGACCAGGTCATTGTGCACTCGCCGGCGCTCTTCGAAAAGAAGGGCTGCATGAATCCTGCCACCGTCGTAGTTCCTAATGGTGTTGATTATGAAGCTTATGCCACGCCGTGCTTTGAGCCGGCGGATCTGGCCGCCGTTCCACGGCCGAGGATCGGGTATACCGGCTGGCTCAAAAAGCATCTGGACTGGCCACTGTTGCTCCAACTGGCAGAACAGCATCCTGAGAAGTCCTTTGTCTTTGTCGGTCCCCAATGCCCTCATACAGAGATGATGATTCCTCTGCGGGCTCTCGCCCGTCGTCCGAACGTTTACTTGCTGGGAGCCAAACCCAGCCCACAGCTTGCGCATTACCCGCAGCATTTTGATGTCTGCATCATGCCATACTGCGCCAACGATTACACCAAGTACATCTACCCGCTGAAGCTTCACGAGTACCTCGCAAGCGGACGACCAACGGTTGGAACGCTGATTCGTTCACTTGAAGCATTTCGCGACGTCGTTCGTCTGGCTTCTACCCCGGCTGAGTGGACGTTACAGATCGAGGAGGCATTATCGCCCGAAGCCAATGCCCCCGACAGTGTGGCTCTTCGCCAGCAGGTGGCAAGACGCCATGATTGGCAGGTCCTGGTAGCTGCAATTGCCCGGACGTTCGCAATGCAACTCGGCAAAGAGTATCAGATCCGCCTGGATAACGACTTGGCCGTGACAGCCGGACAAACCACTTTCACTCTAGGATGACTCCCCCAGTAGCTCTGTCCACAGCCCCGTCAGAACAAGACCAGCTCGACCGGTCGCTCTTAGGAGGGATCGCCTGGACCGGCAGCATGAAGTGGTTCGCCCAACTGGTCAGCTGGGTTTCTACGCTGGTTGTCGCTCGCCTGCTGGCACCCCAAGACTATGGAATCATCGGAATGGCGTCGGTCTATCTCGGGTTGGTCACCCTCTTCAACGAGTTCGGTCTGGGGACCGCTATCGTCACCAAACCGGAACTTACAGGGCGCCAGGTGGCTCAATTGAACTCCCTGTCTGTGCTGATCGGCAGTGCAGCCTTCCTGCTTTCATGCGTTGTAGCGATGCCGCTGGCTGCTTTCTATGGGGCCCCGCTGCTGCGCCGTGTTGTCATGACCATGAGTCTCGCCTTTGTTATCACGGCGCTCCAAACAGTACCAACCGCGCTGCTTCAGAGGGACTTTCGGTTCAAATGGCTGGCTGTGTCAGAGGGGCTGCAAGCAGTGGCAGCTTCGCTGTCGATGGTGATTCTGGCTCTGCTTGGATGCGGTTACTGGACACTGGTGTTCGGGAACCTGACCGGCGTTGCTGTCATCACGCTGCTAGCTCTGATCATGCGCCCGCACCGCTTCGCCTGGCCGCATCTGAACGAGTTGAAAGACACACTGACCTTCGGCAGTCACATTATGGGCTCACGTCTCGCGTGGTATGCCCAGTCGAATGCCGATTTTCTGGTGGCGGGTCGGGTGCTGGGTTCGGCGGCCCTCGGCGCCTACACCTTTGCCTGGACGCTGGCCAGCATGCCGGTCGACAAAGTCAGCGCCCTCATGGGAAGGGTCACTCCGGCCTTCTTTTCGGCGGTCCAAAACGATCGTGACGCTCTGCGTCGCTACCTGCTGAACCTGACTGAGGCACTTGCGCTGATTGCTATCCCTCTCGCCTTGGGCGTGGCGCTGGTTTCGGATGAACTTGTACTCCTGCTGCTGGGGGAGAAGTGGATTGGGGTCATCGGGCCACTGCGCGTGCTGTCTGTCGCTGCCGCCCTCCGACCATTGGCCACACTGCTGCCACAGGTCTTGACCGTTACGGGCGACACTCGGGTTGCAATGAACTGGGGGTTGGTTGGTGTCTTTGTTCTGCCGGCCGGCTTTGTTCTTGGAAGCGCGTGGGGCACGGTGGGGATTGCATCCGCATGGCTTTTAGTCTACCCGCTTACAATCATTCCGCTGTACCGCTTGGTTTTCCGAAGAGTCCATGTCAGTGTGGGGCAGTATATGCTGTCCGTTTGGCCGGCGTTAAGCGGATC
>JBGOTQ010000040.1:0-28710 GCA_041476565.1 Terriglobia bacterium | reverse complement strand
TCTCAATTACATATCCTTGGTTAAGGAAAAGATTGCGCAATTGATCAGGAGTATAACCATTCCCCGCGAAACCATATTGACGATCCGGGTTGCCTTCCTCATCAAATCGTCCCCTTGATGCCTTCGGGTTGAATTCAAAGACCTGCAGCCGGAAATAGCCTCCCGGTTTGAGGACTCGCGCTATTTCCGTGAAGTAATTACGCACAACCGAAATCGACCGGATATGCTGGAACACGATCATTGAGAAGACAAAGTCGTAGCTGGAATCCGCGAGGAATTGCAGATCGCAACCATTGTTCAGAAAGACCCTGCCGTTCTGCTTTGCATCGGCAAGATACTGTCGGGAGAACTCAACCATTTTCTCAGAAATGTCCGCGCCGTCCACTTGTGCGAACCGCTCACGGAGGGGTTTGACCAACCTTCCCACTCCACAGCCAATCTCGAGGACCTGCCAACCGGGATCCCAGGGAATGCCGCGAAGGACATCATTGACTGAAGCTTCTGCCGACGCGTTCCAGCGTGCAATCTTGGCTTCAAGCGGCAGCTTCGCTACTTCTCCGTCGACATACACTCTTTCGAACATTGCTTCGTACATAGACGCGACATTCCAAAACTCGCGTTCCTTCTCCAGCACAGCATGATTGACGGATTCTGAGGCCGACTGGATAATCGGGGAAGGGCGACCACATTGGCCAGAGCTGTTCTTTTTAGAACGCAGGGTACGAAACAGCTTGCGGGAATCGAGGTGGTCTGGCTGCAGTTTCAACTCTCGCCTAACTGCAGCCTCAGCCTCGCCCAAGCACCCCAACTGTTCCAAGCAGACTGCCCTCGCGTAATATGCACCAAGCAAACCCGGTTCCAGACGCAATGCCTCCTCGAAGAAATTTAGGGCCTCCTTAGGGCGTCCGTTCTGTAACACCTCAGCCCCCTTATCACACAAAGCCAATGCCTCTTGTTGCACCGTCTGAGGACTTAACAAAGACTCCCGAGTCTTGTCTTCCAGACTGCGCAGAAGTTGAAGTGCGTCAGGATGACAAGGTTGAATAGCCAGCTCGGCGCGCACTGCCTTTTTGGCTTCCTCTAGCCGACCCAACTTGTCCAGACACTGGGTCCTGAGAAAGTGTATACCTTGTTTCCCAGGGGCCGCATCTAAGGCGGCTTCAAAGCTCGCTAACGCAAGTTCCCAACGTCCCAGGTCAAAGTGCTTGAAGCCGTCCAAGGCGAGCTGGTTGGCGGTCCTCTGGGAGCTGGATTCCTCCACCGGCTTGCCGTGGTGAAGAACTGGGGCTTCTACTATGTTTTCGTCGAGACAAGACAGGGACCGCTGGAAGGCTTCCGTGAGGATGACCCCAGGAAATCCTGCCAGCGAGATTGGCTTCGATCTACGAGGATCGTGCTGCCACCTCTCGATGCGACGCCGATATAACGCTTCATATTGTGCCGCTATAACCTCATGGTCAAATTCCGCGATTGCGTGCTGCCGGGCATTGTGCCCCATGGTCTGGCGCAAGGAGACGTCTTGCGCGATTATGAACGCTTTTTCGATAATGGAGTGAATGTCTTTGTACCGGCAAACGAATCCATCCTGCCCATCTCGGACAAGCTCTGGAACCCCGCCCGTGGCAAAAGTCACAATCGGCAGGCCACAGGCAAGGGCTTCCAGTACAACCAGTGGGCAATTGTCAGCTATAGAAGTGTAGAGAAAGAAATCTAGAGCAGAATAAGCCTTGGCTAGCTCTGTTTCATCTTCCAAGGGGGGGATATGAACCACTCCCGGAAAGTCGGGAGCCTGGGTTGCGCCGATATTTACCAGACAGAGATTGGGTAAAGTCTGCCGGAGTGTTTGGAAAGCCGCCAGCAGATACTCGCCCCCCTTCCACGGATTGCTGAGAGCCCCCTTCGTGGCAACGCATCCCACCGCCAGGGAGTTAGCAGGAATATTCCATTTCTGTCGGGACTGCTGCTTGCCGTACCGGTGAAACACGTTCGTGTCCACACCGTTGTAAATCAGCTCGATCGGGGTATCCTTTAGCAAGCTCTTACTAAGCTTGTTTTTGAGCCATTCGGAAGGAGTAACCAGCCACAGCGGAGAATGTTCGTAGATGAACTGTTTGTGCTTCCACAACAGTTTTGTTGAGTCTACTGATATCGCTGGGTATACTTTTAGATCCGGGCACTCACCGCATCCCTGCTGCCAGCGGTCGCACTCAAAGGCATGAGCGCAATGTCCCGTTAGTGCCTGCATATCATGGAGGGTCCAGATAACCGGCTTCAATCTGGAAAGAAGGAGCAGAGAAAACGGATTGAAATAGCTGCCGTGCAAATTGTGAAGATGAATTATGTCGGCGGACTTGATCGAGGGATGATAAACGAGTTCGTGACTGCCTTGAAACTGATAGTCGAGCAGACCTCTATTTGCGGCAATTGAAGTAATGTGTAAGTCCGGCTTGAGCGGGAAAGCTTCAACGTAAGGAGAAGAAATTGTTTTCCGGCCGACGAGTGTAAAGGCGGAAAGTCCAGATTGACGTTGGGCTTCTGCCAAGCGCCAGCCCACTTTTGCGGCGCCCCCGATGATATCGTGGCTGCTTATGTGCACGATCTTTTGTGCCTGGACGGATTTAATAGAAGCGTCTTGTGAAGATCTGTGAGGAAGCTCTACCATTTGTGGTCTGACCTGTGGGCAAATGCTTTGCTCGTTCTGAACCGGGCAGTCGAGGACTTGACGGGAAGATGCTCTCGCTTCAGTTGCCCGGGTCAGACTAGGGTCAATTGCTTTCGATGTTGAATGCAAATGATCGAGGATGGTCGAGCGGGTTACAGGCTCAGAGTTTAATTGATCCGCTGCTGGTTGATATAGCTGCCCCTTGAGCGCTGCCTGGAAGAAAGCTCGATAGTCTTCTGCTCTGCGTTTCCAATCCCAGATTTGCGAAACCGCCCTGCGCGCATTTCTGCCCATCAATAAGCGCCGTACCGGGTCGTCTTGCAGGGTTCTTAGGGCATGGAGAAATAGCGGCAACTGGCGCTCTACGATGAAGGCGCTTTCGCCATAGCGCAAGTATTCAGGGACGGTTCCATTGTCGGTGGTAATGATAGCGCATTCCATGGCAGCGGCTTCCAGCAGGGAATTGTTGTTTCCTTCGAAGTCTGACGCGCAGATATAGACATCGAGGGCCTGGTAAAAATCGCGCATCTTGTCCATGCCAAGTTGCTTTTCCCTGAAGACACAGGATACTAACTCCACATTTGCCAGTCCCCCGAGCGGCTCGATGATATCACTGACCCCTTTATTACCCCGGGATTTGCGATTTCCTGCCCACCCAATTTTCAAGCGTGCTCCCGCCGGTCTGATTCTGGGAGCCGGATCAAAGAACCGAACATCGACTCCATGGCTTACATAGGTCACCGAAGGCAAAAAGGCGGAGAACATCCGTTCTAAACGTTTTGAAACAACATGGACCTGATGGAAATGAGCAGATAAGAAGTCTACAAACGAATAAAAATTCCATTCAGTCCAGTATAGATGAGATCGGATTGCTGAGACGTACTTGGCAGGGTTATGAATCTGCTCCGGCTTAACAAGGGCCCATTCCAGCGGATAAATCAGATCAAACTCTCCTTCAGCGTAAGGCTGTCCCTGGAAGGTAATGGTAAAATCAAATTCGTCCTGAAGGTAGTTTTTGATTGTTTGGCAGTGACGTGCGAAGACCCAGTCAGGAACGTCGGCGATCAAAAGCAATTTGGGGCGACTTCTTGTTCTGATGGACTTAATACCTCGTGAGGCCGTATCTTCAGAAGGGGAGCCCGGAACTGGCGTGAGCTGTCTGTATTCTTGAGGCTGGTGTATTCTGAGTTCATGAAAGAGCATCTTGGCTCTCTGGTGGGCAGGATCGAGGTACAAGGCAGTCCTCAATACCTTTTGGGCCTCCTGGTAGTTGCCCAGATGTGCCAAGGATTGCGCTTTATTGCATAGCAATTCAGTATCGTTGGGAGCGTTGCGGAGCAATGATTCGGGATGTCGGACAGTGGCCTGCAACTGGCGTTTGTTTTCTTCCAATTCGCTCATAATCCTGTCAATCTTCTGACCAGAATGGTGTTAAGATGACCAAAGCGTCCTCTGTTATCTTTCAGATAAAGCAAAGGATAATGATGATTTATTATTCCATGTCTAGCCCTTAGGAACTGCTATAGGAGCCATGACGGAGAGGCAAGAGCAGATAGGGGTCCAAAAGAAATCAGAATTGGAAATTGATTCCACAAAATTCCTGGGGCGGTCCTGTTGGGGTCACTTGCGGTGGAGATAGCCTCATCACCGAAAACGCATTGCTTTGAAGAGATCAATGCTTTTGGAGTATCAAATCCAAAGACGGCTGATAGAATCCTGGGTGGATTTTGGGACCAACCGCCATCAAGAGCGACTCAAATTGATGATTGACGGATCTAAGCCATTGACTTGCCCTGTCGCTATCCCTCTTTCGCAAGTAAATGGGGAGGCTGCTGACCACATCCAAGTCCCCCGCATTAGCCAACGCGAGGTCAAATTCATGGTAACTAACGCCACGTCCGCGCCTTAGAAATGACAAGAGATTTATGTCGTTATACTCACGATATGAATTAGAGAATGATTCTCGGGGGCTATGTCTTGAGTACAAGAATGCAACGTCGTTGGGGAGCCATGAATAGAAGGGCAAGAGGGAAGTATGGTCGTCGTGATACCAGAGGCGATTGGGAGTTTCAATCACGCACCAGAAGCAATTCTCTCGTAACATATTCCAAGCCATCTGCATGGAAGTAATTCTCTCATCAGTTGTCATGTGCTCCAAAGCCGCGAAGAAAATGATAAAATCAAATGTTGTTTAGCGAACAACCTGCCGATTTCCACAGCACTGACACTGGAGAATTTTGCGCTAACGCCATAGGCATGACACCTTCCCTTCGCGACTTCCAGACTATCTTCCTCAATGTCAATTGCATAGACTGTCGATCCCTGTTCCGCCAAGGCCACTGTCGAAGATCCTGTCCCACAGCCAATCTCGAGAATAGTAGAGCCGGATAACGGCTTGGCATCATTCAGCCAAGGAATGATAGTTTTGCGAAAAGTGTCGAACCGCCTATGGAGATGATTGTAGAAGTCAGTCTTTCCCGCCGGTGAGGACAAGAAGGCTTCCAAGTTGTGAGTATGCCTTTCTTCGAGATAAGATCGAGAAAAATAGTGGTGTTTCAGCAATTGTGAAACTACCTCTATCCCTGTTCTATCAGCTTGCCTGAAGTTCCGGGAAATCTCTGGAGTGATATTCATAGATGAAGACCTCCTTCATGGATACTACTCATCACCATGCCATTTGGAGTTTTTTCTTGAAAAAATCTATGTGGTATTTGCATTAAATATGCGGTTTGCTGATTCGACCCCTGTGTCTATTTTTTGATTCCAATTATGTGGAACCCGGTTGACCGGCCGAGATCAGATTGACAAATAGCCACGTCATTAACAGATAGTTTGGAGGCATAATCGGAAAAGAAATCAAAGGCGCGTATCAGAACGTGATGGGGTTCAATTCCGTGTTGGCTCAGATTCATCGCGACTTGCTGGGGATAAAACCCCCGCTCCATGACCGTCCCATACCCAATGGGATTGGTGGGGCAAATTCCCGTTAGATAGGGGCGGCGGATTAGTTTGCCCGTCTGGACAAACTCGTCGATGGTTTTTTCAAGGTACGATCCAAATAGGCCTGAGGTATTTAGCGCCAGGTCATCCAACTTATCGGTACTGATTTGTGGGTAAAGGTTTCGGATGATATTTTTTCGCCTAGTCAGAAAAGACACCTCGACTACATCACGATCTGTTTTTGTCCCATTGGGGCCATTTTCCCATGCTTCATAGAGAGGGACTAGAGCCTTCCTGCAGCCTTGGTTGGCGAGATTATTCCCATCCGCGATAAACAACACTCCGCCTCTTTTCATAATTCGAAGTACCTCCGAAAAAACCGTGTCCAAATATGAGGGATTGATGTGAGAGATCACCTCAATCATAAGGACGAGATCGACTGTTTCGGACTGTATGGGAATGAAACCCTCATTCGAGGCCATCATCTTGACATTTGCATAGAGTCTTTCAAAGACTGAGGCGCCGGCCTTCAAATATTCATCATAACCATCGATGCCAGTAATGTGCCGCGCTCCAGAACAAACCAGAAAGGGAACGGAGTGTCCGTACTTGCAACCAAAATCCACAATTGCCTTGTTTTGAAAATTTAGCAATTCTATCTGATTCAATCTCAAATAGAACTTCCATCCGTCTTTCCTGAAAGTCTCGGTGAAACTTGCCAGATCGGTCGAAGCATGATTGGCAAGGCAATGCTCATAAAGCCTATCGTACTCCTCCTGGATTCGGCAGATCTGTCTTCCTGTTCGCGCCTCTTTGTGGCCGGCATTGACACTCAGCACAGCGTCAAAGAAAATCTCGGCTTCCTTGAACTTGTCTGAACTAAGACAAATTTTCGCCAGACTCAGAAGTGAGTCCTCGTCCCGAGGATTCTGCTGAAGAAGCAGGGTATAAGCGTTTATGGCATCATTTATGCGACCATTCTGAAGGGACAATAGTGCCTGATGTCTGATTTCTGAAGTATCCAAGACAGACGATTTGTGATCATTAGTTTGTGGCTTGGCATGCCGTGCTCTGGATATCTCTTTTCCCGAATTTTGGATACGGTTACCTTGGTCCCTTAATTGGCAGATCTCCCTCTCTGTGAGGTGTTCGATATAATGTGGCATTCTGATCTCTCGGGGAGTGATGAAGGAGTACTTGCAGCGGAATGAATCATCATACCAGGAAAAGTCGGGTGCGATGATCCCCTTTTCTCTGGCCAGTGCCTCGAGCCGAGTTCCAGGCAGAATTATCATTGGCGAAATGGAGGTGGTAAATCCCCATTTGCTCAGATGGCCGATGAACTCGAGGGTTTGTATGAAATCCTCCACCTTCTCCTCGGGCAAAGAAATCATTGTGAAATAGGTGGCACGTATACCCAGCTGGTGACAGGCATGGGCGAAGTCGAGAATCGCGCTGGGATTGGTCTTTTTGCGAATAGTCTGAAGTATGCGGGCAGATCCCGACTCAAGTGCAAAGTCTATGCTGATGCATCCGGCTTGGTGCATTAGTTCGAGCATGGGAAGAGGTATATCCGGCCTACCCTCACAGTACCATTGTATGGGGTAGTTCCTCTCAATCAGACTAGTGCAGAGTTCTTGCACAAAATCCACGTTTTCGCAAAATGACGGATCTGTGAACATGAAACATTTTGTGCCGAGGGATTGTACGCCCCAGTCGATTTGGCGCAGGGCAGAGTCCAGCTTGGCCCTGCGATAGGGCAGGTATCGGTGTATGCAAAAAATGCATTGATTATCGCATCCTCGGCCCAACATTATGGGGAATGCCTTCTTGGAGGGATCCTCTTCCCAGTTCTTCAGTGGTACGCGAAATGCATATCCGGGCTTCTGGATTAGAGAGTAATCGATTTCAAACTTGGTTAGATCCATCTCGGGTTTACGCGGTCGGTTGAGCACGATCTTTCCGTTTTCTCTAAAAGCCAAACCATCAATTTCATGCAAGCGCTTATCTCCGGACGACAACGCCGACACAAGCTCTGCTAGCGTAATTTCTCCCTCACCGCGAACGACAAAATCAATTTCTGCAACTCGTTCCAATGCTTCGGCGACGGTAGCAGAGAAAAAGTGGCCGCCTGTGACAATTTTCGAAGAGGGTGAAAGGGAGCGAATTGTGCGAATAATCTCGATATTGGCGAATCGGGCCTCGGTTGTCGAAGTTAGCCCAATCAGATCAAAATGTTCGTTTGAAATCCTCTCAAAGAGTTTTGCGCGTGGTTCTACCACGAGATCCACGTAATCGACATCACAGATTTGCAGCTTTTTGAGGTAGTTGACGAGGTACACAATCGAATAGGGAAAGAAGTTGAAGGGGCGAAGCTTTTGTTCAAACTGCTCTTCGTAAGACTTGGGGCTAACGAGAAGAACACGAAATAAAGACGTTGAAGATAAATTGCGATTCTTCCTTGCATCAGTATTCGCTTGTCTCTGTTTCATGCGAATCGCATGAAACAACCGCTTGCATTCCTGGTGTAAGGGATCAATTTCCAGGGCGGCCCGCGCTGCTATTTCCGCTGCTGCGTGTTGCCCCAGTTTTTCCAAGCACACGGCTTTTTGGAAGTTAAGCTCCGAATCATGGGGTGTAGTCTGAAGCAAGTGTTCCAATTTAGCCAAAGATGCCGGTTGATGTACATCAGTATCGATTTTTACCATTGCCTGTCTTTCCTGCTTCCTTGCATCCTCATCGAAGAACCGGCGGCGGTACCGAACCTAAGCGTCAGTCAAGCCGCCGATGAAAATAACCACACAAATCAGTTGATTGTGAGGCGAGAAATAATGCCGATTTCTCGGGCTACTCCAATTCTTGCGCCAATGTCGGGCGTTTTATCCACAAATGGTTCTTGTTCCGCGACATTAAGATGAGGGGAAACTAAGCCGGCAACCCCAGAATTCAACCGTTGAGGATGCATTGCGTGAGTCTCCTTCAGTCAGTGTAAATTCTTGCGTGCGGATTGAACGGAAGCACTCCCGCGCAATCTGATGGTTGGGGTGAAGCCGCAATTCGAATCGCAGTTCTTCTTCGGCCTCTGCTAGGCGGTCCAACCTGAGCAAGCACAGGGCACGGCCCATGTGGATGCCCATGATCGATGATGCATCGCTGAGAACCGAGTCGAAGAGCTCCATCGCCTCAGCGGGCTGACCAGCCGCAAGAACTTGCAGACCGCGCTGACATTCGTTAATGCTTTTCAAGAGATTTCTGCTTCGATTGGGCATGGCCAGGATTTGCTGGTTGAGAACCAAAGCTTCGGCTTGTTTGGGCTGGAGTCTCAGCACCTTTTTGACCAAGCCTTCTGCTTTTTGTGGTGCCCCCAGCTGAAGAGATGCTTTCGCCATTCCGAGCAGTATTGGGATATCGTGAGGTTTGTCCTTCAGTGAGCATTCAAATATGTCGAATGCTTCTTGGGCATGCCCTAGCTTCAATTCCAGATCACCCTTGGTGCAAAGAAGGTCGGGATTCTTGGGGAAGATGGAAATCAGTTGATCGACTTGCCGTCGCGCCTCCTGAAAATTCTGAGTGGCACGCGACCGTTCAACTGAATCCCACATTCTCCTAATACAAACATTGGTTGCGAATAATAGGAGCATTGGGCTTTCGGCCAATGGTGTCACATGTTCGTAAAAGAGTTTCTCGAGAGTAGGGCTCATTCTCAAGTAATGGTTCAAACAAGTGCGTTCAGCCACAATATATAATGGCTGGTATCTTTCAATCAGCCTTTGAAAATCCAAGGGAGGGTACGGGTAGTTGCTAAAAAGAAATATGTAATCTTCAATGGGGAACAGTTTGGGATCGGCATTCCCAGCCAGACTCACGACGGGGAAGTGGGAGCGATGGAGGATCTGATGATGGACCCAACCCACAGGCAGCACAACCCCTTCCGGAAGTCCGTTCATGAGTTCAAACAGGCGTTCGGAGGATTCGTAATCGTCATGAAGGGGGCGATTGCGAACCATGAAATCGCGAATATAGTAGATTGCCAACCAGACAGAATAGAGGAAGTAGATAGGAAGAAGGAGAGTCCAAGGGGATGGGAGCAGGCGAACAAATAGGAAATAGGAGGGGAAGAGCGCATATTCCAGGTATCGCTCTGCTTCTCCCAGGAAGAGCAGGTACTTCATTCTGGTCAGGATAAACCAGAATAAGCCGGCGGAAAACCAGACTATCATGAACAAAGATCCGGTGTGAATGGGCTTGCTTATGAGAAGCAGGAACGGAATGGCGAGAAAATGTGGGAAGACCGTCCACATTAGATGGAGAAAGTAAGGCTCCCGGCGGTACCAGTCGAAGAAATTTCTAAACCTGCCCTCGCGAAACCAATGTGTCAAGGCCTGCCGAAGGCATTTGTGGTACGCCGGAAATCTTATAATGCGCGGGAAAAGGAAAGGGCGCTGGAGGTGCTTGGCATATAGGATGGAATACTTGATCTGGCTGATGAATATCTTCCAGGCATGTCCTTTTGTGAGGAGGATCGCAGTGAGGAGACAAGCACTCATCAAGAAGAGATACCGCCCATCCATTGCCGCGGCAAAAAAGACTCCAAAAAACACAAAGGCCTGTGAGCCAAATTTAGCGGTGCAGATCAGGAGGGCACCGCCCACAACGCTTGTCAAGAGGAGGATTGGACTATGGGTGACTCCGGCTCCCCATGCAGAGAGAATATGAATTAAGTAGAGAGTCTGTCCCGGAACACGGGGACTTCCATTGTAGGCGCGAGGACCACTGGCAACGCGGAGAAGCGCGGGGGAAAATGCAAATAAGGCCGCTATGACGGAAGCTGTGGGGAAATGTGAAGAAGGATCTGGGGGCCACAAGTAATGAGAGGCCACGAAAACAATGATCACATTGAGCGTATCGAAAAAGGCACTCGTGTAACGTTCGATAATTGGCCTGGTCTTTTCGCCAAAAGAGGCCAGGAAAAAATGATAACCGAATGGGTAGTTATATTCGTGCGGCAAGATGCTCTGTTTTATCGTACGGGGAATCCGCCATGAATTGTGACGTATGTCCTTTGCACACTTGAGATGGTAATAAGAGTCTGAACATATGGCGTTCGGCAGTTTCAGGCGGGGGTAGGCGCGCACTAAGAAAGAAGCGACACAGATTAGGACGAGAAGTAAGAGATCCAATAGCATAAGAGCAAAACCTCGACGGTAGCCGAAAAAGCCATTACCGGTTTTGTCTGGGAGAAAATTGTTCCTTTACAATCATTACATCATATCGATAGGCACTCGATGGTTTCCCCGGGATGTCTTGGGGAAAATGCCAGAAAGAAACACCTAGTTCCTCACAGAGCTTGGCAAAAAAGGGAACCGGATAGTGTTGGACAACGTAGTTGGTTGTCTTAGTCTGACGGCGATAATCGCCCTCTTCCATCTGAGGGGTTGGTGCTGGCAGATCGCCCACCCAAATACGGGCGGAAGGAGCAGAAATGTCAAGGAAATAGGAAATCACTTGACGGGCATAATTGAGGCTATCGAATAACAAAAAGACGCTGTTGCAGAAGATTCTGTCAAAATGGAGGCTGTCAAAAGACGCGTTGAGGGCATTCCCCCCACGAATAGCGACAGCCGGACAAGCCTGCTGGACCGCGACCAGCAATTCAGGAGAGGGTTCCACGCCATAAAGGTGCGGCGTGAATCTGGCAAAGCGCCTGAGGAAAAGGCCAGAACCACAACCTACATCCAGCAGGTGATGGGTAGGCAGGGCTAGAAAATGCTTCTGAACGTGATCGATCCAGATATCAAAAACAGATTCGTCCAGAGGGATAGTATCAATCAGATAGCCCGACTGGGAGACGGGGTTGGAGTTTGTAGACGCCAGCTTTGAATAGTAATTGATCCAGGCCTCATTCATAAAACACTCCATCCGTTCAAGGGCACGCAAGCTGACAAACGCGGGAGGGAGAGGGGTACTGGTGATTTCAATAACCAGGATCCCCCGAGCAAAGAGAAATTATCCACGCATGCACAAACGAGGCGGAGAAAGGTGTTGTTGAACGCTACGGAATTATTCATACTCCTCCCACAGACACTACCTCAGCTTCTAACATCAAATTACCCAAGACGGTGGTAAGATACTGGACTTGTTCGCTGGGCATGAGGGGTTGGGTAGGGATACAAAGCCAATTTTTCACATGGACTATTCCACATTCCAGCCCGGCCTGGAGAAGAGAATCCTGAAGCTGCAGATACGCATGGTTGATGAAGACAACGAAATACGGAGTCCAGGTATTGTCACATTCGTAAAGAACAGGCTGTTGGGGAAGAGAGCGGCGGATTTGATGGAAATGCATCTTTCGTTGTTGGGACAAGTAAGGGAAGGAAGCAAACACTTTACGGAATTCTCTTTCGACTTGATCTGCAACAGCTCCCTCGTAAGGCGGGTATCCCTTCGGCAAATGGTGACCTATTAACAATCCACCGCGCTGGAGCGGAAAAATCTTGGGGAAAGAGTAGAGAGCATAATCTGCGAATGTGCCAATTCTTCCACCCGCGAAAGTTGAATCCAAGGAATGAGCGCAATCCTCAACCGTTGGGATTTGATGGGTTTTTCCGAATGCAACCATCTCCTCCAAGTGAGGGAAAGGACGACCAAATTCGTGAATGATATAGATCAGTTTCGTCTTATCGGTTAAGACCCGGGATATTTTGCAGTAATTGAACAGGGTTGCTGAAACGCAGGTGGAAACGTAATTCCGATCGGATGAAGTGAAAATGCAGACTTCGTCATCTTGTTTGAGGCCGAAATAATTGGCGAGATAATGGATTCCCGCTTTTGCAGTGACAAAGAAGAGGCTATCTCGCCCCCGCCATAGCAAATCAGAATCAACGATGCTCAACGGCAGGTCGTCGAGTGCCGAATGCCAGTGATGATGTGGCAAAATATGGACCGTCAACATAAGCTATCAGAAAACAAAGCTGTAGGTCTTGCGAAATTGCCCGACCGCTCCGAAGCTCTCCTTGAACAAGAATATATTTTCACGCGGAACCATGTTGGCCGTAGAAGTACCAAAATCGAACGCCTCAAACCCCTCGCCCTGCGATTTCAAAATGGCCTCGCCAATCAAGAAGGAGAGTGCCTGCAATTCCTGATAGGCGGGATCCGAGCATAAATAAAAGGAAGAATCCACGCGTGAGTTGATTCTCATGTGGCCAATGCCTGCTAGGGCTTTTTCATCCAGATATGCCACATCGCACCAGACATCTTCGGGGAGATGGGCACAGAGCCATGCCCATTCCTCAGAGGAATGGGTGGGCTTGGTTCCATGTCTCGAAAAAGTCTTCTCCATGAGCTCCCAAAAGACGGCGGCAGGCTCATGGAATTTGGCAATTAAGCCATGTGTTTTGGCCTTGCGGACACAGTTCCGAGCTCTGGAGGTGAAGATGCTATTTTCGATATCAGCCTTGTCCAGGAGAACCAAACTCGAGATGTCGGAGTTGATGAGCTTGAAGCCTTGTTCCAAGAGACAGAATTCCAGTGTCGCGCAATACTGCCGGTAGCAGGCTTGAATCGGAAACGTCATTCGAATCTCAGAGACTCCGTGCTGGCGCAGGTGTTCGAGGAGAGATGTGACGAGTTGTCTGGATAAGGAATAAGAGGGGGGCCGGGAGGTCACGATCCCCCCATAGCTGGCCCCAAAGGGCGATTTGGCAACCAAGCCCCCATTTTCCGTGAACACTCCCATGGGCATTAATGCCACCAGCTCTTGGCCCTTCAGCCAGACCAGATGATGTTCGTTGTCATAGAATCGGCCTTGATGATAAGCCAGAAAATCCAATTGGTGGAAAATGGTGCCATTGTTGGAGGTGGAGATAAATGACCCCCAACGTTGGGAATTCTTGTCATCGATGGTTTGGACGGTTACCATGTTTGCCGTTTCCTACATCAGAAATGTCGTCGCCAGTATTTAATCGCATCTACCAGAAATTCGGGTCTTCAAAGGCTAAGGAGGGGGAATGCCTCTCCACATATTCCTTGTACTGCACAGGTGAAAATCCAAGAGTATTAGCAGATAGCATGACCTCGGCAACCTTTAAGCCAGCAGCGTGCAGATCAACTAAGGCTCTGCTGTCTGCATAATCGGCCGTGACGCTCATATAGCCGAACGGTCGGATCTCGGGCGGAAAAAACCGAAAGCCTGCCCCCTGGAAAGATACGTTCCCGCAAACATGAATGACAATTGTATCGTCCGTCATTTTGGAGACATCCATTAGAGCAGAAGGCCCGCCCATAATTAGGTCATCCCTTTCATGCTCCAGAATCACGATGGTACGAAAAAGGTCGATGTCTAGTGTGCGGATCAGGGACAAATCACTAATAGCAACGGAGTCGATCTTCTGCTTGGTCAAATATTGATGGACGGGATTCACAAAACGGGCGCATCCGACCAGGAGAATCATTCCCGTTTGCCTGGAGGGTACCTGGCGCGTCAAGATCCGTTGGACTGACATGCCGAGGTATGCGAGCGTTCTGACACGGGGGTCACTCTCGTTTGTGCCATAGACTTTGATACCAAACTCCCCGCAAGCCGGGAGGTCAAGGTCATCCTGCCTGTATTCCCAAGGCTCGTACATCAGGGGAATAACGCAAGAGGGCGGCAAGGAAGAGAGGAAAGCACGATGCAAGGGGCGCAGATGGCCTGTGTTGGTGACGACGTCGATTTGGTCCCGTCGCAGAGAGTCGAGAGAGTCGACGATCGTCAGATGCCTCGTTAGATGGAGTGCCTCCGACCATGATTGGAGTTTGCGGGAGACCTCAGAGGCTGTTCCATGCCGTGAATCCTTGGCGAAAGCAAAAACTTTCGCTCCGGCAAGAGCGGCGAGTAGGGGAGTAGCGACGTAGTTGCCAGAGGCGGCCTCAGTCAAGACGGTCTTGCCAGATAAGCAGAGGTCGAATTTGCTAACCGCTTCACAGATGTTGTTTTTCAGAGGTGACTCCGAATTGATCACAGCCAACGGGGTGGAATACATAAATGACAATTTCAATCGATCATGAGTGCGACTGACCTACTGGGCCTTTCGTGCGACGATGGTGAAACCTGCCTCCTGGACATCTTCGCGCTCGATCGCCAATCCGGCTTCAATCGTCCAATGGCGAATCTCTTCAATGGTCTGGCGATGGCAATTCAAGGGCCGGTACCAATCAAAATTGGCATGATTCATCTCTTCAAGAGTCCAGCGAGGGTGATAGAACAATTTGCAGATGTTCCAGTAGAAGAAGCGCTGTAAATCATATTTCCCTTGGCGGATCCCCAACAGCGGGACATCTTCCGGGACCTCCAATGAGACATTCAGCTTCCCCAAGGCGATGCCCAGCTTGGTGAGGGGTTTAAGGGATTCCCAGGCCTGATCGTTATCGAGCGCCTGAATCTGTTCACGGATATAGTCGTCACAGAACTCCCGCAGGACTGCCTTCTTGGAATAGACATAGAAGAGGAAGCGCCCCCCAGGGACTAACTTGGCCGCCAGGTAATTAATGGCGCGCTGGGTACTATCGGTGTGATGAAGGACTCCTTCAGAAAAAATCATATCGACGCTCTGTTCCGGAATGGGCAAATTCATGATGTCGCATTGAAGGAAATCCCCAGGATATCCATATTCGCAGAAGCGCTTCTTGGCGACTTCCACGGAAGAAGAGATATCGACTCCAAAATAGTCATGGTCCTGCAGCAAATTTCCAAAGAAGAGGCTGGCGGAATAGCCGGAGCCACAACCGGCATCCAAAATCAGCTTGCGCCCTCCCTCCAGCCAGGATTTCAAGAGTTCAGGACGACCACCACAGTAACGATCCATCAGCCATTGAGAAGAGAATTCTTTTACTTCCAGAGAGTCATAGGTATCTCGCCGCGACCATTTGAAGCCGAAGGAATCAGCGGTTTGGTTTTGCTGCGACGACGTTGAAGCAACTTTCAATTGTCCGGGATCGAGGTGTAATCGCGCGAGTGCACTCATTTTCTTTGCTCTTCGCTCTCTCTGACATGGGCTTTTTTGTGGCAGCAGCCGAATGCCAGATCGAACCCTCCGTCGGGCCGTCAAATCTTAATGAATTTGCGAAGCCACCATTCAAAGCACAACAAAGACCAAATCAAGAGCCGGCGATTTGTCGTGCCGGAAAAGTGATCGGCCATGAGTTGCTGCGCATGCTCTGGCTGGATATATTCGTAAATCCTGGCTCTCTTGTCGAAAATCAAATGCCGGATATAGTTGATGCTTTCCCCCTTGAACCAACTTCCATCCGGGGCAGAAAAACCCTGTTTGACGCTCATGGTGTAGTCACTGGGGACAAAAGAGGCGAGCGCTTTGCGAAGAAGCAGTTTTCCGTCAGCCGTCTTCTCTATGTGCTTTTGTGTTCCCGGCAAATTTTCATTCACTGGTTTCATCGCCTTGAGGGTATTCAGTTTGTATTTGACGGGGACTCGCATGGCAAAATCGACCATGTCGTTGTCTAGGAACGGGACACGGGTTTCCAAGCCATGGGCCATGCTTAATTTGTCTTCGACAACTAGGAGGCCATGCAAAAAGGTCTTGCTCTCGAACTTGAGGGAGAGGTTGATGAATTCCTCTGGACGAGTAATGAAGGGATTGCCTCCATTCAGGGCTGACTTGAAGATAATTCCAGTGCCGTGTCCATTGATCCCAGTCAAAACCTCTGGTTGGAAAAAGAAGGGCTTTGAATCGTCATCGACCAGCCTCTGCCAATAACGATAATACTTTTCTGCATAGTTCGAATTGTCTTCAGCTGAAACAGCACGATAATAGCGCCAGGGGTAACCGGCAAAAAGTTCATCTCCTCCAGCTCCAGAGAGGACGACCTTGACGAATTTGCCGGCTAGACGGGAAACGTAGAAATTTGGATAGGATTGGCCTACACGCAGGTCTTCCAGATGCCAGATGAGATTTGGCATGACCCGTTCCATGTCACCAGCTTTCAAAACCACTTCGTAGTGTTCGGTTTTATAAAGGTTGGAGAGAAACTCTGCTTTTTGCCGCTCGTCATAGCCAAGCTCGAGGCCGGACGCGGAAGAAAGATCAAATCCGCAGGTAAAGGATTTGATGTTTGCGAATTGACGGGCTGCCACACAGGTGATGGAGCCGGAATCAATTCCTCCACTCAAATAGGAGCCGATTTCCACGTCGCTGATCAGTTGTCGATTCACAGCCTGCTCGAACAGGCGCAAGAGTTCTTTGGTGTACTCTTCTTCGCTTGCAGGCTCACCCTCCCGGAAGTCGTAGTCCCAATACCGGGTGATCCTGAAGGAATTCGCGTCTCCCAGATGCAGAGAAAGGGTATGCGCCGCGGGTAAGAGACGGATCCCCTCGAAGAGGGTTAGGTCCGTGAAGATATTCTGAAATGAGAAATACTCATTTAAGGCCGGCAGGCAGACTTGTACGGAGACAGAGGGGTGCTGGAGAATGGATTTGATCTCGGATCCGAACAGGAATAGCCCATTCTTAAAAAAATAATAGAATGGCTTAATGCCATAGCGGTCGCGCGCGGCAAAGAGGCGATTTTCACAGGCGTCCCAAATGGCAAAGGCAAACATGCCGTTGAAGCGGTGAACGCATTCGGGGCCCCACTCCTCATAGGCCTTTAGAACCACTTCGGTGTCTGTCTTGGAATGGAAACGATAGCCCTTGGCTTCCAGCTCGACGCGAATGTTCTGGAAATTGTAGACTTCGCCGTTATAGACAATCACCCGCGAGCCATCTTCGTTTTGCATAGGTTGATGGCCTAAGGGGGAAAGGTCGATGATGGCCAGACGTCGGTGTCCAAAGCCCACAAAGGAGCTGTTCCAGAATCCTTCGCCATCCGGACCCCGATGGGCGATAACATCGGTCATCTTCTTCAGAGTGTTGATGGCCACCGGCTTGCCGTCGATGTTAAAGATCCCCGTTATCCCGCACATGAGATCTCCTCATATACGCACGAGAGACTCTCGGCGACGTAGTCTTGCTCTTCATCGCTCATTTGGGCGTAGAGCGGCAATGTGATCGTCAATCGGTCCGCCAGAAGCGCGTTGGGAAAATCCGAATTACGGATGCTGTATTTCTTCTGGTAATAACCCAGGGTGGTGATGGCATGTGTTCCTTGCCGGGTCGAAATGCCTAACTCTTCCAGCCGCATCATGAGGCAGTTCCGCAATTCGTGAAGGTGCTCCAAACTGGCCGGGATTGGAATTTCAGGAGCAAACAGGCAGACATAGGATTGGTATCCGTGCTGAGAGTCTTCAGGCACGGCAGGGCGTCTTAACCAGGCGAACTCCCGTAGCAAACGGTCGTAACGAGTCGCCCGGGCATTGCGCTGCTCCTGAATCCATTGGCCCTTTCGCATCTGCGCGACACCCAAGGCTCCCTGAATGTCGGTCATTCGGTAGTTGAACCCTAAGTGGTTGAATTCGGAAAGCAGGAAGGCCGCTTTCGCTTGATGCCGGGCCAAATCGGATTTGCTGGCGCCATGATCGCGCAAAGATCGGCATGTCTCGGCCAACTTAAGGTCTTGAGTGAGGATCATGCCTCCTTCACCGGTGGTGATGGCCTTTCGTGGGTGAAAGCTAAAACATCCGAAATCCCCGAAAGTTCCCACGTGCTGGCCGCTGTAGCGAGCGTCAAAACCGCAGGCTGCGTCCTCAATAATGCGCAGATTGTGGTCTTTGGCAATTCCTTGAAGCGTTTTCATTTCCGCGGACAAGCCAAACAGGTGCACGGGAATAATGGCTTTGGTTCGAGGAGAAATTTGCGCTTGCACCTGTTTGACATCAATATTGTAGGTTTGCAGATCAATGTCGCAGAATACCGGGCGGGCGCCCGTGTACTCGACCACATTGGCGGTGGCAATCCAGGTGAAGGCAGGGACAATTACTTCGTCCCCAGTGCCGATCCCCAACGCACACAGCGAAAGATGTAAAGCCGTCGTGCAAGACGAGGTGGCGATTGCATAGGCGGAGCCGGTGAAGGAGGCAAAAGCATCCTCAAACTGTTTGACGAAAGGCCCCTGAACAACCCAACCTGTTTTGAGGGGCTCCAGAATGAGCTGCGTGTCGTTTTCGTCGAAGACTGCCTTAGTGATTGGTATTTTCACGCTTGCACAGCTACAAATCGGTTGATGCTTTTGTCGGCATCACGCCAGCGAATCAATTCCAAAAGCCCATCTTGCAGGGGTATCATGGCTCTAAACCCAAGATCCCGCTCTGCCTTCTCAGTGCTCCCCACGCGATTGGTGACAAAAGTCAAACCTGCCGGCTCGTACTGAATTGAAAGGGGGGCGTCTGTCAGTTCGAGGAGGAGCTGGCATACTTCTTTGATGGATGTTCTTTCACCGCTGCCCACGTTATAAAACTCGTCGGAGACATCACTCTTCAGGGCGCACACGTTGGCGCGCGCCACGTCACGAACGTAGATAAAGTCGTAGCTTTGAGATCCGTCCCCAAAAATTACAGGGGACAAGCCCTGGTCAATCCGGTCCAGAATCTTCATGATGACCGCTATGTAGGTTCCCTTGTAGTCCTGACGCGCCCCGTACACGTTCATATAGCGCAATCCGCAATAGGGAAGGTCGTAGCGCTCATTGAACGCCCTGCACATTGCCTCGCCAGCTATTTTAGTGGCTCCGTAAAAGGTCTTGTTGTTAAAGGGGTGTTCTTCCGTCATGGGAATCTGGACTGCATCCCCATAGACCGAAGCCGAGGAAGAATAGACGAGCCGTTTGATTTGGTGATCCCGGCAGGCTTCTAGTACGTTAAAGGTCCCCCGGATATTCACGTCAAAGGCAGCTCGTGGATATTCATGGCACTGCAACAACCAGAGGGCTGCCAGGTGAATAACGTATTCGCTCTCCTTGACTGCAGCCTGAAGGACGTCGGTCTGGAGGATGTCTCCCCCCGCTTCAAATATCCGAACACGCGGGTCCCGCAGGGCGGCTTCCAGGTTCCTTCGTGTGCCCCGACAGAAGTTGTCGAACACGATGACTTGAGCGACATCTTCACGGAGAAGCTCATCGACCACATGAGAACCTATGAACCCAGCTCCCCCAATCACCAGAATTCGGCTTCCTCCAATCTCAAGCATTTCGAAATTCCTTTCCTATTTGGAAGGTCATTGGGCTGAAATGGTCTCCACGTCTGGTGCTGTCTCACGGATTGTCTGGCAGAAATGCCAGATGCAGTTTCCCTCTCCTATCATTGTTCCCTCGCCTACATACGAGTTGGGATAGACTTGAGGTACCATGCTTCTTTCGATCTTGCTTCTTACATCAAAGGAGACCCAGCCAGGAGTCCTTCTCTGTTTATCGGCTCACTCAAGCCTGCCAACGCAAAAGGTTCACCAAGGAGGAACGGATGTGAATAGTCGTTCTTTCCTACAGGCTGTGCGTTCCGGGCTTGATAAGCCAGATTGATTGATGGACGGGCATCGGCGATTCCAAATCCCCGGCCCTCTAGAATCTCACGGTACAACACAGTGTGAAGATCAGTGAATCCGTCAGAGAATTCGATCGCCTGTCCGTCGATAGTTAGCAGGCGATAACTGGTCTTGCCGCTAGCCCTTTCGGCTTGCGGGAGGTCATTTCGATCCAGCGAGAGAAACCAGCGTACGTTGGCCTTCTCCAGTTCCAAATACCCCCCGGCTTTTCGGGCATCGGAATAATGAACCTCCATCATCCTCAGTCCTCCAAACACCCAGAGCAGCAGATCGAAGAAATGAATTCCAATATTGGTTACTATCCCCCCCGACTTTTGCACATCTCCCTTCCATGAGACGAAGTACCAATCCCCGCGGGAGGTGACATAGGTTAAGTCGATATCGAATTTTCGAGATGCAGGGGACTGTTCTACCCGGCGCTTGAGTTCTTGCAGGGCAGGATGCATTCTTAACTGCAGAATCGTAAAGATTTTCCTCCCAGTCTCACCTTCCAAGTCCGCCAGAGCGTCGAGGTTCCATGGGCTTAGAACCAGAGGTTTTTCGCATATGGCATCGGCGCCAACCCTGAGGGCGAAACGGATATGAGCATCGTGGAGGTAGTTGGGCGAGCAAATACTAACATAGTGCACTCGCCGCTTTTCACCGATGCGGCGGAGTTTTTCTATGTGTCTATCGAACCTCTCGAATTCCACGAAGAATGCAACGCTGCTGAAGTAGCGATCAATTACGCCTACCGAATCCGATCTATCAACAGCTGCAACAAGTTGGTTATGGGTGTCGCAGATAGCCTGCAAATGGCGAGGGGCAACATAACCTCCGACACCGATCAGTGCAAAATTCTTACCCATCTAATCCAAGTCTCCAATCACCTGGAGGTTGACGAATTCCTCTCGCTCAATTACACGAAGTCTTTTGCAATTTCCTCACCATCTCAGGCAGCGTCCCTAACATGCCGCCAGCGGGGATGCTCTGCAAAAGAAAGTCGAGTTGCTGCGGGTTCTTGTTTGGGGAGGAATTCAAGAATCTTCAATTTTCTCAATGCGATAGACCAAAAATACCAAACAATCCTTGAGGATTGTTCCCTCAAATGGGACCTCATGCCTGCCACGCTTTTTTGGGGGTTAACATTTTGCCTTTGGATGAGACGTGATGCTTTCTTGACGGAGTTGTCAAAAACTCCTCTGGGTTTTGGTCCTTCTGATTTGATAGAAGAGTCTCGGCCGTCAATTGAAGACCGAAAGCTGGGTTGGGGGTTTGGAGTGGGAAATCCGGAGCGGAACCCGTTTTGTCCGTTGCTGTGGGCTTAAAGGGGAATTCAAACCGGAGTCATTCTCCGGGAAGGAGACCCTTTCCTGATTTCGACCGCCTCCAAGAAGGCTGTCCATGAGTCATTCGCGTTAGCTCGTCTATGCCTTCCCGTAGATGTTGACTCGCTTACCTACAATGATATTGGTATTTACCTATTTCCGATTGAAGACCATGCCTTGGCTCCACGCACCGTTGCCAACGGGGCTGTATGTCTGGATGTACCATTTGCCCGCTCCGACGGCCAGCTTAGTTGAGGGAGTAACAGAGCACTGTCCGGTACCTTTGGAACATTTGGCTAGGTCTGCTGTATACCACGCATTGATTTTGCTTTTGGAAATCGAGTCTTGAACCAGCAGACAATATTGGGTTGCCCCAGGCACTGCGTTCCAGGTGTAGGAGGGTGTGGCACCGTTAATAGTGCCACTGGGGAAAAGCAGGGCCGCCGCACCTGGTGTCGAAACTGTAAAGGGCACTGCACTGCTCCAAGGACCAAATCCGACGCTACTCCAGGTTTGGACCGACCATTGACCGGACCCCGCATCCAGCAAATTCGTAGGAGTGACTGAGCACGTGCCGATTCCTGACGCGCATCCAGCGGCCTCTTTGGTGTACCAGATCATGACCTTCACCTTGCTTCCGGAGTTGGTCTGCAGCAGGTACTGTTCTACATCCGCAACTGCGTTCCAGGCGTAAGTAGGAGTTCTCGTATAGATCGTCCCGCGCGGTGACACCAGCGTTGCCCCTCCCGGGACCTTCGGAATGCTCGCCGTCATTACCGTGCCTCTGGCGGAGAACCTATTCAAGGAGACGCCGCTTGAAGCCCCGCCATAGAGTCTGGAGCTTGGGCTGGAGGAACCATTAAACGCTGTTCCATTGCCCGAGTACCATAGGTCGGTTATCTGAGTCCCCGTGTAGTTTTCGTTGTGGTCGGCTTCTTCCAAATCGACCCATCGATCCAGTTCATTGGTATTGGAAGTGCACGTTTCATCAATGTGGAAGATGGCCAACCCGCCCCAACTGTTAGTGGAGAGTAGGGAGTAAAGACCCAGGTCATAGCCTGCAGGTTGCCGATTTTCAACCAGGAAATATTGAGTCGAAATACCAGTCGTCGCCTTATAGACCGTGTTTTCCGAACTTGCTCCAGCGTTCCCGGATGCCGTCAATGAGATATTGCCGCTGGTTACTGGCGTTACCCACCCGCGATTCACTTTGATCCAAGCGCTGGGAAGAACTGGAGTCTGCCCCGGGTAAAGATCACCCAGTTTTGAACCCCAGCTCCCGAATGACATAACACACCAGCCGCCAACTCCAGTAGACGAATTATCGGTATCATACAAATCTGGCAGACCGAAAACCAGGTGTCCTAGCTCGTGAACAATGATTCCCATGGTTGCCATGTGGCTCCCATGCTTTTCCCCAAACTGCGCGTAACCTCGGCTGCCGTTTTGATACACTCCTAAGATCTTCCCATCAGCGACGGGAACTCCAACAATTTCAGAAATGTCCCAGGCGTGGCCCCATACGGTGTTGCCGCTGTCGCCGAAGGACTTCTCACCTCCGGCTACAATCACCACAACCGCCAGCTCATTTGAAGTGACATAGCCGTCGCCGTTGGTGTCGAACGAAGCAAAGTCCACGTAAGGATCAGCGGCCTCGATGGCCTCTTTTGTAATCTTCTGATTGGCAATGTTCGTATTGCTACCTGTATTGGGGTGGTTGCCAGGGAGAGTAACCCAGTCAATCACCCCATTGTTCGGTGTTCCCGAGGTTTCCTCTGCAGGGAGAAGATTCACTTTTCCGTAGGAGGCTCTCCTGTAATAGTCCGCCACGTTGTTGGCAAGCAGATTTGCCCACGCAGCTTCAGTTGTAGTGGCCTTTTGATTGGAGTATTGAACTAGAATAAACAGGATCTTGCCTGTAAACACTCCTGACGGAGGCGTGGACAAAGGATCGCTCGACGCCGCTAATGCCTGCATTTTGTATTGAAGGTGTGCCTCGCTCGGACGGGGTCTGATGGATTTGGAGCTGCCAAAGGGGGGATCGAAGTCCGCTCGATATCCATTTATAACGGGAGTGCTTTCGAAGTAATCAGCTACATGGTACCAGTAGCCGTCTTCCCCCTTGGCAATAGTATAACCCTCTTTGGTTTCAGTCCAATTCACCCACTCATCACCTTTCACAACGGCTACAAATTCCCTGCCATCCGGCTGTTTGACGGCAAGTGCCCTCTTGAAAGCAGGCATTGCAATGCAAGTTGGTGAGGTGATCATGGCCGAAATGATCGAAAGTGCCATGAAGACTAAGACTTGGTACTTCGTCTTGGAATTGAGGCTTCCCCGACTTGCTCTACTTGTCTTTTCAGTAAGTTGACTAGACCGAGTCTGTTGGCTCATGGTTGTTTTTAACTTTCTTATTGTGTTGATAATTTTCATGTTTCTTAAAGTTCAATCTTAAACATTAATAACCTTATTCAAAATGATGACCAATCACATAACATTATGAAAACAGGATGTTTAATTAAATATCAGCAATGGACTAGTATCGGGTCGGCTAGCAAAATTGTCCGTGTTTCGGGCTTTTTGACAGAACCAGTCGAGATTCAGAGATGATTTATAGATCAGAAAGGAGGGGCGAGGAAATTACAGGCAGGCCGGACTTCTCACCACCACGGGCCAAAGGTACAGATAGGGGACAATTTGCCGCTTCAGGTGGGCGAACGAAAGCTGACAATGTTCGTTTGCAGCAACTTCGAAAAAGCCTCAAAAGTCATACTAATCTGGCTATTTTACGATGCAAAACTAACATTACAGCATGCAACGGGCAAATTCTCTTCTCCTCATCCAAAGAAAGAGTGCGTAATGCAGCGCCAAGCGCGTAGTTGATATCACCTCACCGCATGCCATCTACGGGATTTCCTGGTTTGGACAGATCCCACCAGCCCGCACTGACTTTGTCTGCGTTGCCCCTCTTCATCCGAGGAGGGGAGCTTGCAAGCTAGATTCGCTAAAGAAACTAGACTGGGTTTTGGAGTCTGAAGAGATTTGATTCTGGTCTTTTGAGCCATTCTGCCAGGCATTGAGCCTTGGCATCTTTGACAGAGAGGGTGGGATTCGAAATAGGCCAATCAATACCAATATCAGGGTCGTCCCAACGGATGCCGGACTCGCCCTTTGAATTGTAGATTCCTGTACATTTATACTGGATTTCGGCAAAAGCAGACAGGACACAGAACCCACGCGCAAAACCGGCGGGAGCGAAAACCTGTTTTTTATTTTGAGCTGAAACCTCCAGGCCAAACCATTTTCCCAGGGTAGGAGACTCTTTCCTGATGTCGACCGCCACCAAGAAGGCAGTACCGTAGGTGACTCTCATCAATTTGGCCATGGGAGGGTCGTATTGGAAATGCAGGCCGCGCAAAACCCCTTTCTCCGAGCGGGAATGATTATCTTGAACCCATTCATTGGGCAATCTCATTTCCCTGAACTGGTCGGCCCTGTAAACCTCCATGAAAAAACCCCTTTCATCCTCAAAAACCTCTGGAACGAGCACAACGATTCCGTTCAAATAGGTTGAATCAACTAGAATTTTCAATGGAATCTTCCCTCACGTCCTTTGAACTAACATTCATGTTGCTCACACTGACCTAGTGTTCAAATCAGCGGCAACCCATTCCTTGGAACGGTTCGGTATGCACCTCCCAAGGAGAAAGCCTATTCTAAACGGCTACACTTATTCTGCCAAATGGCAAATGGGGGGGCAATCAGAAAAGCTCCTAGAGTCAATCAAGCACTGCGTCTAGGAGTCGCCGGGCCGTCATCGCCCAAGTGAATCCTCTCATATCCGCGGCAGCCCGTCTAGCCAGGATGTAGAGATCCTGCCGGTGGTGATAGGCATGTTCCATTCTTTCGATCAACTCGTCCAGCGAGGGTTCCTCCCAAAGCGCCACCAGTTGTCCATCGGGATCTCTAAGGTGAAACGGACGAAGATTGGTGAGCGTGAGGCAATTTCTCTCGTTGAGGATGTCCCTGTGCCCACTGGTAAGAGAGGCAATCACCGGCCGTCCACAAGCCATATATTCCATCAGCATCAGATTAGTCCCACCTTCGCACCGATTCGGAAAGACACCCAGGTCGGTCATGGCGAAGATCCGCCTCAATTCGGAATGAGAGATCCTCTCGCAAGTGACAATCCTCCTCGGATCGAGACCGTTGAGCATATATAGATGCTCCATCCATTCCTTCCAGTGCGTTCCCTTCAGCTCAAACCGTATGAACGGCGACGTCGTCATTGATTGCATAGTTTGGGGCCATAAATTAAACCAGGCATTTACGAGCAAAACATCTCGATACTTTTGCTGCAGGTGAGCCACAGCCTTTAGGACCAGATCTTGTCCCTTCCTCAACTCGAACTTCCCACCTGAGAAGATGACGAATGGACCGTCTATCGGTCTCGGTCCCATCGGATAAAAGTGCTCAGGGTCGATGCCCTGGATCAGAACTGCGGCATGATCGATCCCACTGCTCCGTAGCTTCTCGCGACACCATGACGATCCACAAAAAACCAAATCAAAGTGCTTCGCCTTCCCCAAAGCAGGCGAGGTGAGTTCGTATTCAAAGAATGTGTAACCGCAATTCTTTTCTCCCCGAGCTGCATATAGGGTATTAAAATCATGGTCACACAGAGCATGAAGAACGTGCCCGGGAAGGTCCATTCGCTGCGCCAACTCCGGTTCATCGTCCAAGGATATTGTGGTGACATGTTTGGACAACTCTGCCTTCAGATAATGTCCGCAGATCCCCCAGCCGAAATTCTCACCACTAGGAAGCCCCAGATAAAATGTTTTTTCGGGATTGCGTGCAATCAATATTGATGTGGCGGATGCGCCTAGCATCGGCAACTTTCAGTTCACGTGCGTAACAACCTGGACAGAAGAGGCTGAGAAACATGGCCTCAATAAGTAGGTGTCCTTGACCCAATAGGTTCGGCAGCCTTTTCTCTGGAGGGTTGAAATCCAATCCTGCCATTCGACGCATTCAGTGTCGGGCAGAGAATCGAGACATTCCCGGGTCACTGCCACCGCATTCGGGACCGACGAATTGATCTCTTGAAACACGCCCCGCTGATTGCGCCACAGACTTCGAGCAAATTTCTGAAACGAGAATTCATCGTAGCTATCGGTAAAGGGAACGAACACGGGCGAATTCTCCAGGTTTGTGGAAGGTGCAAGGATATGTGGACCGACTCCTGCCCTGTGGGAAACCTCCATAATCTGACTTAGCCACTGTTTGGAGAACCAGAGTGGAACCGAAACAAAGAGTATTAGAGGCATTCGAAATTGGCACTTGAGTTCTTGAAGAACCGTACGAAATGACCGACTTCGGAAAACCTTCAAATCCTTAAATTGCTCCAACAAGGACTCGTCAGGAGATGTTCTATCATCGATCCAAAGGACAGGCTTCACCTTAGCGTAGGAATTCCGGTGTAGGGACTCCAGCGTCGTCTGAAATGCATTGGTTCCCCAATCACGGCAACATTGCCCGTCAATTATAATGACCGCGTCCACTTCTTCCTGGTGGCGATAGACAGGTCGGTGGCAGAGTAGACTGATTCGCTCCAAAGCCCGTTTGGCCGCCTCGTTCCAGGTCCAACGCCCCATCGCTTCCTTTCGGGCACAATCTCCCCTCCATCGTGCTTCCTCGCGATGCTCAAAGACCCAACGCATCCTCTCGGCCAGGACGGAGACATCAGGTTCAAGCATCCAGAGATCGCCGACGGTCCTCACGCCACTGATTTCGCGGTTACCAAAGATCTGCCGTATAGATGGAATGTGGTAACCGACGTCACTGCTAACAAAATCGTCTGTAGCTCCTCCAGCAGTCACAATGACTGGCAATCCGCACGCCATCGCTTCCAGCACGGGAAGCCCGAAACCCTCCCCACGGTATGGATGAACCAGACAATCACAGGCGTTGTACAGACCGACCATCTGCTTGTCACTAAGGTCATCTTCAATGTAAACGATCTCAGGGGCTCCGTCTGATGCCTGTAAAGCGCGGATTTGCTTAATCATCCCCTGTCCTTGGTAGAGACTCCGGGTCCCCATGTCCTTGACGACCAGTGAGACATCATCATTTCTGGTGAAAATCTCCTGGTAGGCCCGAAGCAATACATCCACTCCTTTCCGATAAATAGTTCCACCCACGAAAAGGAATTTGAACCTTTTGTTGGAAGGAACCGGAAAGGCCTTCTCACCGGGTTTGAAAAAATCTGCATTCACACCATTGGGTAACACGTAAACCCGGCCGGGATCAACGCCGCTTTGAATATAAAGCTCTTGAACAAAATTTGATGGAACCCAGGCCTCGTCCACTACCTCATTGATTTCCTTGACCCATTCGATCGGCAGGCTGCCATACTCCCATGGTTGGATAATGACCAAGTGCCCCTCTGGCGGAGGCGACCAGTTGGGTGGCCACTGATGGCGAACATAGACATCGATGGGAGAAGAAAAACAAAGTCCATAATGAGAGGTGAGCTTCCAGGTGTTTTGTCGGAGTAAGGAGGTAAAGTCATCTGCTCCTACAGGCAGGATGCTCAGATTGACCTGCCCGGTCTCCATCAGCGCCAACTCCATTTCTCGATTGACGAGGGCCAGGCTGTGGTTCACCATCTGCGGCCCCTCCCAGCAGACTTGAGGAATCTCTGGACTTGTGAGATCGGTTCGGTTTTCGGGAAGATGGGAACAATTCATTCTCACGACTGCCCCTGGTTCAAGTTCTTTTTCCGTCAGGAAGCTCCAAGCTTCTGTTTGAAGTCCTGAACAGTTTGTTCGAGGGCAGTTAAGTTGCAAATCAGCTCGAATTCCAGAATATCAGCGACCAGGATCCAGTCTTGTTGAGTTTGTGCCTCAATCAGGCTCTCCAAGGTCGGTCCCATCTCGACGACGGCATTTTCAACTTGTGTGCTGCCTGACTTGTATTGACCTGTCAGCGAGAGCTCGATCCCTTCCAGCAGGGACACAAGCATTTTGATCCCTTGAAAAGTCTCAGACAGTTTGGAATTAGCCTGATCGATCAGTTGATTCCTGAAGGCATCGGCAACATCGGCTAGGGAGGATTGCAGGTTGACCAAATAGCGATGAGCGTCCTGGACTGCATCCTTCGCCATCAACTGGAGCGGCTTGGCCTCAATTCTCACCTCTCCAATAGAATGCAGGGGACGATCGAGGTACTCCGAACTCCTGAACTGGATAATCTCATCCCCGTCAAAGCGGACTGATACAATGGCCTGCCCCCTTCTTAGATGCTTCGATTCCAGCTCCTGCAGGAGCTG
>JBGOTQ010000039.1:0-28862 GCA_041476565.1 Terriglobia bacterium | reverse complement strand
CTTCCCCCTCACCCCGGCCCTCTCCCCCCAATGGGGGAGAAGGTGACCGTAGGTCGGGTGAGGGGCGAACAGGACGCAACGTTCAGCGGGTTTCGATGACAGCACACTGGTGTTTTCCAGATCTCAGCGGCAAATCCGGTACCTTTGAAGCGTGGTGGCGAGATGTAACTCACCGCTCGAGAGGGGACTTTTCCTGCGAGATTCCTCTCATGGATTCTGCCTTCCTGCGGTCATTTCCCGGCAACGCAACAACCCTGCTAAGATCGGCCATTAATGAAGAAGGTTGAGCGACAAATAAGATTGAGTGGGGGGGGTGAAACTACGAAGTGATATGAAAACACGGGCATTACCAGCATCCAGATTCGAGGTCGTAGGGCGGTTCCCGGCCTGGATGAGCCTTCTGATCCGGAGCACCATGATGAAACGGTTGGCGATTAGGATCGTGGGGTTCGCCCTGCTACTTGGGCCGAGCGTTCTAAGGGCTGCCGATCTTGTGCCGTTCGTGATTGAGTGGCCCACGGAAGTCCACTCGCCCGCGGATGTTTCCTTCTTGTTGCACTCCCCGGCTGGAAAGGACGGATTCGTCCGTGTCGAGAACGGTCATCTCATGTCCGGGGAAAAACACCTCCGACTATGGAGTGTGACATTGTCACCCGCCTTTCAACTATTAGGGGACAGTGATCGAAACTACGATATGTCGGGCTACCCTCACGCAGAGACTCTGGCCGATTTCGACGTCGTGGGCGGAGAGGCCTGCTGGCAACGTCCGAGAGACCTGCGAGACGCAAGCGGGAAACCAGCTGGATGGGAATTCCCGAATACTCCAATGGTGGCCGATCCCCTTGCCTCCACGGCTGTTCAACTGGCCCGGACACCTGTCCGGGATAAATCGTTTGTGGTCACGGCATTCAGTCATCCATTTCCAAATGACTTCGCCTGTGAGGGGCTTCCTATCCTGGCTGCGTATGCGTCATTCCAGGATTGGGACGGAGTGTTCGCATATAACTTTGCGCATGGGTGAGCCTCTGGCGACTGCGCCAGAAGGCGGCGATTGGGTCTATACCCTAGGCCGGCCGGTAACGACCTGGTACTTGGTTGCCGTAAAACGCGGACGGACATTCCAGGAGCCGAAGTGAGGGCCCTCTATATGGACAGTACGATCCGATAGACCCAGCATTAATCGTGCGTGCATCCGGGCTTCACATGGACAATCTTCATCAAATATTGGTATTATCTCTCGTTTTCATTTGGGGGCCGAAGGCGTCTGGTGCCCAGTTCAACTGGTGCAGCTCTTTTCGAGAGTGGGCTCGTCGATCGCCATCGACTTGGACCTAGACCGTTGTGACCTCCGGGGCCCCTTTTCAGGGGAGTGAACGCAGTGAATACCATTCAAGGCAATTTGAACTCAGCAGGATTACGATTCGCACTGGTCGTAAGCCGTTTCAACGAGTTGGTAACCAACCGTCTGTTGGAAGGAGCCCTGGACGCCCTGAGACGGACAGGAGCCTCGGATTCCGACCTCCTTGTTGTCAGGGTTCCCGGTTCATTCGAGATCCCACTGGCCGCGAGAAGACTTGCCAAGCAGGGGAAATACGATGCCATCATCTGCCTGGGGACGGTCATTCAAGGGGACACGCCGCACTACGAGTACATCAGTAATGAGGTGACCAAGGGGATTGCTTCGGTTTCCTTGGAGACCGGCGTCCCGCTGGCTTACGGCGTGTTGACGGCTGACACCGTGGACCAGGCCATTGACCGTGCGGGCCTCAAATCGGGTAACAAAGGATTTGAAGCCGCCATGTCGGCCATCGAAATGGCCAACCTAGTCAAGCAGCTTTAGGTGTGCTCTCCACCGCGCACTCCGTTGAATCTGCACCGCATCAAGCTGGCAGCATCTTGGCAGCGACGACCTCGAGGAGGTTGAGACCCGCGCATGGGGGGCAGAAGGAAAAGCCGTGAGTTTGCCTTGCAGATGATGTTCCAGTGGGACATATGCAAGGACTCGTTCGCCGCGGTCCAAAGCACGTTCTGGTCCTTGAATGAAGGGGTCGACGAAGAAGTGATGCACTTTGCCAATCGCCTGGTTGAGGGGACTATCGACAATGTGGAACGAATTGACGTGATGCTGGCCAGGCACGCCGAGCATTGGCGTGTGCCCAGAATGGCGGCCGTAGATCGGAATGTGTTGCGGTTGGGGACCTATGAATTGCTGATAGAGACGACAACTCCTCAAGCTGTGGTCATCAACGAGGCGCTGGAAATTGCCAGGAAATTCAGTACGCCGGAATCCATTCAATTTATCAACGGGATCCTGGACAGCATTCGCAAAGACAAAGAAGACGAGAAAGTCATTCCGAATCAGGGAGACCACCGTTGATGGAACCGAAGAGTGAACAAGACCTGATTGCGCAACGCTACTTGAAGTTTGAGAGGATAAAACAAGGGGGTTATGTTCCTTATCCTCATCGTTACGATTACACTCACTCACCGACTGAAATTGTCCGTCAGTTTGGATGCCAGTCCAAGGAAGATTTAGAAACGGGGCGGATTGAGGTCCGGACCTGTGGAAGGCTGGTGGCTCTGCGAGGACACGGCAAGGCCGGCTTTGCCCATATTTCCGATGGGGATAGTCGGCTTCAGATTTACATCCGCCTGGACGCGGTTGGCGAGAAGAACTACGACCTTTACAATCTGCTGGACATCGGGGACATCATTGGAGTCGAGGGATATCTTTTCCGGACCAAGACCAACGAGTTGACCGTCCATGCCTCAAGAGTGGAATTTCTGGCCAAGTCGTTCCTGCCCTTACCCGAAAAATGGCATGGACTGACGGACGTGGAAATCCGTTACAGACAGCGTTACCTGGATCTGATTGTCAACCCCCATGTGAGGGAGGTCTTTGTCAAGCGCAGCCAGATCATCCGGGGAATGAGAAATTTCTTCGACAGCCGGGGCTACATCGAAGTTGAAACGCCGATGATGCAGCCCATGGCAGGGGGCGCCACCGCCCGGCCGTTTAAGACTTACCATAACGCCCTGGATATGGATCTGTACTTGAGAATTGCTCCGGAACTCTATCTGAAACGCCTCATTGTCGGGCAATTGCAGAGGGTCTATGAAATCAATCGGAACTTCCGGAATGAAGGGATCTCGATTCGTCATAATCCGGAATTCACGATGCTGGAGTTCTACCAATCCTACAGCGACTATCGGGATCTAATGGATCTCACCGAAGAACTCCTTCGCCACCTGACGATGACGGTTCTGGGGAAGCTCGAGCTCGAGTATGACGGACAGAACATCTCAATGGAGGAGTGGAGGCGGTTCTCACTAAAGGAAGCCATTCTTCATTACTGGCCCGACCCCGTTCAGCCGCTCCCCTGCCTCGACGACCTGGGAGATTCTGCGCGGCTCCGCCAGCTGTGCCAGCGCTGGAATCAGGGGGCGGAGAAGGGGAGCGGGGAAACGGTTTCGATCAGTCAGTATGGCTCTCCCGGAGCCTTATTGGGCGCATTGTTCGAAGTCGTCGTGGAGAAGCACCTGGTTCATCCCACCTTCATCTACGACTATCCGATCGAGCTTTCTCCGCTGAGCAAAACCAAACCGGACGATCCTTCCCTGGTGGAGCGGTTTGAGCTCTACATCGGTGGCATGGAGATTGCCAATGCCTACAGCGAGCTGAATGATCCCGAAGAACAGAAACGCCGGTTCGAGGTTCAGATGACCGAACGCGAGAAGGGCGATGAAGAAGCACATCAGATGGACGAGGACTACGTGCGGGCCTTACGCTACGGGATGCCACCCACTGCCGGCGAAGGCATCGGAATTGACCGTCTAACCATGCTTTTCACCAACTCCCGGTCAATTCGGGACGTCATTCTCTTTCCTCACATGCGGCCTGAAAATAGAGATGCATCATGACGTTTGAATTATATGTGGCCCTGAGATATCTCAAAGCCAAGCGCAAACAAACGGTCATCTCCATCATCACGGTCATCTCCGTTCTGGGAGTGGCCGCCGGAGTCACGGCCCTGATTGTGGCACTTTCCATCAGCGCCGGCTTTCGCGAGGACCTTCAATCAAAGCTGTTGCGCGGGACGGCACACATCAACATCACACCGGTCAATCCGACCGACGGAATTGCCAACTATCCTGGGCTGATCGCCCGAGTCAGGGCCATCGAAGGGATTCGCAGCGCCATCCCGGCTATTTACCAGAACGTGTTGATCAGCAGTGGGAACCGGCAGTATCAGGTCATTCTCAAGGGCCTCGCCGTCGAGGAATCTCCATTCTCCAGGGAAGACTTCTTTGAGGTCAAAAAGGGAAACATGCAGGATCTGGTGGCTCTTCCTGGTGACCCGGCACGGGACAGAATTGCAATCGGGCAGGACTTGGCTGAGAAACTGGGAACCTTCGTCGGAGACTTTGTGAATGTCATCAGTGCCGAGGGGGCCCTCTCCCCCTTTGGTTATGTTCCTCGCCAGAAAAGCTTTAAGGTGGCGTCGATCTTCATATCAGGCTTGTATGAATTTGACTCAGGCTGGGGGTTTACTTCGCTGGGATCTGCGCAACGGCTTTTTGGGTCCGGCAACCTGGTTTCGGTCATCGAATGCCGAGTCCGCGATATCTACCAGGTTCGGTCGATTGCCCACGAGATTAAGCAGGCCGTGGGCAAAGGCTTCGTGACCCTGGACTGGCAGGAATTAAATCGTCCCATCTTTGAAGCGCTCAAACTGGAAAAGCTCGTAATGATAATCACCATTGGCTTGATTGTCTTTGTAGCGGCGCTGAACATCATCACGACTCTGGTCATGATGGTGATGGAGAAAAACCGCGATATTGCGGTGCTGATGTCGATGGGGGCAACGAAGCGGAATATCCGAAAGATCTTTATTTATCAGGGACTCATCATCGGGGTGACTGGGGCCGTGTGGGGTGTGATCGCAGGGATCATCATTTGCTGGATTTGCGACAAGTATCGGTTGATCCATTTGCAGGCAGACATCTACTCAATCTCCTACGTTCCCTTTAAGGTCAGCCCGGTGGATGTGATGGCAGTGGCTCTGGCCGCAGTGGTTATCAGCTTCCTGGCCACGATCCACCCCTCAAAGAGCGCGGCCCAACTGGACCCTGCGGAGGCGCTCCGGTACGAATGAGCTAAATGGAAGAAACGGCTGTCCTGCGAACCATTAATCTGCGGAAGTCCTTTCCCACCGTGAATGGACCCCTGGAAATTCTCAAAGGCATCAACTTTGCTCTCTCGACTGGTCAGATGGTTGCCATTGTGGGCCAATCCGGTTCGGGGAAGAGCACTCTCCTCCATATTCTGGGTGCTCTGGATCGTCCTTCTGGGGGGTCCGTGTACTTCGCTGAAAACGATATCTTTGCGTTTGGCAACGAGGACTTGGCGAAGTTCAGGCGAAATGCCATCGGGTTCGTCTTTCAGTTTCACAACCTGCTGCCGGAATTCACCGCACTGGAAAATGTCCTGATGCCGAGGATCATCGCTGGGGAGTCTGCGGACAGTCCATTAGGCCGTGAACTTCTCGAGAGAGTTGGCTTGGGGGATCGCCTCCAGCATCGCCCGGGAGAACTCTCCGGTGGTGAACAACAGCGGGTGGCCATCGCACGCGCCTTGATCAATCATCCCCGCTTGATTCTTGCAGACGAGCCAACGGGGAGTGTTGACAACCAAACTGGGGAACGGGTCTTTGAGTTGTTCCGCGAGATCCAAAGGGAGAAAAAACTTACTTCCATCCTGGCGACCCATAATGTTAAAATAGCCGCTAGATGTGATAAGATATGGCGTATTGAGAACGGGGTCCTATTAGAAATCGACAAAAACCATGTTTGAAAGATATACCGAGAAGGCGCGGCGGGTCATCTTTTTCGCTCGCTACGAAGCGAGCCAGTTTGGAAGCCCGACTATTGAGACTGAGCATCTCCTCCTGGGGTTGATGAGGGAAGACAAGAGCCTCACCAATCGGTTCCTCCGCTCTCACTCATCGATTGAGTCCATCCGCAAGGAGATCGAAGGCCGAACCATCATTCGTGAGAAGGTCTCCACATCTATTGAACTTCCCCTCAGTGCGGAGTGCAAGCGCATTCTGGCGTATGCCGCAGAGGAAGCAGAGCGTCTGCGTCATCGACATATCGGAACAGAGCACCTTCTTCTGGGCATTCTTCGGGAGGACCATTGTATCGCAGCCGAAATCCTTCATGAGAGAGGGTTAAGGCTCAACCTGGTGAGGGATGAGATCAACAAGACCCAGTCGGAAAAGCCTTATAGCGGCAGAGCTAAAGAGACCCCTTTACTTTCTGAATTCAGTCGGGACCTGACTCAGCTGGCCACCGAAAATGCTCTGGATCCATTAATTGGCCGGGAAGCCGAGTTGGAGCGAGTGATCCAAATCCTGTGCCGTCGCACAAAAAACAATCCGGTCTTGATTGGAGAGCCAGGGGTAGGGAAAACCGCCATTGTAGAAGGATTGGCCCAGCGGATTGTGGACAGCGAGGTTCCCAGTTACCTGGCTGAAAAGCGCATCCTGGGCTTGGACCTCTCCTTGATTGTGGCCGGGACCAAGTATCGCGGGCAATTTGAAGAACGTCTGAAGACGATCATGAAAGAACTGGTGGAAAATCCCAACGCGATCGTTTTCATTGACGAATTGCATACGCTGGTGGGTGCCGGTTCAGCCGAAGGCTCCCTGGATGCCGCCAACATCCTGAAACCCGCGCTCAGCCGCGGGGAAATCCAGTGTATTGGCGCGACGACCCCGGCCGAGTACCGAAAATCCATCGAGCGAGACCGTTCTCTGGAGCGGCGCTTCCAGGCCGTCAAAGTGCCTCCTCCCAATGAGAAAGAAGCCGTCCAGATCCTCAATGGAGTCAAAGACCGCTACGAGAAGTTTCACATGGTGAGCTATCTCCCTGTGTCCATTGAAACGGCCGTGTATCAAGCCAATCGCTATATTCCTGATCGTTTTCTCCCCGACAAGGCAATTGACCTGATTGATGAGGCGGGAGCGCGGGTAAAACTCCGCCAGGACAGCCTTCCCAAGGAAATGACTGAAGTCCAGAAGAGAATCAAGACAGTGGTCGGGCGCATGGAGACGGCGCTGTCCGACCACGATTTTGAGAAGGCGGAGATCTATCGCAACGAGGAGCGAATCGAGCTGGAGAACCTCAGGATGCTCAAGGAAAAATTCAACGTTGACGATGCCACTATTGGTGTGGTCACCAAGGAAGACATCGAATCCGTGGTGGCCAAGTGGACGGGCATCCCGGTTACTTCCATCAAGGAAGAGGAGATGACCAAGCTGCTTCGCATTGAAGACGAGCTGCACAAGCGGGTCATCAGCCAGGACAAGGCGATCAGTGCCTTGGCGCGGGCCATCCGACGATCTCGAGCGGGGTTGAAGAACCCCAATCGGCCGGTGGGGTCTTTTCTGTTCCTCGGCCCTACCGGGGTGGGGAAGACCGAAATGGCGCGCTCGCTGGCCCATTTCTTGTTTGGATCTGAGAAAGCCTTGATTCGCTTCGACATGTCGGAGTACATGGAGAAACATTCAGTTTCCAAGTTTATCGGTTCACCTCCGGGCTATGTCGGTTATGAAGAGGGTGGCCAGTTGACTGAACGAGTGAAACGTTCCCCTTATTCGGTAGTTTTGTTGGATGAGATCGAGAAATCGCATCACGATGTCTTTAATATTCTTTTGCAGGTCTTTGAAGACGGCCAGCTAACCGATGGGTTAGGCAATACCGTCGACTTTAAGAACTCCATCATTATTATGACTTCCAACCTCGGGGCGAGGTTCCTGGAGAAAAAGCACTCCCTGGGTTTCCACGGTTCCAGTGAGGAGGCCACCGCCTTGAAGATGGAAGAGACAGTCCTGGCTGAAGTCAAAAAGGTCTTTAATCCGGAGTTCCTCAACCGGCTCGACGAGATTATTGTGTTTAATTCGTTGAACGACAATGATCTTGAAAGGATCATAGAAATACTGGTGAGCCAGATTAATGAGAGCATGGTATCGAAGAAGATCAAGATCTCGCTGACGACTGACGCTAAAAAGTGGATACTCACAAAAACCTGTCAGGACCGATCCTATGGTGCGCGACCCCTGCGCCGGGCACTCCAACGCTACGTGGAAGATCCTCTGGCAGAGGCACTGATTCATGGTGATATTGAGCCCGAATCAGAACTTGAGATTTATCAAGTGGATGAGGGTCTCTATTACCGGAATCTGAAAAAATCAATTGTTGAGACCTCTCTGCTGTACAAATAGTTTCCCTAAAAGTGCATCTAATTCCGATTATTCGCACCGTTTTTGAGGGACAACCTCAAAGACTCAGGGAAACGCTTGTGTGGAGGACTTAATGCAAAAAAAGGGCTTGTCAACCTCGTGGGTAGTAGTCGCCCTCCTGTTCATACTGTCCCCATTGACCGGCATACTCTCCTTACTGGCTCAGACAGAAGACACCATTGAAAACATTGAGATACGAGGGAACCGAAGAGTTCCGGCCGATACGGTCAAGTTTCATATCCTCTCCCAAAAGAATACGAAGCTCGACCCCGCAGTGCTTCAACGAGACTTCAAGGCAGTCTGGGCCATGAGCTTCTTTGATGACCTCAAGATTGAGATTGAAGACGGCAAGACCGGCAAAATCGTGATTTTCTGGGTTAAGGAAAAGCCATTGATCCGGGATATCAAATATGTAGGCCTCAAATCAGCCACCAACACGGAAATTCTGGATAAATACAAGGAAAAAAAGGTCGGTTTAGGAATGGAGACCCCTTTCGATCCCACCAAGATCCAGAGAGCCATTACGGTCTTGACTGAATTGCTGGCGGAAAAAGGTCGACAATACGCAAAGATCACTTACGATACAAAAGATGCGCCTCCCAACGCCAAAATACTCACTTTTTACATCGAGGAAGGGCCCAAGGTAAAAGTCGACAAAATCGACTTCCATGGCAACACGGTATACAGCGACAAACAATTGAAGAAGTCCATGAAGTACATCAAGGAAACCGGACTGATCTCGACCTTTACCGGGAAATCCACCTATGACCAGCAGAAGCTGGAGGGCTCTTTGGAATTGGGAGTCCGGGCTAAGTACCAGGAGAAAGGCTACATCAAGCTTCTCATCAAGGATCCCAAGATTGATATCAGGGATGTTACGCGCACGTCGTTATTCCCCATCCCGTTCCGCACTACGAAAGGGAAGCGCGTATTCATAGACATTGATCTTGAGGAAGGAGCCCAGTATCGAGTAGGGGAGGTGAATTTCACCGGGAACACCCAATTCCGGAAGGAGATCCTTCAGCGGGTATTAGGAGTCCAGCAGGGCGAGGTTTTCAACGGGGAGATGGTTCGCAAGGGGTTTGAAAATCTGAAGAAGATTTATGGGGCTAAAGGGTTCATTAACTGGACTCCTGTGCCGCGTCAGGAACTTGATGACGAGAACAGGCTTGTCAACATCGTCTTTGAATTTGAAGAAGGTAAACAGTTTTATCTGAGAAGACTGGACTTTGTGGGAAACACGACCACACGGGATAAGGTCATTCGGCGCGAGGTCCTCGTAAACGAGGGTGAGGTATACAATACCCAGCTCTTGGATATTAGCTTGCTTCGCCTTAATCAGTTGGGTTTCTTTGACGCGTTGAAGCAAGAAGACGCCGACGTCAAGCCTGACTTGAAGGCAGCGGGACCTGAAGGGGAAAATACGGGATGGGTGGACGTCACTCTGAAAGTCAAAGAAAAAGGGAAAAACTCCATCGGCTTCTCCGGCGGAGTCAGCGGCTACGGCGGAAGTTTTGTCGGTGTCAATTATTCGACCAATAACTTCCTGGGTTATGGAGAGACCCTTGATTTCACAGTCCAGGGAGGGACCCGCCAGTCCGCTTACATCTTCAGTTTTACCGAGCCATACTTTCGAGACCGCCCGATCACAACAGGGTTCAGCCTTTACCACCGCCGTTACAGCTATCGGGAAGGAGATCAGTACGCCAATTACCTGTACGGTTATGGTTACGGCTACGGGGCGGGGGGGCAACCACTGGTTCCCCTGGGGAACGAGATTTTTGCCCAAGGTTCGAACGGCTTTACGGTCTTCGCCAGCAAGCCCATTCGCCCGTATACTCGGTTTGGACTGAGTTACGGAATCGACAGATCCTCGACGACTTTTGCCAATAGTAATTATCAACTTTTCTATACTGCTTTCCAATTCACGGATACGTTTTCAGGAATTGGAAGTTATAGCCGGGTCTTACGAAGCACTATTACTCCCAGCCTCACTTACAGCACAGTCAATAACCCGTTTACACCCACAGCTGGGAAGAGCTTCAGTGCTCTCTTTCAGTTTACCGGGGGGCCAATCAGTGACGTGAAGTACTACAAGCCTTACCTGGAGGCAAAGTGGTTCCATCCCATAAATAAGCGTCGGAACACTCTCGGGATGAGGGCTCAATTTGCCTTTCTTACGGGATTCGGAGGCTTAGCGGCACCAATTACCGACCGCTGGTTCACCGGTGGGGAGGATTCCATTCGCGGATTTGACATCCGGTCGATCAGTCCTCGGGCCCTGGTTACAACAAAGACCTTGACAGCGGTAGTCCAGCGGGATCCCTTTGGGAATCCCGTCATCGACCCCACCACGGGCAGCCCGATCGTGAATTATGTCCCCTTTTACAATTCTTTCCCCTACTACGTCGGAGGGGACACCCAGCTTATCTATAACCTGGAGTATCGAATTCCGATCATCGGGAATGCTTTCTCGATCGCTCCATTTTTCGATGTGGGCAAGCTCTGGATTTTGCGAGAGAGTCAGATTAAAGTGGCTCCTCAATCCGCCTCCCAATTCTATGTTTACGAGAATGGACAGTTTTCTCCCATGACGCCGGGCACTCCGCTCAGCATTATCCCGAAGACTCTGATGGTCCGGTCCAGCACAGGGGTGGAATTCCAGGTGATCCTGCCGGTTATTAACGCTCCATTCCGCTTAATTTACTATTACAACCCCAGTCAATTAAACACATATATCATGCGTCCGGAAGGCGGGTTGCCTTATCCGCTTTTCGACAATTATGACCAGAACGGCGCGCAGAAGCGTCATGGCTTCCGGTTCAGTGTAGGAAGGACTTTCTAAATACATACTCTAACTGGTACCAAGAGGACGAGAATGAAGAGAATCCTGTTTTGTGTGATTTGGTTTGCGCTAGGCCCGTCGCGATTCCTGTTAGCTCAGCAAACGGTTACTCTCCCTTACAACTCTGGGCCTTTTGCCATTGATATAGACACGACCGCAAAAATAGCCGTTATTGCCAACCGTTTAACCAACGATGCCACGGTGGTCAAGCTGACGGACTTTACTTTCAAGACTGTCAATTTGAGCCAGGATGCCAACGGCAATTCGTTCAAGGACAACACGGGGGCCGTGTTGACGGCAACAAACCCTATCAGCGTGGCACTTTTTTCAAGTGGGACCAGGGCGATCATCGCCAATTTCGGGAATGGTAGCGATCCTGGCACTGTTTCTATCATAGACACCAATCCCGATAAGCCTGTCACGCTGGCAATGGTTAAAGTCGACAAAGGTCCAAGGGCTGTGGCTGTGGCAACGAAGGAGAATGTCGCCCTGGTGGCCAACCTCAACGCCAACAGTGTCTCCTTTATCGATCTAAACACCAATACTAACGCCATTCCTGTCCCTATTCCGGTCGGGACAAGCCCGATAAGCATTGCGTATGACCCGACAAACAGCCGAGCCTACGTGGTCAACTATGCACTCACTACCGGTAGCTCTTTCAATACCATTTCAGTTATCGATGTTCCGACCCGGATCAACTTTGCGAGCATCAGCCTCACCTACGGTAGCAACCCGGTGAAAATTGCCATCAGCACTCAACACAAGCTGGCGTTGGTGGCTGATCCCACTGCGAACCTTATCAGCACCCTCGATCTATCAGGCGGCACAAATTCCGGCAGCGTCAACATCGGCTCGGGAAGCCGTCCTTTCTCAGTGGTTGTGAATCCCAAAACTGACCAGGCCATAGTCCTCTCCAATGGTACTAAGACCATCAATCTGATTAATCTGAGCGACAACCCGATCAATGATGACAGCAAGAGTAAGACCGTCATTGAAAATATCAGTCCGAACTCGGTGGATCTGGCTGTGGATCTGGATGCTAATGTCGTCTATGTGTTGGATTACACCAATTCGGAAATGCTAGTCCTGAACCTGGGGTATACCAGCTACCTGCCTTATGCTCTCGACACTGCCTCGTACCGGTCAAATCTCACCATTAATAACCTTAGCAAGAAGGAGGCTAATGCCAGTGTTACGTTGATTGATCAGAACGGAGCTACTCTGGCATCGGGTTCGATCACGGTTCCCGCTAGTGGTCTGAAGCAAATCGGCAACATTAACCGGTATCTTAAGGGAAGTGTAGCCGTCACGAACACGACCGGCTATCTTCGATTGAACGCAGATCAGCCATTCTCGTGTTTCATTTCCCTGATCGATAACGCCACGACTGATCCCAGCCTGCAAGTCGGCCGGACTCTCGGACATACCCTGCTTTTGTTGAATTCCGCTACTAATGTTGCATCGTTCCAATCCGGTCTGTTTGTTATGAATTTAACCAACGCGGCCACCACCGCACAATTTACAGCCTATGACAATGATACAGGTGCCGTTTTGGCGACCAAGAGTGGTGTGGCCCTCCCGGCAAACGGTTTCTATATGTCGGAAAACGTGCTTAGCGACATGGGGATTTCAGGGAAGTTCTGTGCCCTTCAAATTGAGTCCTTGACTCTCGGGCCGATCCAAGCTTACAGTTTGGTGAAAAGTCTGTTCAACAACGCGGGCTTTCTGGAAGCAGTCCCTATTCAGTAATGCAGTTAAAGGCAGGGGCAGTTTTCCGAACCAGTCAGGAGGAAGGTAGTGTGCTTCATCCGATTGGATTTTGCCTGTCTTTGGATGGATACGCCTTTCCATTCCTTTCGCCCGTTTCCATAAACTTTAGGCTTGACGATGATCCTCACTTTTTGGAGTCGTGACAAAAGGAGTTCCGCATGTTCTTGGATGTTAATGAAATCCAGCGAATTATCCCGCATCGCTACCCCTTCCTCCTGGTTGATGCCGTTGTCGAATTAGAACCCGGTAAAAGAATTGTCGGAATTAAGAACGTGACCATTAATGAGCCTTTTTTTGCGGGCCATTTCCCCGGAACTCCAGTGATGCCGGGCGTTCTTATTATTGAAGCGATGGCTCAGGTGGGGGCTATCCTGGTCCTCAAAGACCTTCCGGACCGCGAAAAGAAGCTGCTCTACTTTGCTGGAATTGACCAGGTGCGCTTCCGGCAGCCGGTGCTCCCGGGTAACCAGCTGAAGCTGGTCGTGGAAATCCTCAAACTCCGCCCTCGCTACGGGAAGCTCAAAGGCGAAGCTTACGTGGGGGAGACACTGGTGGCCGAAGCAGAAGTCCTTTCTTCCATCGTGGACCGGAGTTGAGTCGATGGAGATACATCCCACCGCCATTGTCGGTCGCGGGGCAGTCCTGGGCGAAGGGACAACTGTAGGTCCTTATGCGGTGATCGGTGATCGTGTGGTTCTGGGGGCAGAGTGTCGCGTGGGTTCTCACGTGGTCATCGAGGGTCCTGTTGAGATTGGCGACCGCTGTACCTTCTATTCGTTTTCCTCCATCGGCTTTCCGCCCCAGGATCTGAAATACAAGGGTGAAGATACTGTTGTGGTGATCGGCCACGACAATGTCTTTCGGGAATATGTCACAGTCAACCGGGGGACCGCATTGGGGCATGGGCGAACCGTTATTGGAAACCAAAATTTCATTATGGCTTACAGCCATATAGCTCATGACTGTGTTTTGGGAGACCACATAATCCTGGCCAATGCGGCGACGCTGGCCGGGCATGTGACTATTGAGGATCACGCCACAATTGGCGCCTTCTCTGGTGTTCATCAATTCTGCACGGTTGGAACTTACGGCTTTGTTGGTGGTTACTCCGTCATCACTAAAGATGTTTTGCCCTATTCGAAGACCGTCAGTGCCCGGGATGCCAGGAACTATGGGGTCAATGTTATCGGATTGGAGAGAAAGGGCTTGTCTCCGGAGTCGATCCAGACAATCCGTTTGGCCTTTCGAGTGATGCTCCAGTCCCATCTGAACACTTCTCAGGCTCTGGAAGTCCTGAAGGAGAAATTCTCTAATTGCCCGGAGGTCGACGTGATCGTCAGGTTCATCGAGAGAAGCCAACGTGGGGTCATTAAATAGGGACTAATGGACAGGGAATAGGGTGCCAAGGGTGTAAGGATAAAGGGGGAAGTCCGATATCTGCACAACCGTGAGGAGCAGGACTCCTTTCTCCTTACATGCTTCAGACCCTCCACTCTGTTTTTAGGAGTCCCCAGCCCTTACCCCCCCGCTCTTTTCTCATAAACGTTATATGGAAAGATACGGACTCATCGCTGGCAACGGGAAATTCCCCTTGTTAGTGTTGGAGGCGGCTCGCAGTCGTGGAATCGACATGGTGGTCGTCGCCATCAAGGAGGAGACTTTTCCGGAAATTGGAAAGGTAGCGAGCACTGTCCACTGGCAGAGCCTCGGACAGCTCGGCAAGCTGGTTGAAACCTTCAAGACGGAAAAGGTCACCCATGCCATCATGGCGGGACAAGTAAAACATAGACAGATCTTTAGTGATATCGTTCCTGACTGGAAGATGTTCAAGTTGCTCACCAGCCTGAGAACCAAGACTACCGACTCCTTGATAGGCGGAGTGGCCCAAATTCTGGCTGAAGAGGGAATCACCTTAGTGGATTCCACCCTGTTCCTGGAACCGTTGCTTCCAAAGCCCGGCGTTCTGACTGAGCGTTCACCCAATAGTGGCGAAGCCAAGGATATTGACTATGGCCGAAGAACCGCACGTGAAATCGCGCGGCTCGACCTGGGTCAGACGCTCGTCGTGCGGAATCAGGCCTGCGTCGCAGTTGAAGCGATGGAAGGGACCGACGCGGTTATCCGTCGTGCTGCTGAATTAGCAGGGGGACAACCCATTGTCGTAGTCAAGGTCAGTAAACCGAATCAGGACATGCGCTTCGACGTTCCAGTCGTTGGGCTTCCAACTGTGGCGCTCATGGCAGAAGTCAATGCCTCGGCTCTCGCCATCGATGCCTATAAGACACTGCTCATCGATCGAGATTCGTTGATTGCCCTTGCCAATCAACGTGGAATTTGTATCGTGGCGATGGATCCCTCCCAGGACTAAGACAGGTGTGCTATGGACAAGATTAAAGTTGCAGTCATCGGGGTTGGATACCTGGGGAGGCAGCACGTTCGGGTCTATTCTGAGCTTGACAACGTAGAACTGGTTGGAGTGGTGGACAAGAATCCAGCCACTGCCCAGGCTGTTGCAGAACAGTACAAAACCCGTGCATTTACGGATTTCCGGGAGCTGCACGGGATGGTCTCAGCTGTTAGTTTGGCTGTGCCCACATCGGAGCATTCCCGTATTGGATGTGAGCTTCTATCTAATGGCGCGGACGTCCTGGTGGAGAAACCCATTGCAGCTTCAGTGACGCAGGCTGAAGAGTTGATTCAGGCCGCAGCCCGGCGTCAGCGGATTCTGCAGGTGGGACACCTCGAGAGGTTTAACCCGGCGGTCTGTGAAGCTCGGAAAATGCTCACTAATCCTCTATTCTTTGAAGTTCATCGACTGGGTGTATTTACCTCCCGAAGCCTGGATATTGATGTCGTTTTTGACCTGATGATCCATGACCTGGACATTGTCCTCAGTTTTGTGCACAGCAAGGTAAAGACAGTTCGGGCGGTTGGCTTGCCCATTTTGAGTACAAAGGTTGACATTGCCAATGCTAGAATAGAATTTGAAAACGGTTGTGTGGCAAACTTGACGGCAAGCCGGGTTAGCACGGAGAAAGTACGTAAGTTGCGTTTCTTTCAACCCAGTGAATACATTTCAGTTGACTACTCCCGGCAGGACGTCGTGGTTGTAAGTGTTGGATCCGCGAAGGGGGGGAGTACCCCCGTCATTCTTCCCCGCAAGATCGAGCTACCCAAAGTGGAACCGTTGAAGGCAGAAATCAGGTCATTTTTGCAGACAGTCCAGACCCGGAATCGACCCGTTATTACTGGGGAAGAGAGCAAGAGGGCTCTGGAACTGGCCCAGCAGGTAGTCGAAGGGATCCTGAAACATGCCTCTGCTGTGGACCTTTCAGTGAGGGCTTTACCCGCTCCTTCACAAGGGTTTGAGACCGGCTAGGGGCTGGCAGATTCAAACATGCCCAGGGACGATGACCTCCATCTGATACTCCAGCTCACCGATGAGAGAAGTGCTCGGCGAAAGCGGGAAGCATTCCTGGTGTCGGTGGTGGTCCACGTGGGTGCGGTTCTTCTAATAACTGTAGGCCCCCAGCTCCTTCCCCCCCGGCAGTCCAGTCCTTCTAAATCCCGCGAGCTGCAACTGTTGGAAGACTCCCAGAGACTCGGAAATCTGGCATTGCCTCCTGACTACAAGCAACTACTCGATCGCCTTAAGCCCTCACCACCTCCGAGAGAACGACCCAAGGCCCCCATCATCGCCCCCAAGGGCCTCTGGGCTCCAGGACCAGAGAAGAAGGAAGAACAGCTGCCCCAGATAGCCGCGCAAAAACCGGCGACTCCTCCTGTCGAGAACGCTGGCAAGGCACCAGATTCTCCGTCTCAAACGCCGCCAGTGACAGGACAGGAGAACAAGGCAGGCATCAGCCTTCCCGCGCCAGAACCCCGGAAATCAGAGTCCGCGGCGAGTAAGTCTGACCTGAGGGATCTGGTGGCCCGTCTGGAGGTACCAGGTTCATCAATTCAGAGTTCTCTGGACAAGGCACGGAAAGGAGGTGGAATAGGGGGCGGCAGCTTGGATTTGGGGGGAACGCCACACATTGACAAACGCATGCCGGACTTTTCCGTTGATGTGCCCTCGATCTTGAGTGATACTCAGGGAGTAGACTTTACTTCCTGGTTGAGAAGCATCTATTTTAGAGTTCGGGATAACTGGTTTGCGGTGATTCCAGAAGTTATCCGGAGCGGCTACCAAGGCAAAGTAGTCTTGATGTTTGACGTGCTTAGTAATGGGAAGGTCGAGAAGCTTGAGGTGATCAGGAGTTCCGGGATCTCTCCTTACGATCGGGCGGCCATTTCCTCGATCAAGCTCTCTGAGCCATTCCCGAATTTTCCCCATGCATTTACAGGCGACCGACTGACCCTTCAGTTCACCTATCTTTACAATATTCGCCTCTGAGTGATTTACTAAGATGGGATTGTCGCGAGGGCAGCAACTGGGTATTTGTATTTTGGCTACGCTGCTCCTACTCTATTTGGCACTACGCTATTTCTTCTTCCAGCAATGACGGCTCCGCTCGTTGTCATCCTTGGGCCAACGGCCAGTGGGAAATCCAGTCTGGCGCTTCACGTGGCTAAAACCTTTTCCGGTGAAATTGTCAATTGCGACTCGGTGCAGGTCTACCGATCCTTGGACATCGGGACGTCAAAACCCACCAGGCAAGAACGATCTGACATCCCCCACCACTTGATCGACGCGGTGGCTCCTGACCGGCTGTTCACGGCTGGAGATTATTTGGCCCAGGGACGGGCGGTACTGGCCGAAATATGTGAGCGGCGTTTTTTGCCGATCGTTGTGGGTGGGACGGGCTTGTACCTTCGAGCTTTGCTAATGGGACTGTTCAGCGGGCCAAAACGGTCTGAGATAGTGCGAGATAGATTGAACAGGATTGCTGAGCGCAAAGGACTCTCCCACCTTCATTGCTTGCTCAATCGCATAGACCCCGTTTCAGCAAGTAAGATATCAGCCAGGGACAAACCCAAGATGATTCGTGCCCTGGAAGTCTTTCTTCTGACTTCCAAACCCATCTCCTGGCATTTTGATGAAGGGCGGGCACCCCTGCAAGGATTCAAGATCCTAAAGATCGGGCTGAACCCGCCAAGGAAGTCCCTTTACGAGGCCATTGACCGACGAGTGGTGACGATGTTTGCAGGTGGGCTAGTCGAGGAGGTGCAGTCAATTCTGAACCATGGGTTCTCACCTGGCTCGAAAGCCCTCAACTCCCTGGGGTACTCGCAGGTGATGAGGCATCTACGAGGTGAACTGACTTTGGCAGACACTCTCGATTTGACCCAACGCGAGACGCGGCGCTATGCAAAACGTCAGCTGACTTGGTTCCGGAAAGAAAATGAAGTGCTTTGGTTTGATGGGTTCGGGAGCGATCCCTCCGTGCAGGCTAGCGCTCAGTCCAGGGTTCGGGCGTTTCTGGATTGTTTTCAACTCGCGATTCAGATGCCACGGACCCGAGAGTCCGCAGGACTTAGGTGTAATGAAAACACCACCGATGGTAGAATGTAATTTCAAAGGGACCCGTGTCAATTCAGGCATAGTGAGGATAAGAGGCTTTATGGAAAAGCAGTTGCAAAACATTCAGGATGTGTTCTTGAATAGTGTCCGTAAGGACAAGGTTGTGGTGACCATTTACCTGTTGAGCGGTGTTAAGCTGACCGGCAGAGTGAAGAGTTTTGACAGGTATTCCGTAATCCTTGAGACCAATAACCAGGACCAGCTCGTCTTCAAACATGCCATCTCCACTGTTGCCGCTGGAAAGTCCTACTCCTTGCCAGCCCACACCACGGCGGCTGCGGGAAGTAGCGAGAGTTAAGAGACTAACATGAATATTCGTTCCCCGGAGAGGGTGATCCTAGTCGGATTTTGCCTGAAATCCTCCCGCCGGGTTGCTAGTGCGGATCTTCTTTCGATAGATATTGAAGACTCGTTAGAGGAACTCGGGCACCTGACGGTCTCGGCCGGCGGCACGGTGGTCGGACGATTGGCTCAGGAACGTGTGCGGGTTGACCCGGCTTATTTCATCGGTCGTGGTAAGCTTGAGCAGTTGAAGCAGGCGTGCGAGACCCTTTCCGGAGAGGTTGTGATTTTCGATGAAAACCTCAGTCCAGCCCAGCAACGGAATTTGGAGAAGGCTGTCGACTGTAAGGTCATCGATCGAACTCAATTGATTCTCGACATCTTCGCGCGGCGTGCGGCAACCCGCGAGGGAAAACTCCAGGTTGAACTGGCACAACTCAGCTACCTATTGCCTCGTCTAGCAGGACGAGGCGTGGAACTGTCAAGGTTGGGAGGCGGCATCGGCACCCGGGGTCCAGGAGAAACCAAACTGGAGACGGATCAACGCAAGATCCGGAGCCGGATCCATAGGATTAAGGAAGATCTGGAGCATGTGCGATCCCATCGACACCTGCACCGCTCTTTCCGGAGCTCAATCCCCGTCCCAGTCATTTCTCTGGTCGGCTACACCAATGCTGGGAAGTCCTCGCTATTTAATGCCCTCACCAATGCCTCCACTTTGGCCTCAAACCAGTTGTTTGCCACCTTGGATCCGTTGCTGCGTCGAGTTCGGCTGCCTTCCAACCGGGAAGTGATTCTCTCTGATACAGTTGGATTCATCAACAAACTTCCACCCACCCTGGTTTCTGCGTTTCGAGCTACCCTGGAAGAGATCGCCGAAGCCGATTTGCTCCTGCATGTCATCGATCTCTCCAATCCCCGCTTTCGCCAGCAGCGGGAGTCAGTGATGCGTGTTCTGGATGACCTTAAGCTTTCTTCCAAGTTGGTCATTGAGGTTTACAACAAGATCGACTTGGTTCAAGAGGCTTCAAAGTGGGCTCCGGACCAGAACGCAGTCTCGATTTCAGCTACGGAGAGAATTGGGATTCCCTCGTTGCTGAATAAGCTGGATGAATGCCTTTCCTCTGACCCCCTGGAGAAAGCATGTTTTGTCTTAGGGCATAGTGATGGAGCCATTCTCTCGCAACTTCATTCCAACGGGAGACTCCTTCAGAAGTTCTACCACGGTGAGAAAATCTATCTGGAGGTGGAAGCTCCCCGCTCGATTGTAGATAGACTCAAACAGTATCGTCTCCAGCCCGAGAACAGACCATTAATCAAGCGTGGGAGATGAAGAATTGAGACCATCAAAAGGGATCCTGGAAACCTCCTTGTATTGTTCTGACTTGGAGGCGGCTGAGCAGTTATACACCAATGTCCTGGGGCTGGATCGAATTGGTTGCCAATGAGAACGGCATGTGTTTTTCCGCTGCGGGCAGGGTGTCCTTTTGCTCTTCAATCCAGGCAAGACCGGGACGGAACCCAGCTATGTGAATGGGATAAGGATTCCTATGCACGGCACTCGCGGAGAAGGGCATTTGGCTTTCAGAATATCGGCATCGGAGATACCCCTTTGGCGAGAGCACTTGCAGCGGCACGGAGTGGCCATAGAAGCAGAGATCGACTGGCCGGAAGGTGGGCAGTCGATCTACTTTCGGGATCCTGCGGGCAACAGCCTTGAGTTGGCTACGCCAATGGTCTGGGGATTTGAAGAGACCTAAGAGCCTCTTTCGTGAAAATCCAAGTTTTGGTAGCCACGACAAACCGCTTTTGGCTTGTCGTGGGCTTTTGACCACATATGAAAAGCCCACGATGAATTCAGAGTACGAATTCATCGTGGCTACCCCCGCCATTTTCATCCGCGGTGGTGAACTTGGAAAGGTCATGGGGCACCTTCATGAAAATGCGGTTCTTGGTGGAGGGTCGCGCTCCGTCGCGACCCTTATCGCTTAAAACCGCCCTTTTCATTGGCGTTGGTTCGCCAAGGCCGACTATGGAACTCCGTACAGAAAAGCGCCATCACCACTGCGCTGGCCGGGCTGACCTCCATCGTTGATCACCGAATAAGCCAGGAACGGATTGACTCCAGCGGTCCGGGTAATTCGGGCGTAACCCTGGGTGGTTCCAGGGGCGGATGATAGAATATTGCCAATCTGCTTCCAATTCAATCCGGCCAGGGTCACTTCATCCACGGTCCCCGCCAATAATCCCGTGGAGCCGTCGTAAAGTTCAATTCGAAAGGTGTCGCTGCCTCCGCCGGCTTCCCCCGTGTTGATCAACGCCAGATTGGTGCGGTTGTCGGCATTCTGCTGGAGGCCGTAAAGCCAGACCTGGTCAGTGGCGGCGGTTCCGTAGGGGGTTGCGGTATAGAACAGCCCGTAGCGTCCTCTTCCGCCGGACGTTGAAGTCCTGGCCCCCAGGAAGATCCCGCTAACATCCCCTTGTTTGGAGGTGGCAAAGAGCGCTCCTGCCAGGTCCCCCGACCGCGGGCCAACCCCTGCCACCTTCTGCTGCCTCATCCAGTTGACGATCTCCGGCTGTATGATCTGCTGGCCCGGTTTCAGGTCCATTTCGAACCTGGCGGTGGAGTCGGAGCTTTGAATCCCGCCGGCCACATAGGCAATCTGCAGGGTCTTCTCGACCTTTGAGAAGTTAGCCACCGCCAGCTCGCTGCTGAAAGCAGAAGTTTCGACGATGACCGGCAGCGTGAGTCCGGTTCGACCTGCCAGGGAGTCCGGCTGCAGGGGAGGAACAAAGGAACCATCGGAATTGGCCTGATCGTTGACGACGCCATAAGTGTAGAAAGGAGAGGATCCATTGACCCGTTGCACCTGAACGTAGCCGTTGCTGAGAGATAGCCCATTAGATTGCAGGATGCCTGAGAATTGTTTGAAGGCTCCCGGAACCAGCGTTTCGTCGGGAAACGTCGTGGAAGCGGGAGTCGCAGGGCCTCCGGAGTAAACCGTCAACCGCAAGACAACGGGACCCTGGGAAGGATCTCCTGCATTCTGGATGGCCACGTTGGAGCGATCGGTGGCGTTTTGCCGCAAGCCGCAGAGGTAAGCGGAACTGGTCAAGCCGGAGGCGATGGGAATGCCGGCGTAGGCGAGTCCGGCGCGCCCTCCCGAGACGCTAGTGGTTGTTCGAACGGTCACGGCCCCACCCGTTCCCAGGAACTCGACCAGAAGAGTACCCCCTCGATTCCCTGAAGCTGGCAGGGGAACTCCCCGCGACCTCAAGTATTCAATCGCGTCGGGCACGATTATCTGTTGCCCGACAGGCAGGAAGTCGGATGCCGTCCCGCTGCCGCATCCAAAGGACCCCGTGTAAGTATAATTCACAATCAGGTCAGAGGTACCCTTGTTCGTCACGGTCATTTCTGAAGTGAAGAAAGAGTTACTCAGGCCCGCCGCTGAAAGCACGATGGGAACAAAGATTTCGTTTTTGCCCGACGGGCCAGTCTCCGATATCTTGGCCACAAAGGCGTCACTGCTCCCCGCCAGGGCTGGCTGAAAGGGACTGCTGAGAGGAAAGTCGCTGGAGGATGTCGTGCCGGTGATGTAGGCATTGCCGCTACTATCGACGCCGATGGATGAAGCGGCATCTTCTCCGCTGCCTCCCAGGTAAGTTGAATAGACCAAAGCGGCTCCGGCGGCATCCACCTTGGCCACGAATGACAAAAAGAAAAGATCGATGAAAGCCCCGATTAAGCTTGTTCTGTGCTCGATGACCACAGGCTTAAGGAGCTTCGGCGCCAATGAATTGCAGCTGTTAGTTGTCTCTCCAGCGACCTGTATTTACGGTTTGGATTTCTCGACGATGTCTTTCTCGTAAGCCGCAACGATCATCAACAGCTCTTCTTTTTCCTTCTGTCGGACTTTTTGTTTATCTATGGACTCCGCCAGATGTTTCATACTTGAATCCCAATCACGCTCAGTGATTCCCAGACCTCCATGGGCAGTCTTCATATCGCGACCGATGTATACACAGGGTCCGCCCGTAAGTGCGCAGAGTTGTTCAACGAGGAGTTGGCGTGCGCGCTTGAGGGAATCCTGACTCCGGCCCCCGGTGAAGCGGCTGAATTGCGGGTCACTGCGGATCCGGCCAAAATAATCATGGGCAATGGCGGCTATTGCATCGTATCCGCCGAGCCGCTGATAGAGTGACTGCTTCTCCTGGGTTAGAACTGAGGGTCCTGGGCCTATTAACACCACAGCGAAGATCAGTGTTGCCAGACGGACTTTAATCTTCATGCACTCCTCCTCAGAGAGTCAGAAAAGGGGTTCGGTAGTCATACGCTATTTGCTTGAATATAGTCCTTGTTGAAATCTCTCCTCAGGGCGGTCCGGCATTGGCGCCACACTTCTTTCCTGGCTTGGAAGAGGCGGCCGCGGCACTCAGCGCAGAAGAGGCGTCAAGTCTGCGTCTATACTCTCGGGGGTCTCCCGCGGCGCGTAGCGCTTCAGCACCAAGCCGTTCTTGTCAACCAGGAACTTGGTGAAGTTCCACTTGATGAATTCGGAGCCGAGCAAGCCTTTCTTTTGGGACTTGAGGCATTTGAAAAGGGGATGCGCGTCGTCTCCGTTGACCTTGATCTTGGCAAACAGCGGGAAGGTCACCTTGTAGGTCAAAGAGCAGAAGCGCTGGATCTCCTCCTCGTTTCCCGGCTCCTGATGGCCGAACTGGTCGCACGGGAACCCCAGAACCACAAAACCCTTATCTTTCCAATGCTCGTAGATCGCCTGAAGGCCCTCGTATTGGGGGGTGAAGCCGCACTTGCTGGCGACATTGACTATGAGTAGTGTCTTGCCGCGGTAGGCATCCATCATCTGGGGCTTACCGTCGATGGTCGTGACCTCGATTTCGTAGATGCTCATGACGGAGTCCTTGTGTGAAGACGTGCGTCCTGTTGTGGCCGCGTTTGCACTGCCAAGTTGGCCGCCTGATTTCACAGGCACACACCTCCAATGAGTAAAGACAAGTATGTGAGTGCAGCCGTACATCAGTCAAGTACGGTGGCTCGTAATTCTCAAGGCAGGGGTGTGATGGAGTCAACCTCTAAATGGAAAGCGGATGCCCTCCAGTATACTCTGCTGCCATCGAAGGGCACTTTCCATATGACCTTTTTTGAGGAAGGGACAGAGGCGCCTATCTTTACACTTCGATCCAACCATCGGATACCTGGCCTTGTACTAAGACTCGAGTTCGGTCAGAATGCCAAATTTTAGGGTTCTCCGTTCGTAGTCTTTTGAGGGAAAGAAAGGAGTATCATGCGAAAATCAATCACGCAACTTTTAAGGTTGATGCCAATTGTCTTGTTCACGATCGGATCGGCCTCCACCGAGATGCGGGCGGCCTCGTCGATGCCAGTCACCTATTACGTCGATTTGGCCACTGGAAGCGACGCGGGTGCCGGCACGTCGCAATCTTCGCCCTGGAGCACACTCACCAAAGTCAATGCGGCCCGCTTCAAGCCGGGTGACCGCATTCTCTTCAAGAGCGGGTCGGTATGGCAGGGACAACTGGTGGTAAAGAGTTCTGGTTCCGAAGGGGCTCCCATTGTCATCGACCGTTATGGCGAGGGGCCGATGCCTCGGATCGAAGGCGCTGGCCAGGTGGAAGATGTAGTCCGCCTTTACAACGTCCAGCAGGTGGAAGTGCGTAATCTTGAGTTGACCAACCATGGGGCCCAGCCGGCTGTCCGCCGTGGAGTGCACATCTTCCTCGACAATTTCGGGACCGCCAGGCACATCGTTGTATCCGGTCTTTACATCCATGACGTCAACGGGACGAACGGCGTCGAGCACAGCCACAAGGACAATGGTGGTATTGTGTTCCGCACTGTCGGGAACCAAGTTCCAAGCCGATTCGATGGTCTGATCATTGAGCGCAACATTGTGTGGAAAGTAGACCGCTCGGCGATCGTGGCCGAAAGCTACCATGCCATGCGAAGTCACTGGTTTCCCAGTGTAAACGTTATCATCCGTGACAACTACGTAGAGGACATCGGCGGCGACGGCATCGTACCCTGGGCTACTGACGGCGTTCTGGTGGAACACAACATCGCGCGCAACTGCAATCGCCGGGCGGGCAGTTACAACGCTGGCATCTGGCCCTGGTCAACTGATAACTCATTGTTCCAGCTCAACGAAGCATCCTTCACCCGGACCACCCTCGACGGCGAAGGATTCGACTCGGACTACAACTCTCGGAACACGCTCTTTCAGTTTAATTACAGCCACGACAACGAGGGTGGCTTTATGCTGATCTGCACGCCGGGCCAGCGTGACCTGCAAGAAAACCTAGGCAACAGCGGCACGCTGATTCGTTACAACATCAGCCGCAACGACCGCACGCGGATCTTCCACCTTGCCGGTGCCGCCGAGAACACGACAATTCATGATAATGCGATCTACGTAGGCCCCGGCATTGACGTCCAGATGCTGGCAGTGACAAACTGGGAGGGGTGGGCCGACCGTGCCGTGTTCCGCGACAACATTTTTTACGTGGAGGGCACAGCGCATTACGGCCACGAGGTGAGCCGCAAGGACGGCATGTACGCAATTACCTCCGGCTGGGGTCCAGCCAAAGCCATCATATTCGAAGGGAATCGGTACATCGGACGGCACGTCGACCGCCCGGAGGACCTCAAGGGCGTCGCGGAGGAATCGGGCAAAATGCCCAAGATGGACTGGAATGGGCCGCAGTTTGATCCGGCCAAACCAGATAACTTCGGCAGGTTCCTTCCAAAACACCGCGAATGGATATTACGGCTGTTCGAGCAGCAGTTTGGCAAGCCGGTCAGGTTGGGGCGCTGATTCGGGCTAATTGGCCGGGAACAGCCCTGCGCCGCGGATCGGATTTGTTACGTTGGGTTCCTGATTCGACTCAATTCAACGAGACGGTGGTGGCCCGAGCGTGCGGACTGAGTCCACCATTGACCCGGCACTTCCCTCAAAACGAGCAAAGGAGCATCGAAAATGAAGCACAGAACCTACAGAGAACTGGCACTGTCTTTGTGCGCGTCTGCCGTCAGCTTCGTCCTCTCCGGGTCGCTTCTCATTCCGCCATTATCCGGGCTCTGCACGGCGCTTACTTCTGCGGGGGTGCCAATCGTAGCACTTCATTGGTTTTGGAAAGGATTGAGTAGGGATCCCCGCGTCCGACCAAGACGAAGAGGTGTTCGACAGCGTGCGCTCCGTGGAAGGGGTTCGACCTGACAGTGGAGAGCGGCCGACCTGAAAATCAGAGTTACGCTACCACAAACAAAGTGCATTTTCATAAGAGTGCCCCATGACCTTTTCAAGTTCACCACCGCCGATGAAAATTGCGGTCTTGGGAGGAGTGTGGGAGCCGATCTCCGAGCGGCGACCAATTTGACCCCGGCAACCGCCGCGACGGAGCGCGGCGGCCACCCTCAAGACTCGAATTTTCATGAAAGTGCCCCATGATCTTTTTCAGGTCAACACGGTCGATGAAAATGGGAGGGGTAGCCACGGTGAGCGTATTGGCGGCAGCAGTCGCCGCGAACCGTGGGCTTCTTCCTAACAACCAAAAGCCCACGCCTCCCGGGAAAAGCGGTCGGTGTGGCTACCAAAACTCGCTTTTTCATAGGATCCTCTCCGCAATTGGAATTCCGGGGTGAAGTAGGTAGCGCCAAAGCAAACTCTCAAGATCCTCAGTAAAGGGTCATAAAGAAATCTGTTGTGCAAATTGCTCCCCTCCTATGGATAACGAGGGGACGCTGGGGCCGACGGCCACAGCGGGGTGGTTTGACACCAATATCGTTCAAACCCCGATAAGATATCCCATCACCCCGCAATGGTTAATACCCGCACTGCCCTTCCTCATCCGAGGAGAGGAGTTTGCTTGAACAGATTGTTTTCGAACAATGCCTAATCGGGGACCAACCATGGCATTAACATTCCGATTTCTCTGATTCCCCTATATGACCAAGAGATGAGTCGAACTCTTCCCATTATTGTGAGCCTGCCAATTGGATGGCAACTGCATATCGTTTTAGACAATCGACAATGGCAGGAGTTCCTCATTTGTGAGACCAATAAGGAGTCCTTAGCCTTCAGCTCTTCTCCATCCGTATGTGGCAGGGATGTCCATTCAAGCTTATCTCTATAGAAGCCTCCGGCGGGTTTTCGACCATCGTGCAGTCTGTACACAGCGTCTCGACCAGGACGTAATCACGGAACTCCGCTACTGCCTCGCGTACCGCCTGGTCGCTGGAGCAGGTCAGACGAATCCGCTGGGTCACTTCCAGGTCAGCGTCCTTTCGCAGGTTCTGGACCTTGTTGACGAATTCCCGGGCCAATCCTTCCTGGATCAGTTCCTGGGTGAGGGCCACTTCCAGTGCAACCACCAACATTCCATCCGAGGCAACTGCCAAGCCCTCCTTGGGTCTCCGCTCCACTAGTACGTCCTCGGGTGCAAGACTAATCTCCTGCCCGTCGACCACCAGGATGACAGGCTGGCCCTCAAGCAGACGGTTCAGCAGAATGTAGTCCATACGCTGGATGACACTTGCTGCTTTCTTAACCAGGGGGCCCAGGCGCGGTCCCAGTCGGCTAAAATTTGGTTTGGCATTGAAGTCTGCCAGGTCTGATTCCCGCCCGCTAAACCAGACCTGCCGGACATTCAACTCGTCAGCAATGATTTCTTTCAGTACTTCAATCCGAGCCAAACGATTTTGGTCCCGACAAACGACATGCAGCCCCTTGAGCGGCTGTCTTACCTTGAGATTCCGCTCGGCGCGAATCTGACGGCCCAACCCGACCACGCGCATGACCTCCTCCATCCTGTCTTCCAGGTCACGCTCTCTCCCCGTGCCCGAGCTGACAGGAAAATCACAAAGGTGAACCGACTCAGGCATTTGTTCCGTCCGCAAATTCCGGTAGATGGCTTCACTGATGAACGGCACAAATGGTGCGGCGATCTTCGACAGTTGGAGCAGGACGTGATATAGGGTCGAATAGGCTTGCTGCTTGTCACGATCGTCGGAACTTTTCCAGAACCGGCGGCGGCTGCGCCGGATATACCAATTGGTCAAATCCTCGATAAACCGCACGAATGGGCGCACGGCCTGTTGGAGATCGTAAGTGTCCATGGCAGCAACTACTTCCTGGGTCAGCCGCTCAAGAGCACTGCGAATCCAGCGGTCGAGCAGGTTGTCGGACATGTCAGTCGATTCACGTCCGGCGGGATGCCACTGGTCGATGCGTGCATAAGTGACAAAGAACGTGTAGGCGTTCCACCACGGGATCAGCAGATGCCGCAAAGAGTGTTTCACCCCCTCCTCGGAAAAGCAGAGATCCTCTGCCCGAACCACCGGCGAGTAAATCATGTACAATCGCAGGGCATCGGCCCCGTACGTGTCCATCATGTACGCGGGGTCGGGATAGTTCTTCAACCGCTTACTCATCTTGCGCCCGTCCTCGGCCAGTACCAGCCCATTGACGATCACATTCCGAAATGCCGGCTTGTCGAAGAGGGCCGTCGCGAGCACCATGAGCGTATAGAACCAGCCCCTGGTCTGATCCAGCCCTTCCGCAATGAAATCGGCAGGGAAGTGGGCTTCAAAGCGCTCACGGTTTTCGAAGGGATAGTGGGATTGGGCGTAGGGCATGGCACCGCTCTCAAACCAGCAATCCAGCACTTCTGGAATACGGCGCAACGGAGCATTACCTCGGGAAGATGGGATCTCGATCTTGTCCACGAAATGCTTGTGCAGGTCTTCGATCTGGTGGCCCGAAAGCTGTTCCAATTCAGCGACTGATCCAATGCAGACTGTCTCCGCCCCGTCGGGACTCCTCCACACCGGCAGTGGAGCTCCCCAGTACCGGTTCCGCGAAATGGCCCAATCGCGCGCACCTTCCAGCCACTTGCCGAAACGGCCATCTCGCAGATGCTCCGGCACCCAATGGATTTGCCGGTTTGCGGTTAGAAACCGGTCCCGCATCTGTTCGACCCGTACAAACCAGGTCGAGACGGCCCGGTAAATCAGCGGCGTGTCACAGCGCCAGCAATGAGGGTAACTGTGTTGAATGGTGGAACGATGCACCAGGCTCCCTTGCTCTTTGAGCTTCCG
>JBGOTQ010000038.1:0-28865 GCA_041476565.1 Terriglobia bacterium | reverse complement strand
TTTTCATCGGTGAGCTGGAGGCGAGGCTGCGCAACCTTACTCTGCAACTCAGTGGTGGTCGGAAGGTCCTTTGGTATATTCCGGAGTTTCACTCGTTAGGTGTAGCAGGACGCCATCAGTATAGCGCGACGAGTGCCTTGGATTATTTCCTCCCCTATTTTGAACGGGGGGAGATTTTGGCGATCGGGGAACTGGAACCCGCCGCTTATGAACAGCTGGTCCAGTCAAAACCGCGTTGTCGTACGATCCTGGAGACTTGCCGGATTGAGCCGCTTTCCGGCCCGGCCACTCTGGAGCTGGCCCACCGTTGGTCCGAGCAACTTACCCTGAGCCAAGAAGGAGCCGGCTTTTCCGAGGGGGTACTTCGGGAAGCTTGGCAACTGACCCAGCAGTATCTCAGCGACAAGGCCTCACCTGGCAATCTACTTCAATTCCTCAAAATGACTTGGCAGCGATGGCTGACTGGAGAATCCGGCAGCAACATCAGAATCAACACAGATGACCTAGTCACAACATTGGCGCAATTAACAGGCCTGCCTGCAATCATTTTGGACAATCGTAAAAATTTGGATCTGGCTGGATTGCGTCAGTTTTTTGAAAAGCAGGTGCTCGGTCAACCGGAAGCCATCAGTTGCCTGGTAGACTGTGTCTCAATGATTAAGGCCGGCTTGACGGATCCCTCCCGTCCTCAGGGTGTCTTCCTCTTTGCCGGTCCTACTGGGACAGGCAAAACCGAAATTGCCAAGGCACTCACCAAATATCTTTTCGGTGCGCCGGAACGGATGATCCGTCTGGATATGAGTGAGTTTCAAACCATAGATTCGCTTGATCGGCTATTGGGAACCCATGAGAGAGGAGTCAACCGACCTTTTGAGGTAGCGCTGGTCGATCTCATCCGCAAGCAACCCTTTTCCGTAATCCTCCTAGACGAGTGTGAAAAGGCCCATCCGCGGGTTTGGGATCTATTTCTGCAGGTGTTTGATGACGGCCGCCTGACGGACCGGCAGGGACGCACGGCAGATTTCCGATATGCGATCATTATCATGACCTCCAACCTGGGAGGAGCTTTGCCGATGGGAACCAGCTTGGGATTTGCCCAAGACAACCGGTGCTTTAGCCCCAAAGTGGTGGAACGCGCAATTGAAAGAGCTTTTCGCAAGGAATTTCTCAACCGAATTGACCGGACCATTGTTTTTCGGCCCTTGAGCCGGGAGACGATGAGGGAAATCTTGAGAAAAGAATTGGAAGAGGCTTTTCAGCGCCGGGGTTTGCGCAATCGGTCCTGGGCTGTGGAATGGGAAGAAGGGGCAATCGATTTTCTGCTGGAAAAGGGTTTTACCCCCGACTTGGGGGCACGTCCGCTCAAGAGGGCAGTCGAGCGCTATCTCCTGACGCCACTTGCCAACACAATCGTCAACCACCAGTACCCAGAGGGAGACCAGTTCTTGTTGGTCAAAGGAGGCGGTCGTGATCTTGAAGTGGCATTCATCGATCCTGACGCCGTACCGAATGAGGCCGTTTTCGTCTCCACCGGTTCAGACGACGAGGGATTGGACCAAGATCGTGTTCTTCTGGAACGAATCATTCTGGATCCTCGCGGTTCCCAGAAAGAACTTATATCCCTCCAGCTGCACTATGAACGACTCTTTTCGCTCGTGGAGTCAGAGGCCTGGAAAGCGAGGAAACAAGCCGCTCTCAGCCAGATGGGTTCGACGGCCTTTTGGTCATCCCCGAGTCGCTTCAAAATAATGGGGCTGGCTGAATATCTAGATAGGATCGAAACCGGCTTCGAGACTGCCGGGTCCCTCCTCAAGCGCGTGGCTGGTCGTTCCCCCTCAAACCGAGAACACTTCCCGCGGGATCTAATTCAAAAGCTGGCTCAACAATTGTTCCTGTTGGAGAAAGCCTGCGCCGGGATTGAGGCTGGATATCCCAACGAGGCTTTCCTCCAGGTGGAGGGCATTTGGGAACCAGGAATTGGAGTGGAAGAAAACAGTGCCTTTGCCAGGCAATTAGGAAAGATGTATAGGAATTGGGCCGAGAGGCGGGTTATGAATTGCGAAGTTCTGGAGGAGAGAATCTCCGAGGACAGCACGCCCTATCTCCTTCGTTTAGCCATCAGCGGCTATGCTGCTTATTCGTTGCTGGCTCACGAAGAGGGCCTCCACCTGCTGGAAATACCGGAGAGTGAAGGCAAATCCTTCCGGCGGGCAAAGGTCCGCGTGAGAGTTGTGCCCCAACCGGAAGAACCCCCTGAGAACATCGAGATGTTGCGAGAGCATGCTGAGAAGCAAATGACCGCGCCGGTTCCGGCTAATCCAGAAGTTGTACGTCGATACCGAGAGGTGCCCTCCCCCCTGGTTCGCGACAATTTCCTGGGCTGGCGTACTGGGCGGCTCGATAAGGTCTGGGAAGGGAACTTCGATCTGTTTCCGGGCCTGTTGGATCCCAAGTCTCAATCCACTACAGAATAAGGAAATTCACAATCTCTACCGGTCGATCCCGAAGCGCGAGAGCAGTCCGTCGACAATGTTGGTGAGCTTAAATTGGTCGAGGAGGTCGTTGAGCTGGGCCAAGCCGGTGAACGCGGAAAAACGGCGGAAGAGGTCGGCCGCCTCGAATGCGCGGTGGATGCCGGCGATCTCAAAGAAGTGGGGGCGGCCGCGGCGGTAGAGGTCGGCGTCGAATCGCTTCCACGGCTCAAATTGCAGTGGCTCCTCGATCGGCCAGATCTCGGCTCGGGCCGTCGCCGAGCCCTCGCGCTCGAGGATTGCGTTGGCAGCGCGGCGGCCGGCTTCGCACGCGCCCTCCATCGACGCGATGTCGGTGTGGGTCCGGACGTAGTCGGCGGCGAAGCAGAGGTTCGGCACCGTGCTCGCCGCCTCGGGGCGTAACGCCCACGAACCCGGAGGATGGATCAAGAGTCGCGACCGGTTCAGCGGCGGCACGCCGGCTGAGTAGTCGAGGTCGTCATCGAGGTGCCAGGAGTGCAAAAGCTCGTCGGTGAGCGTCTGCTGGTCGGCGCGACGGCCGTTGAGCGCCGCCTTGAGCTGCCACCACACCTCGGCCTGGATCTCATCCTTGGTGCAGTCGCGCGCCTTCTTGCGTACAAGCGTGCCCACCTTGTCCCATTCCGAGATGTCTACCGAGATCAGCCCGCCCACACCGCCGTTGCCGTAGTGGCGGCGGAAAAGGCCCACTGTCTCGCGCCAGAACTGCGGCTGCGAGATCGCCGTCAACGCCCACGGCGAGTCCGGGAAAACGATGTGGCCGCGCACTAGCGGCACGTCTTCGTAGAGGTAGAATTGGATCCCGACCATCCAGGAGACGAGCTGGTCGACATTGACCGAGCGCAGGTGATCGCACTGGGGGTCGAGTGCTGCCAGGTCCGCCGACATCAGCTTCTGCGCGGCCTCGACCGGCACTGCGAGGACGTAATGGTCGCCTTTCACGTCCAGGCCGCTCGCGAACCGCGCACCGGCGACTCGCCCGCCGGCGACGTCAAGACCGGTGCAGGTCTCCCCCGCGTGAAGGTGCACGCCGAGCGCCTCGAGGTGCTCCGTCCACGGGTCGATCCACATCTGGCTGGTCGGGCCGCCCATCGTGCGGTCGTTGGCGACGCCGGTAGTAGCGAAGTCGAGAAGGAGTTGCATCGAGGTGACCCCGATGGTTCGGGCGTTGCCATTCCGGGCGTCCATCGCGACGAGCATCCGGGGAATCCCGCTCGCCCGGCTCTGGCATTTAGTTGAGTAACCATCGCCGCCGAGGAATTGCCACCACGACACGCGTTCGTACTCTCCGAGCCGCCGGTCATCGGACGACGACAGGAACTGCATGACCTTGAGACCGAAGAGGCTGGCATCGGCGTTGTCGAAACCGAGCTGTTGAAAGAGGACCTGCGCTGCCTCGAGGACGTCATAGGGTCGGACGAGGCTGCGGCGGTGGAAGCGCGACCATGTGTCGCCGTCGATCAACGCGACCCCGGCCTCGGTGCAGGGGCGCAACCGGCCGTCGACGGTGCCACCCGTCGTATCGGCGACCGGCGTGCGCGCCATCATGTCGATGACATGGCGGTAGAAGCGCGGGTAGAAGCGGAAGCCGTGCTCGCCGGGGAGGTCGCGGCGGCCGGCGGTACCAGTGCCTGGCACCGGCTGCGAGCGCGCCTTACCGCCCCAAGCGGCAAGCCTCTCGTAGACGTGGACCTCGAGTCCGCGCTCGGCGAGTTCGTGCGCGGCGGTCAGCCCGCCGACCCCGCCGCCGATGACGATCACTTTGGCCAAGTTCTCCTCCTGGTTACGAAGTCTCTCTGGACGTTGCTCATGTTGCCCGGCCCAGCCGTTCATCACGGCGCAGGAGGTCCACGACGAGCGCAACCGTGAAGACCGCGCCGACGAGCCCAAAGGCCACCGGCACCCATCCGCTGACGCGCTCCGAGATCGCTGTGAGCGCACTCGCGAGGATGGTGAAGCCTGCCAAAAGCCCGAAGACGAGCCGCCGGCCCGCGCGGCGCACCGTCTGCTCTAAAAAAGCTGCTCGGAAATTCACATCGAGTTTCTGACCGGGACGCGCGCCAATCAGCCGCTCGAGCGCCTCAAATACGCGCATCGCCCGGACTTTCATCTTCTGCGATTGGTAGAACAACGACTTAGCGTCGGTCTTTGGGACCATTCTTCTCAGAAGCGATCGCATGAGAAACCGTCCGGCCACATCGAACGGATCAATTTCGGGGTCCAGTTGCGTGGCCGTCAGCTGCATCTGCGCGAGGGCTTTTGCCGTGAGGGTGAGAGAAGCCGGCAACGGCACACCGTGGTGGAATGCCGCTTCGATCATCTCCTGCAGCACCGGGCCGAGCTGGATGGTCTTGACGGAGCCGCTGCGATACTTGGCCATTAAAGCGTGAATCTGCCGCCTGAACGCCTCGATATCCAGCCCGCTAAGGTCCATCGCGCTGGAGAGCATCAGGGTGACGTCAGTCAGGAAGTCGGCGTCCTTCTGCCAGAACGCCATCAGCAAGAGGATCATTAGTTCGCGCATGTCCGCACCGACCTCGCCGACCAGACCGAGATCGAGGAAATAAAGGCGCTCTTCAGTCGACTGCCACATCAGGTTGCCGGGGTGGGGATCGGCATGGAAAAAGCCGTCGATCAGGATCTGCTTGCAGAAAGACTCGAGGAGCTGCCTCGCGGTCTCCTTGCGGAGCATCCCCGCTGGAATGTCCGTTGCCGGCACACCGCCAACGTCCTGCATCACGAGCAGACGCGAGGTGGAGAAGTCCGTGTAGACCCTGGGGACCGCGAGACGCGCGAAGTCGGCGAGAGCACCGCGCATCCGCTCGGCGTTCCGGGCTTCCAGCCGAAAGTCGAGCTCCCGGTGCAGGGAGGAGGACAAGTGCTCGAAGACGGCCTGCATGTCAATCAGCTGCCGCACTCTTGGCTGCGCACCTATCTTTTTGGCGAAGAACTTGAGGAGCGCGAGATCCTGTTCAATCAGGTCTTTCGCTTCAGGGCGCTGGATCTTAATGACCACCTTCTCGCCAGTCGCCAGCGAAGCGCGGTGCACTTGAGCGATTGTCCCGGATGCGAGCGCCTCTGGTTCGATCGTCTCGAACACGTCCTCCCACGGAACGCCGAGATCCTGTTCCATGACGCGAACGACCTGCTCTTCGGTAAGCGGCGTGACGCGGTCCTGCAGTTGAGCGAGCTCTTCGATGAACTCGGGCGGGAGCAGGTCTGGTCGGGTCGAGAGGATCTGGCCGATCTTGGTGAAGGTGGGGCCGAGTTCCTCGAGGGCAGTGCGCAAGCGCTTGGCTTGCCGGCGGCGCCCAATCGCGCCTTCTTCGTCAGGGCGCCCGAACATCTCTCGGAGCCCGTGCTTCGCGAAGACCGCGGCGATCTTGCTCCCGCGCGCGATTCGGTGGGGCCGCGCCTCCTCCTGGGCTCCGGACCGGATGGGCGCGGCTCGCGGGGACGCAGCCTTCCCGTCCGTGGCGAGTGTGTTGACGATGATCACGGTGCAGCGGGCGTTGTGGCTGATCCGGTTGGGAACGTTCCCGAGGAGGAACTCCTTGCGACCCGCCATCCCGGCGTTGCCGACGACCAGGACGTCGACCGCGTCCTCCTCGGCCGCGCGAACCATAGCCATCGCGGGATCGTCGTCGACGACGACCCTGCCACGCCCGCGATCCCCCGCGATCGAGCGTGCGTGCTGGACGAGATCGTCAGCCCTCGCCGCGGCCCGGGCCCGCTCAGCCGCCCCGTCCTCCGTGTCGGCGGGGTGCTCGGGGACGATCACCTGGACCAGATGCAGATCAGCGCCGAAGCGATCGGCAAAATCCGCCGCCCACCGAACCGCCCGTTCGGCCGTCTCCGACCGGTCGGTTCCCACCATTATGCGGCGAGGATTTTGTACCACAGGTATCAACTCCACAACCTTCCCGGCACCCGATTGCATAATTCGCCACCGCGCAGGCTAACGGCACTGATGCCGGTCCGGTGGCAAACTGAAGCCTTCTTCTGCCATAAAGGAAGAACGATAGTTCATATCGTCAGTTGCATCAGGACAAAAATGGTACTACTCAGATTGCACCATGATTGTCCTCTTTTAACTCGTATCCCTTGACTATGTCTTCCTTCCTCACTCAGCCGCGTATCGAGCACACCAGTTGTTTCCTCCGTCGCTGGCCGCAATTCTTGCACAGTTGGTTGGGCGAAATCTTGCCGGTGCTGCTTATGGCGTAGTAAAAACGAACCGGAATGGCCACAAGGGAGACCTTCAGATTGCCCGTCCAAGAGGCGCGAGGCGGCATGGGTATTCCTCAGCACTAATGTGGATCGATGGGTAAGTCTAACTGTGGAGCGTTTGGAGTGTCAACTCGATATCATCAAAATGCTGAACCGTGGATTGCAGATTTTCTCGAGATCAAAATGATATCGGCCCCTCATGCATGGGGGTGAACCGCAAGAATTCTGTTTTTAGCTTGGGATGGAAGGATCATTCCCACGTACGTAGGGATGACTCTGGTTTGGGAAAGATCTGGAGAGGTGAGCCGGCGTCATAGCGGGTCTGTCGAACCCAATCAGTCGCTACTGTTTACCCTTCATCAATCTCATTGTTCTGAACGATCCTCCCAATGCGCCAAAAAGCTCTTCTCACCAACACAGAAAGCATGGAACTACTTTGAATACTTCTATTGACCAACGAGATCTAGGCCCCGACGGGCCGGGCTCCCACAGAGAATCCGCTCAGGTCAAGTCATGCCTTCAGCCTAAACCCATAAGAGTCAAAGTAAATTATTGATTCTGCCGCAAAACCTCATCGGGAAAAAGTGAAGTGATTACCACGTGTCGTCCGAAAGCATTGACTTTGCTGCCCTATGTGAGAGATAATTCATTTTATAGAACCAATCCGTGTCGTTCGAATTGTTTGTTTAGCTGGTGCTCTCGTTCTCAGCGAGAGCACACCATGAATTCCTTCTAGGAGGTCAATCAAAATGGCAAACCAACAAGGAACAGAGAAGAGCCGCGAAGGGAGTCCGGTCGAAATGAACTCGCAGTCAAACACTGCGCAACCTGTGATGGCCGAAGAATCAGAAGCAATGAAGAAGTGGGCGGAACTGGTGGGGCAAGTCTGGGCCGACGAGAAGCTCAAACAGCGACTGCTGGATAACCCAGCGGCAGTGCTCCAAGAGCATGGGATCGAAGTGCTTGCCGGGGTGGAGATCCGTGTGGTGGAAAACACGGAGAAGGTCACTTACCTAACGCTGCCGGCCAAGCCTGCTGAGGGTGCAACACAACTAACAGCTAGCCAAATGGCGGCCGTCGCGGGCGGCCGAATTTTTCGGTTTACGAACATCAGGGCTAATGCGAGTGGAGTCCCATCTGGCCCCGGCATGCTAATCCAATGACGATGTCGATTTCTGCGTCATGATGCCAAGAGTATCCTCATTGAGATGGCCGATGCCCTGCCGGAGACCACCTGGAAGCCGCTGCAGCGGCCTCCGTGCTATGAGGTCAAGAGCGACGAACGTCGGGTGGCGCAGAGGTGCGCAGTCGGCATGTCTGCGAACATAATTGCCTCATGGCAGCCAGTCCGTCGACAAGATTCTGCCGTCCTTCAAATGATAATACCTTCATCTCAACCCAAGCTAGCCTATGGGACTGCCGGCCAGCTCTCGTTTGACTGGATTCCCTTGCCTGTAGTCCAATCTCTCCACTCCCTGGCGCTCGCGCTTAACACGGAAGTCCTGGAAGCGTCGCTGTCAGACTCGAAAGGTCACTTCCTCGTGAACCCTTTCCGGCAATCGACTCATCTTCAAATTCTGCAGGATGTACTTTGTGGGGCGTTGCTTCAGCCTGGCGCTGATGCGGGAGAGGTTGGCAACTCGGACAGGTCATTCATCGCAGACATGCCCACTGCGCATGTCTGCGCCACCCAGCGTTTTCATTGGGCGTACATCTCTAAGAAGTCGTCTACATCCCCTTCATCCTGCCCCACAACATCGATTTCGTCCCCACGGGGAGACACGAGCCAAAACCACTCGTAATACCCAGTAGCGAGCTTCGCTTTCCTCACTTGGGCAATAAGATCGCCTTTATATTTGCCAGACATAACTACACGGAATTGATGAGCAGACGTGATGAATCTAGTCTCTTTGGTGGCAATGTCCAGAGACACAATCGTATTTGTGACTGAGGCAGAGTCCACAAGAAAGTAGACCTTCTCTCCTTCGGGAGAGAATTGTGGGGATGAGAACACGGACACGGTGCGACCGTTTATTTCCAAAGGGCTATCTACGAGCAATTGTGAAGACATCGGGGCTGTTGTTTCCATGATCCAAATTTGAGTTAACGCTTCATTTGATGCCAGCCCTTGCCCACTCGTCCCGATCTTGCGAACAAAAACGGCATGATTCCCATCAGGGGAGAGACATGGATCATATTCATTCTCTGAGAGGGTGATCCGATGTTCATGACCGTTTTTATCAAGCAAGCGGATATCCCGTGGTGGAACATCTTTTGCGAGCTGAATTGATAAGAAGAAAAGAGGACTAAGGTCAGTGTTCACTAAGCTGGCGGTGAAGACCCATGCCAGCGTGAAGAGGACTAGGGTTCTTAGACGACCCATACGATTCCACTCATCATTGGCGACTTGCAGGCTTTATAAGGACCCGTTATTCCGAAGAGACTCAGTTGTTCCAGTCAGTCACCTTTAAAGACCTGCCCTTAACGGGAAGGTACCACCTTCTCACGCCTCGGGGTATTTCCAGGGTGGCCGATACTCCCTCGAAAGCAGTCGGTTGGCTTCCTCATCCTCTGGAACCACTTCTCGCTCCCCATCCCACTTGATCTCCCGCCCCAGCTTTTGAGATACCATTCCCAACAGGCACATGGCGGTGGAGTAATGACCTTCTAAGATGTCAGCATCAGGAAGTTGCCGTGTCTCGACGCAGCTTAAGAAATTGGCCATATGGGCTTTGACGTTTTCCGCGTCCGGCGTGGCAAACACAGAATTGACGTGTTGGATAGACTGGCCCTTCTCGTTGGGATAAAAGGTCCAGCCATCCATCCAGCCGATGTGCAAGATACCCTTGCTGCCGTAAAACAAAAGCCCCACGTTGCTCCTGGCTGCTGGATCCTGGTCGTAGGTGCGGTGCTCCCAGACTGCCATGAACTTGTCAAACTGAAAACTGACTATCTGCGTGTCCGGCGTGTCGAAGCTGTTCTTCTGTACGAATATTCCACCGGAGGAAGAGATGGCCATCGGGTACTTAACCCCCATGGCGAGTCGCATCAGATCGAACCAGTGGACTCCCCAGTCCCCCAACTGGCCATTGCCGTAATCCACATAATGACGCCAATTCCTATGGAAGCGCATTGGGTTAAAAGGGGGCATGGGGGAAGGGCCACACCAAAAGTCGTAGTCGAAACCCTCAGGCGGGTCTGAATCTTTCTGATTTCCGCCGGGGATACTGTAATGCACGAATGCCCGGACCATCCCGATATCCCCCAGATTGCCGGCTTTCAGGAACTCGATAGCTGTCCGATAGTGAACCCCGCTCCTGCGGTGGGTGCCGATCTGCACGATGCGTCCATATTTGCGGGCAGCGGCTACAATGGCGCGGCCTTCTCTCAATGTATGGGAGACCGGCTTTTCCAGGTAAATGTCACAGCCCGCTCCGCAGGCCGCAATGGCTATTAACGCGTGCCAGTGGTCAGGCGTCGCAATCACCACAATATCCAGCTTCTCGTCTTCCAGCATCCTTCGGAAATCGCCGAAGCCTTTGGGTGCCTGCCCCTGCAGCTTTTCAACTTCCTGAATCGACGATTTCAGATGGTTTAGGTCCACATCACACAGCGCCACTACAGTAGCTTTGCCGGAAGCCACCAGATACCGCAGGTTGATCATCCCCCACCACCCACAGCCAATGAGCCCGACTCGATACTTAGGAGAGGCGATGACAGCTTGCCTCTTCAATGCTGCTAGTCCGACCCAGGAAGCCGCCGCAGATTTTAGGAATTTTCTGCGTCCAGTCTTGTTGCGATTCTTCATAGTGCTTCACTCCTGACTGAAAAGCATAGCCCGGTTGATGCGTTCCCCCTTGTAAATCACAATGGAGATTCGCTCTGTGGCCGTGATGTCCCTGAGCGGGTCTCCGTCGACTAGCAGCAAATCTGCCTCGTGTCCTTCTTTGAGCAGGCCGATCCGATCGTCTGCCCGCAGCAAGCGAGCGGCGTTGTAAGTGGCCGCCTGCAACGCAACTGACGCCGGAATCCCGGCTTCAACCCACAATTGCAGTTCTCGGTGAATAGCAGGACCATGTAAGACTAGAAGATTACCAGCACCACTGCCGGCTACGAGTCTTACTCCTGCCTGGTAGGCCCGGCGCAAATTGTTGCTAGCCTGTGCCAGGTCAGGGCGGAATTCTCTCAACGAAGTAATGATTTGATCCCACCGCTTTGTCTGGAGGGCCCTTCGGGTTCCTTCAAGCAAGGAGGACGGCCCGACTTGCTCAGCCAGGGCGCGGTTCAGCAAGTCTTCTTTCCTTTCGTATAGCTGGTTCAAGGCTTCGACCATGCTTAAAGAAGGATCAAACGCCACCCCCTTCTTGGCCATGTCTGACAATAGGCTGTCTGAGATAGTCTCGGTGAGCGATCCTTGTTCAATTCCATCCACACCGATCAGGAGGGCGTCGCCAATACTCTGATTGTCCCCGGTAAGTGCGATAAGTGGCATTCTTTGGGACCTTGTTTCTTCCGCCGCAGCTTGAAGTATCGGGACATCCAACCGTGCATTGAGCCCTCCGCCGCTTCTGCTTCTCAGGATCCCCTTAATCCCATCGACGCCTTGGACCTTGAGTCCACGAACATCGCGACGAGCTTCTTCGGGATCTTTAGGAAGCCGGACCCATTTTGCCAGCGGCTGACCCTGGATGAAGCCGGGCAATTGCTCAAGGAACTCAATTCCAAGCTCCCCTTCAGCAGTGACTAGCGAACCGCAGAGATATAAATTGGCTCCCAATCGTTCTCCGCTGGAAATGCGAGACCGAAGCTTGAGCAGCAGATCGAGGGGGTCGCCAGCGCTCTCCACAGTTGTAATGCCGCAATACAGATACGCAGCCAACGCATGAGCCAGGGTGCTGGCGAGAAGAGACGCCTCAGGCTTCTCAGTAATTCCACCTGAAGCAGCCAGGTATACTTGGACGTCGATCAGGCCAGGCAGCAAGGTCTTGCCTGCACCTTCGATCACATCAGCCTTCAAGGCCTTGGGGTCTGGAATCCTATCGGAATAAAGTCCTTCAATCTTGCCGTTCCTGACCAGCAGTCCACCGGATTCAAAGACGCGCCCGTCACCAACAAAAATCCGGGCTCCTCGAATCAGAAACGTGCCGCTGCGCTGCAGATCGCGATACAAAACCCTCTGTTGTGACAGATGGCCCTCGTGAAAGGCCTGGTACGTTCCAAGGATCAGGAAAGGACCCAGTACTGCCAGGACCCAGCCTTTGGCTGCAGTAGGAATCTTCTCGCCCTTTTCCCACCGGAAGATTTTTTTGGCAATGAAGAGAGCCAGGATGAGGGTCAGCAGCAATGCTCCGACCGCTGAGCCGTTCTCCCACAGGCTTTGGCTCCTGAAGAATACCCCCTGGAATCCCGTTACCAGATATGACGCTGGGAGAAATTGAGAGATGAGGCGTGCCCACTTTGGTAGGAATGCAACAGGTATCGTAGCCCCACTCAAAAAGATCATGGGCATGTACAGTAACTGAATTAGAACCTGGCTTTCCTGGGAGGAATTAGCGACAGCGGCCAGGATCAAGCCAATGGCACGAAAAGCCAGGACTCCCAACGAGACCAGGCCGAAGAGAGACAGCCCATTATGAGGGAAGGGCATTCCGTAAAGGATGTGCGCCAACGTTAAAGTCACAACGGCAATCGGCAAAAAAATCAACCAGCCGGTCACTAGCGAAGCCACCAATAAAGGCAGTGGAGAAATGGGGGTTACCTTGTAACGCCTGAGGACATTGGTTTCTCTCTCCTGAACTGCACGCATGCCGGCCCCAAACAACCCGTTGCCCAGGATTCCCAGCGTCAAGACCATTGACACCACGTAGATAATGGCTCCGCCCCGCTCGGCCCCCATCATCTCAGCAAAAATGAAAAAGAGAATCAGAGGGAAGAGGTAGTTGAAGAAGAGAACTTCCCGGCTTCGACTGGCCAATTTGAAATCGACTTTGATCAGCGCCAGATAGCTTTTCATTCGCGCAAGCTTTTCCCGGTTAATTCAATAAACACATCTTCCAGAGAAGGTCTTTTCAGGTGGACATCTGCCAGGTCGATTCCGATCTGATCCAGCCATTTGACAAGGTCCACCAAAGTTTTGGCTGGATGTGAACTGATCACGGCGATAATCCTGCGATTCTCTGAAACATGCACGTTGACAGCGTGGTTCCACTCAGGCAAGGGGATATCCGGCATTGCAGTTGTGCATTCAACCTCGATCACCGATTGGCCGAGAGTCCGCGACTGGATTTCTCGGGGAGTACCCATCGCAATGATCTTGCCTTCGTCAATGATAGCCACCCTATCGCAGAGCTTTTCGGCCTCTTCGATATAGTGGGTGGTCATCAGAATCGTCCGTTTTTCCTGTCTCAACTTCTGGATAAGTTCATAGATTTCGTGCCTTGCCTGGGGATCCAGTCCAGCCGAGGGTTCATCCAGAAAGATGACCTGTGGGTCATTGAGTAAGGCCAGGGCCATGGCGAGTCGCTGCTTTTGGCCGCCTGATAGAGTCTCGTAGTACTGGTTTCGCTTGTCCCAGAGCTGTAATCGCTCAAGCAACTGCCGGCCGTCGACAGTGCGCGAATAGAGGTCCCCAAACAGTTCCAGGGCCTCCTTGACCTTCAACTTGGGAGAGAGATTAGTCTGTTGGAGACAGACACCGATTCTGTTCTTCAACAGCTTACTTTGCCGGCCCGGGTCAAGACCGAGAACGAGAACCTGTCCTCCGGTCCGGGGACGCAGGCCTTCCAGGATCTCGACGGTTGTGGTCTTACCGGCGCCATTGGGTCCCAGGAGCCCGAACACCTCCCCAGCGCCAATATCAAAGTCGATCTCCTTGACAGCCTGGAATTCCCCGTAGTTTTTGGTTAAACCTCTCACCTGGATAGGGGCATCCAATCCGTTTACTCTCCTTACATCGCGCTTTCTACTCAGATCCACATTACGCGCGACAAGCGGCACCAAGGCTACCACGTCCGCAGAATAGTGACAAGGCAAGGGGATCGGTGGATCGGCGTCTGGTCGACGATAAGACTCAAGGAGTGATCAGATTGGGCAGTTCTCTCATGTCATCAATGAGGTAGTCAGGCAAAGGGTCTTTGAGCTGGTCGGGAGCGAGGCCATAAGTTACCCCACAGGTCGGAATCCCTGCATTGCGGCCGGTCATAATGTCATTTCGGGAATCACCAACCATCAATGCTCTTTGCGGCGGTATCCCCGTCTCAGTTAAGATTCTTTGGATGCCGGCTGGATGCGGTTTCTTTTGTGGGAAACTATCGCCACCGTAGACCAACCTGAACCTCTCCAGAACACTGAGTCCTTTCAAAATTGAGATCGACGGCCCGACGGGTTTGTTGGTCAACACAGTCAGAACCAGATGATCCAACTGCTCTAAGGCCTCTGCCACCCCTGGATACAGAAGGGTGTGGTCGAGCAAATGCTGACTGTAATGTTCTAGAAATAACTCCACGGCTTCCCGGACTTCAGCCTCACCGAATCCGGGCCCCAGTGCGCGCTGCAGCAATAAAAACGCGCCATCTCCCACATAGGTGTAAACCACTTCATTCGGAACAGGAGTCAGGCCCAGCCGGGTTCGAGTGAAATTCACGCTATTGGCCAGATCCACCCGGGAATCAACCAGCGTTCCATCAAGGTCAAAAACGATTACGTCGAAGTTTGGGCGGATGGACACTCTCTCCCCTCGCCGTCTCCAGGTATTACGTTGTTGAAGCCAGAGCGCAATTATAGCGAAGGGCACGCTGAAATCGCGAGAGGAATCCAGATAGTGTTGTGTTATATTCTCGGAGTTTTTCGAGAGCAGCAGAATTGCTGCTGACCGGTTGAAAACTGACAGTTGATGGGAAATGAGGGGCCGCCACTCCTGAAAGGAATGCATTCCGATGTTTGAGACCCTGAAGTGGACTGCCGAAGGCGTACGGATGATAGACCAGCGGAAGTTGCCGGCCGAAGAGGTTTATCCCTTATTCCGCACCTATGAAGAAGTGGCCCAGGCCATTAAAGATATGGTAGTGAGAGGAGCCCCAGCCATTGGGGTCGCGGCGGCCATGGGCGTGGCTCTTGGCGTGAAATCCATCACCGCAAGCGATCCGGAAACGATCGAGACACAGTTTAGGAGTATCTGCGACAGAATGGCGTCTACACGCCCGACGGCTGTCAATCTCTTTTGGGCCATCGAACGGATGAAGAGGGCCTTTTACAAAAACCTCAAACTCCACCCGCTGGCCGAACTGCAGAAAACACTCGAGGCCGAGGCCCTCCAGATTCAACAGGAAGACATCGCCCTCAACCGGCAGATGGGACAGCACGGAGCCAGTCTGATCCCGGCCGGGGCGAATGTTCTTACTCACTGTAACGCGGGCGCCTTGGCTACAGCCGGATATGGAACGGCATTGGGGGTGATCCGGGCTGCTGTGGAGCAAGGGAAAGCAGTGCACGTTTTTGCTGATGAGACCCGGCCATTCTTGCAGGGGGCACGACTGACCGCCTGGGAACTGCAAAAGGATGGAATACCAGTCACCTTGATTACTGATAACATGGCCGGATATTTCATGCAGTCCGGCAGGATTCACTGCGTCATTGTGGGTGCCGACCGGATTGCTGCCAACGGAGACGTAGCCAACAAGATCGGAACATACTCGGTTGCGGTTCTCGCGAAGGAAAACAATATCCCCTTCTACGTGGCAGCCCCCACTTCCACCCTCGACCTTAGCTTGCCGTCAGGCGACAAGATCCCGATTGAGCAACGGCCAAAATTTGAGGTAACTCACATTCAGCATGTCCCCATAGCCCCGGATGGTGTGGAGGTGGCCAATCCAGCCTTTGATGTGACGCCTTATCGCTACGTCACAGCCATTATCACCGAAAAGGGAATTGCCTATCCGCCTTTCACTGAGAGCCTGAAGCGAATTTCCCAAACTTAACCCTGATTTCTCACCGCAAGGCCCCAAGACCTGAGGCGGTCGTCGGTCGCAACCAAAGGAATGGAGAATTTGAACTCACTCACGGGATGAGAATTCAGCGGTTCGAATGCACGTTGACTCCAGTTCCTTCCTGTTTTCCTTGATAGGTGCTCATTCCGTCAATCAAGTTGTAGAGTTCTTTAAACTCCAAACTGTTCAGATAACTACAGGCTTGAAAGCTACGCATCCCGTGTTCACAGACGACCAGCCAAGGCTTTTCTGGATCCAGTTCCTGATATCGGTCTGACAGTGTTGGAAGTGGGATCAACCTGGCGCCTGGGATGCGATGGTGTTGGTACTCATGTTCGAAACGGACATCCAGCACTTGGACCTTCCCGCTTTCGACCATGCCAGCTGCGTCGGAGGCCGACACGTCATGGACGGCATCCATCGGTGCATCAGTTCTTTCAGGCATCGTAGGATGGCCGATGTCCTTTGCCTCTCGTGGAGCAAGGTGTTTCTTTTGTACAGATCCGAAAAATCTTCGTAAGAGAGTCATTCGTCTTTGTCTCCTGTAGCAGGGTTGGAGTGTTTATGCTTGTGCGAAAGGTAGTGAGGCGACCTCGCAGGTGACCTCTTCCCCTCCACGATCTACGGGGAAGTTGGTTCCTGGCTCCATGAACTCCCGCCGCAGGTAACCGAGGGCAATGGCACGGCTCAAGGCGGGAGAGTAAACACTGGAAGTGATATGGCCTATTTCCTTCCCATCTTTCAGGATCTTGGTTCCGCTCATTAGAGGAACCCGGTCGGGCAGGAGCAAGCCGGAGAGTTTCCAGTTAACCTGACCGCGGTAGGTGGCTCGAGCTACGATTTCCTGGCCCATGTAACAGCCCTTTGTGAAGCTGATTGCCGATTGCAGCCCGGCTTCCAAGGGAAGATGAGTCTCGTCCATGTCCAGGCCATAAAGCGGAATTCCCGCTTCGACACGATTGGTATTGTAAGCCTCCCAGCCGACCGGCCATGCCGCCCCAACTCTTCCGGCTGTTAAAATTGCCGTCCAAAGTTCAGACAGTTTCTCCGACGGGAGAATCAAGTCGTAGCCGCCCCGCTGCGTTCGCGAGTGCCGGCAGAGGCGGACTGGAGTCCCAAACATCGCACCATCTAGATGATCGTATTGATGAGCCGGAGAGTCTATCGAAGATATCTGCGCCAGCAAGTCGGCAGAACGAGGGCCCTGGAGCGAAAGAACCCCCCATTCCTCGGAACGGTCCAGCAGTTGCACCTGGTCGGCGATAATGTATTTTTTCAATGCCGGGAGTAGCTTTTGCCGGAGAAAGGCGTTCGCCACAAGTATCAGTGACTCTTCGGCACAATACACCTGAAGGTCAGCCACAATCCTGCCTTGGTGAGTCAACAGGGCGGCGTAACATCCATGGCCCGGTTGCAGGGACTGAATATCGTTGGTAAGCATGCCATGTAAGAACCGGGTCCTGTCTTTACCGCAAACTTCCAGGATTACCGCGTTGGAAACATCCATCACTCCGACCGAATCGCGGAGGGCATGGTACTCCTCGAGAAAAGTGCTGAACCGATCGGGAATTTCCCAGCCGAGAGACTCTGCGAAACTGGCACCTGCGAGACGGTGCAGCTCATAAAGCGGAGTCCTGTCGCTCATAAATTCGGCCTTCCAATCATTGCCCACTCAGCATCTTCTTCAAAAGATCATTCACCAGCCTCGGGTTAGCCTGTCCCTTGGTAGCTTTCATCACCTGGCCGACGAAAAAGCCAAAGGAGGCATCCTTCCCGGCCTGATACTGTTCCAGGGCCTTTCGATTACTAGCAATTACGTCTCGGATCACGGACTCGATTTGCGCCGCGTCAGTGATTTGCTTTAGTCCCTTAGCTGCGATGACAACATGCGGGGTTGTCCCTTCGCGGAACATGACCTCAAAGACCTCCTTGGCCATCTTTCCTGAAATCTCGCCACTCTCTATCAACTTGATCAGATCTGCAAGATCTCTTGGTTTTACCGGAGAATCAGCGATCGTCTTATCGAACTCCTTAAAGTTCCTGAGGAGATCACCCATGATCCAGTTCGAGGCCATCTTGGGACTCTGGCATAAAGCTACAGTCTGCTCGTAGTAATTTGCCAACGGACGCGATGCAGTCAGCACGCCGGCATCGTATTCCGGGATTTGATACTCGAGGACGAACCTCAGCTTCCTGGCTTCAGGAAGTTCAGGCATTGTGGCCCGGATCTCGTCTTGCCACATTTCATTGACCACCAGAGGGGGAAGGTCGGGTTCTGGAAAGTAGCGGTAATCATGGGCCTCTTCTTTGGTTCGCATGGAGGTGGTTCGTTGTTCAACCGAGTTCCACAAGCGAGTCTCTTGCACGACCGTCTCCTCGTTTTCCAGAGTTTCGATCTGTCTTGCAATTTCGTACTCCAGGGCCTTTTGCAGAAAACGGAGGCTGTTCAGATTCTTCAACTCCGTTTTAGTGCCCAAGGCCTGCTGGCCGGAGGGCCTCACCGAAACATTCGCATCACACCGGAGGCTGCCCTCCTCCATATTGCCATCGCAGACTTCGAGGTATTCCAGAATCGTCTTCATACGAGCCAGGTATTCGTAGGCCTCTCCCGGGGTCCGGATGTCCGGTTCACTGACAATCTCGATCAGGGGGGTGCCGCTCCGATTCAAATCAATGTAACTGAAGCGGTCAGAATCAGCAAAGCCGTCATGAATTGACTTGCCTGCATCTTCCTCCATGTGGACGCGCTTGATTCGGATCAGCCGGGCTTCCCCTTCCCCTGTTAGCGAAATCTTTCCATTTTCAGCCAGCGGCTCGTCATATTGCGAGATCTGGTATCCCTTGGGGAGGTCGGGGTAGAAGTAATTCTTGCGGGCAAAAATGGAAACCTGATTGATCCGGCATTCCAGAGCCATGGCCGCTTTGATAGCCATCACTACTGCTTCTCGATTAAGAACGGGCAAAGCTCCGGGAAATCCAAGGCAGACGGGGCACGTATTCGTGTTGGGAGGGGCTCCAAATTCGGTTGAGCAAGGACAAAAAATCTTACTGCGCGTCAAGAGCTGGGCATGAACCTCCAGCCCGATCACTGCCTCGTATTTCATGATTTCCTTGTTCCGGACTACCTCAGCCATCCGGGCATCACACCGGCTTTGCGAGCTTCTTCTTCCAGATCGCTGTATTCCTTTTGCAGCCGCTCCTTTTCCCTCTGCAATGCAGAAATCTGGCTTTGGAGATTGTTCAGACCCGCGACCATATATGGGGTATAGGTGCCCATGCCAACCATGATCCCCTCGCCCTTTTTCTCACGTATTTTTTGGTTGAGGTCTTCAATCTGCTTGTCCACGGCAGCGATTTGGTCTTTAAGGACCTTGGCTCGTTTTCGCCAGTACAATTCGTCACGTCCTTTTTCAGGGGCTTCGGCCTTGACGACTGGCGAACCCTCTTTGGCAGAATTCTCTTCCTGGGTCGAAGTGGCAGGAGATTTATCCTGTGCTGATGCTGAGCTACCAACGGCAGTCAGGTCTTCGTTAGTATAACGCTTGGCTGGGCGTTGAGCCGCTGATTGTGCCAGATTTGCTTTTTCTGTGGCTTTCAAATCAACTTGGCTTATCGAAAGAACAAAGACCTTGCCTTCCACCGATGTGAATCGGTATTGCCCTTCCATGGAAACCGGACGTGTCCGAGCCTCGACGGTTTTCCCGTCTTTCATTACGACCTTGTAGCTCCCTAGAACAGTGAGGTCCTGGAGAATAATGGGCAGGATGCAACCGAGGAGCAACGGAACAATGCTTCGGAAACGCCTGCGTGTCGACAGATTTTCCATAGTCGCCTCTCCGTGTAAAAAGTGTAAATCAGCCCTACACATAACTCAATAGAATTGAGTTTCTCTTGGTCTTCTTTACTATAGTCCCGCGATCGTTTAGCATAATTCATTGACCCGTGACCAAGAGACTGTAAAGGTCTATGAGTAGCCATCTAGATGATCGGGGATTTGGCGGGCTGGCTTTAATTCTGAGCGGAGCCCTGAGAATCCAGAGCAGGAAGGAACTGGAGGAATTCCTGGACCAGCCCAAGGCACGCGAAGTCGTCCACACGGCTCCTTACCAGGATGTCTTTATGGTGATTAAGACCGCGGGCCTGGCCGATAGCCTTGAACTCTTGCCCTTGACCTCCAGGGAACAACGCCGGGGATTCATCGACCTGGATTGTTGGAGGAAAGACAGCTTTCATACACGCACGTTTATAGAATGGTTGGCGGCCTTCATTCAATGTGGACCCGAAGAGACCGTCCGATTAGCCCGTGCGGTTGACCCGGAAGTCCTGGCTTATTTCTTGAAAAGGAACATCACTGTCCATGAACTGGATCCGGAGGAATCATCGCCGGATCTTCCAATTGCGCTGACGCCCGACGGTCGCTTCGGGATCGAGATTATGGGCGAAGGGGAATCCTCAACCGTTTCCCGTCTGTTATTGGATGCGGTGTTCCGCTTTGATCCCGCCCTTGGACACGACTTGATTGATCGAGTTTATTGGGGGAACTTGGTTGCTTTGGAGGAGGAGGCTTATCAGAATAAGCGGCTCCGCCTGGAGGAGATTGGATTTGTCGACTACTACGATGCTCTGGATATCTATGGCGAAGCCCGGGTGACCCCTCCACCAAATTCATCAGCACCGAGGCCTGTGGACGAAAATGCAGTACCAAGGTCCAGAACCCTGCCTGCCTTGTTTGTGGCTTCCCTTGCATCTGCCAATTACTTGCGGGAGGGCCTGCAACAACTGAAATCGCCAGACGAGGTCGAGCGCATAACTCATAGCCTGGCGGCTCTGGCCAACCGGCTTCTGTCGGTCCATTCGGTGACCCCGGGGGATCTGGAAAAAGTCAAGCCGGCACTGCAGGAACTCGATGACATGCTAGGCTTGGCGGTGGAGTACCTCTCCGAAGGACACAAGGCAAAGGCCACAGAGGTATTGAAACAGTTCGATCTCCAGACGATTTTCAGAATAGGATTTAAGCTCATCGCAGATTTACGGAGTCGCGCCGATCAGGTCCTTGCCGGCGGTGGTTTGACACTGAAAAACAGCCAAGATCTGCTTCTCGATCTCCCGGAGGAGGAATTCATGTCGGGGCTGCGCCGGCAGTGTCCGCTTTTCTACGCGGGATTGGAGAATCCCACCAAGTCCTCCTTCCGCAATTTCCGCAGCTTAGCTGACTTGCAACGCTCAGGGCATGTTCTGGACGGGATCGAGATTCTCTCTCGCGGATTCTGGGACCTTTTCCCCCACCCCAAGGACCAAGTCTACTTGCCCGGAGCGCCGTGCGTCAATCTCAGTTTCAACGAGTTCCGCTTCCAGCACCTGTTCAATACCGCGCTGTTGAATGGTGTCCTAGAGGGTAGATTCGTGGTTGAGCCTCTCGATCCCAAGAGGCTATTCGCCTTTTTCAAATCGGAGGCGGAATGGGGGTCGGGGGAAGCGAACTTTCAGGAGTGGCTGGTTCTTCAAGCTGAATCCCGTGTCAATAACCGGATTTACACTCCAGAAAGTAGAGGGGTGATCATGACTTTCGTCAAGAGGTGGGTCCATGCCCTTTCGGCAGAATTCCTGCCTCTCCGCCAAACCAGCGGAATTGATCCTCGATTCGTGAGTTCTGTTTTTTTGCGCATGGAATCACCATGATTCTTGAGAAGTTCTTGAAGAACATCCGCAATCATCAGTTGCTGAGTTATGGGGATCGGATTCTGTTGGCTGTCTCAGGGGGGTCCGACTCGACAGCCATGTTGCATCTCTTCTTGGCCACCATGAGGGAGTTCAATTTGGAAATGAAGATTGGGCACCTCAACCACGGGCTGAGAGGGGCAGAGTCCGATGGCGACGAAGAATTCGTGAAGGAATTGGGAAAGACCTTCCAAATACCGGTCATTGCCCAGCGCCTGGCATGCAATGATCAGGCTCCTTCCGTGGGAAGCAATTTGGAGAACTGGGCCCGTCAACGACGTTACGAATTTCTGAATCGGGCCGCCGAAGCCAGTGGGGCATCCAAAATCGCGCTCGGGCACACTATGAACGATCAGGCGGAGACGGTCCTGATGAGACTGATTCGAGGCAGTGGCACCAGAGGCCTAGCCGGCATGCCCGTAATCCGGGAACGGAAGTTCATCCGGCCGATGTTATGGATCAAGCGGGAAGATATCCAGACTTACCTTCGCTCCGAGCAATTTGCATGGAGAGAGGATACGTCTAATCAGAATGTGAGTTTCTTGCGAAATCGCTTAAGAGCCGACCTCATTCCCCACCTGCTAAAGAGTTATAATCCCAATATCGTGCAGTCGCTTGCCCATGCGGCTGCCTGCCTCAGGGAAGAGACCGATGCTCTGGGGGAATTGGTTCAGTCCATCATCGCAAAGGAAGCTACTAGGAGCTGGAATCAGATTGCCTGGCAGGTTTCACGCTTGGAGACCTACCCTGACGTCGTGCGACGCCAATTGATTCGGGATTCTGTAAGACAAATGCCGGGTGCTCCTGAACTCATCTCCAGGAATATGTTGGAATCTATAATGGAACTGGTACTTCCGGGAAAAAGTGGAAAGTCGGTTATGATAGGTCAGCTTCAGGCGACCAGAGACTTCGATTTCCTTGTGATTGAGTCGCGTTCAAAGGACCCGGCTCATGCAATGGAATACGATTACCACTTGGAAATCCCGGGAGAGGTAAGGATAGAAGCGGTGGGATCCCTTTTTCTAGCGTATCTTCCTCCGCAATCAAGCCATCAGGGTTGCGTCAATAGATGGGAGCTTCTATTGAGCCCGACTGAACTGAAAACGGGGTTGCGTGTTCGGAGCTGGAGACCCGGTGACCGATACTCTCCGACTGGGTACTGTAATCCAAAGAAGCTTAAGGAGTTATTCACAGAACGAAAAATCAGCCGGGCGGAACGCCATCTTTGGCCGGTGGTCACTTTGAACGATAACATTGTTTTTATGAAGGACTTCCCCCTGGGAGCCGATATGATGCCAGGGACTCCGTCCCAACGCACTCTCAGGGTCATTATTGAGGAAAGGAAGATCGACGCGTGAGGCCAGCCAAGGTAATGTTCAACGAGAAGGAGATTTCCCAACGGGTTGAGGCCATTGCCGCCAGCATTTCTCGGGATTTCGCGGGAAAAGAAATAGCCGTGATCGGACTTCTCGAAGATTCCTTCATTTTCATGGCGGATTTGATTCGAAAAATTGATGCAAAAGTGTTATGTTATTTTTTGAAAGCAGATATCGAGGAACTCGATGAAACTGTCTGCCGCATCAAGAAGATATTCTATTCCCCTGAGTTGGATATCCAGGGCAGAAATGTGCTCCTGGTTGGGGGGGTGCTGGACACCGGAATCACTCTCGATTTTCTGACTCGATACGTTCTGCACGGAGGACCCGAGCTGTTCAGGATTTGCTTCCTCATCGATAAACCGAAATCGCGAAGGGTTGCATTTCATTGTGATTACATCGGGTTCTCTATTGAAACGCCCCAGCCTCTGTATTTGGTAGGCTACGGACTTGCTTTCGATGAGCAATACCGAAACCTGCCCTATATCGGGGTGCTGGAATCGAAGCCTTGAGTATTGCGTCTTGGAGGTTTCTTTGAATTCCACCGTGAAGACACTGCTTTTTTGGGTGGTCCTGATTTTGGCTGCTGTGTTGCTTTGGCAGGTTGTACAGCGGACCCAGACTCCAAAGGAGCAGGAACTTACTTTCTCTGATTTCATGAACGAAGTAGACAAGGCCAACGTCGCCAAGGTCGAAATCATGGGTAGCGACGTCAAGGGTCAATTGAAAAATCAGGCCATCTTCAAAACTACTGTTCCTAACTACCCTGATTTTGTCAAGATTCTTAGGGATAAAAGCGTCACCATCACGGTGAAGGAACCCACCCAGAGTCCCTGGCTCGCCGCTTTGATCTCATGGGCCCCCTTTGTCTTGCTGATTGGTTTTTGGATTTTTTTCATGCGCCAAATGCAGAGTGGCGGGAACAAAGCACTCTCATTCGGTAAGAGCCGAGCAAAATTGCTTTCATCCCAGCAAAAGAAGGTCACCTTTAAAGATGTTGCGGGGGCCGAGGAGGCCAAAGAGGAACTTGAGGAAATCATCGAGTTTCTCAAGGAACCCCAGAAATTTCAAAAGCTTGGTGGAAGAATTCCGAAAGGAGTATTGTTGGTGGGCCCGCCGGGAACTGGAAAGACTCTACTGGCTCGAGCTATCGCCGGAGAATCAGGTGTCCCATTCTTTTCCATTAGTGGCTCTGATTTCGTTGAGATGTTTGTAGGGGTTGGTGCTTCCAGAGTCCGCGACCTTTTCGAACAGGGCAAGAAAAACGCTCCCTGCATCATTTTTATCGATGAGATCGATGCCGTCGGGCGCCACCGCGGCGCTGGCCTAGGCGGCGGGCATGATGAAAGGGAACAAACCCTGAACCAGTTGCTCGTTGAAATGGATGGCTTCGAATCGAATGAAGGGGTCATCCTGGTTGCGGCTACCAATCGTCCGGATGTTCTGGACCCGGCACTATTGCGCCCGGGCCGGTTTGACCGGCGAGTCATCGTGGCTCGGCCGGATGTCAAGGGCCGAGAAGGCATTCTTCAGGTCCACACCAAGAAGATCCCGCTTTCTGAAGATGTGGATATCAGCATTCTGGCTCGTGGGACCCCCGGGTTTTCAGGTGCCGACCTGGCTAATCTGGTCAACGAAGCGGCGCTCAACGCTGCCCGTTACAATCAGAAATCTGTGACCATGGCTGACTTCGAGACGGCCAAAGATAAAGTATTGATGGGAGTGGAGCGGAAATCCTTGATTATCAGTGAAGCTGAGAAACGAAACACCGCTTTTCACGAGGCAGGTCACGCACTCGTCGCTGCCATGATTCCGAATGCAGATCCCGTTCATAAGGTAACAATCATTCCGCGTGGAATGGCTCTCGGCGTGACAATGCAGTTGCCCGTGGATGATAAGCACACCTATACCCGCGACTACCTGGAAGGGCAAGTCGCCATCATGATGGGAGGAAGAGTTGCAGAAGAACTCTTCTTGAATCATATGACCACGGGTGCCGGAAATGACTTTGAGCAGGCGACAGAACTGGCTCGGCGGATGGTTTGTGACTATGGGATGTCCTCATTAGGACCGCTGACTTTTGGAAAGCGGGAGGAACAGATCTTTCTCGGCCGAGAAATTGCCCAACATCGGGACTACAGTGAGGATACGGCCATTAAAATCGATCACGAGATCAAGCGGTTTGTCAACGAAGGGTACGAACGAGCCAGCCGGATCTTGGGAGAAAACCGGCAGACTCTGGTCCGTATTGCCGAGAATCTGTTGGAGCGAGAAGTCTTGGATGCTAATGAGGTCAAGTTGCTGATCCAAGGTCTTCCTCTAAACACGAAAGGTAGTACTGTCACGAAGTCCAAGGCCGGTAGTACCGAAAGACCAGAACAGCAGGTGGTTCAATCACTGACTCCTTCCGTCGCACCGTTGGTGGATAAGCAAAGGGAAAAGCCCGCTCCTGCTTAACGCCTGTCAGGGAGGGTCTGCCTCGAAGGGTTAGGGTAACCTCAGTTCATGAGTTTGCCTCGTACCCTTCTTCTGAACTAAACGTAATTGATCGTTCTTCCTCCGATAATTTGAATGGATCCTGGCTCTGTCTAAAGGCACAGCTTTGCCGGTTACCGTCTGTAAAGTTTTTTAAGGTCCGAGTAGTCGAGGGCGATCGTGGCAATTGGGCGCAAGATCTTCACTCTGAGAATGCCATCGCGGCAGCTGGTCTTGGGCAGGAGGACCCTTGTAATGGGGGTTCTCAATGTAACACCAGATTCATTTTTTGATGGAGGCCATTACTTCAAACCGGGGCAGGCAATCGACCGCGGGATCCGGTTGGAGGATGAAGGTGCCGATATCTTGGACATCGGGGGCGAATCTACCAGACCGCCGCATTTCGTGGAGTTGCCCTTCGAAGAAGAAACTCGGCGCATCCTGCCAGTCATCGAAGGCCTGCGAAAGCGCTTGAGCATCCCTATTTCTGTAGACACTTACAAAGCTGCTGTGGCGCGAAGGGCAATTGCGGCCGGTGCCGAAATAGTGAATGACATCGGGGGATTGAGGTTCGACAGCAACCTTGCTGCGGTGGTTGCCGAGACAAAGGTTGCTGTTGTCATCATGCACTCTCGGGGGACACCCACGGCGATGCACGGCCTCCCCCAATCCAGTGGTATTGTTCGGTTGGTGGTCTCAGGGCTTCGAGCCCGAGTTCAGAAGGCCAGAAAGGCAGGGATCCTTTTGAGCCGGATCGTCATCGATCCTGGAATCGGTTTTGGGAAACAGCTCCGTGAAAACCTAAAGCTTCTCCACAATCTGAATTCTCTTCGCCAGTTGCAGCTTCCCATCCTCGTTGGGGCTTCCCGCAAGTCTTTTCTGGGCCAGATCCTTGGATTGCCAGCGGAGAGTAGATTATTAGGCAGCATTGCGGCTGCGACTGTGGCGGCATTAGAGGGGGCACATATACTCAGGGTTCATGATGTCAAGGAGACCATTCAGGTGATGAGAGTTTGTGACGCCATCTTGCGAGGGAACGTTTAGGGCTTATGTCCTGGCTTGAATTTCTGAACTCTATGCGGGACAAACTCACCTGGACTGCGGTGGTTGATATCTGCATCGTCAGTGCGATCATCTATCAGGTCCTGGTCTTGATTCGCGGAACCCGGGCCGTGCAGATGGCCTTGGGAGTGGGTTTCCTGGTTGTCTTCTTCTACCTCAGCCGCTGGCTGCAACTGGCTACCGTCCAATGGATCCTGACGAACATGTTACCGTATTTTGTTTTTGGTTTGATCGTGCTCTTCGCGGCTGAAATTCGGCGGGCTCTGGCTAGCATCGGAAAGAATCCACTCCTGCGAAAATTCTCCAGGCGCTTCTTTGCAGAAACGTACGACGAAATAGTTTTAGCGGCAACTACTCTGTCCTCCCAACGGATTGGAGCCTTAATTGTTATCGAGAGAGAAATCGGTCTCAAGCATTACATCGAAAGTGGCGTGGCTATCGATGCGGTGCTTTCTTACGATCTGCTCGTGAGCATATTCTCGCCAGGAGCTCCCCTGCACGACGGTGCCGTTATCGTTCAAAAGTGGCGAATCAAGGCTGCAGCTTGTTTCCTGCCCCTAACCGTGAATCCCAAACTGAGCAAAGAGTTGGGAACCCGCCATCGAGCAGCCCTGGGGGTCACTGAGGAGTCGGATGCGGTCGTTGTGGTCGTATCCGAAGAGACCGGTATCATCTCGACCGTGGTGGGAGGACGGATCGAAAGGAACCTGGATGGAGACGGCCTCAGACGCGAACTCGAGTCCATTCTTGAGGGCAAGGCGTCTAAAGAGAGAGTTCCAAAAGTCCCATCAGTTTTGGAGGGCAAATGATCCCGAGGTTGCGTTGGCTCGGGAAAGCGCTGGTATCTAATTTTCACTTGAAGGTGACCTCTGTCCTGCTGGCCTCCATGCTGTGGGGAGCCATCAACGATGAACCCCAATCCGTCGCTGTGTTCAAAGTCCCGTTGATTTTTCGCAATTACCCCAGGGGTATCGAGGTGACTGGCGATACCATCAGCACTCTCGATGTGCGAGTTACAGCCTCATCCGGCATCGTCAAACGGCTCGATACGGGCGATATTTCTGCTTTTGTCGACTTGTCGGATTGGAGTCTGGGGGAACGGACTTATCCCCTTTCTACCCAGAATGTACTTGTTCCTTATGGTGTTAAAATTGTCAGGATTATACCCAACCAGATCAAACTCAATTTCCAGCGCATCCGAAGTAAAATTGTAGAGATTCAACCGAAACTGGTTGGCAATCTGCCAAGCGGATGCCGTCTCACGGCGGTAGTTTGCCGCCCATCAACAGTTCAAATCGCCGGGCCTGAAGACCGATTGAAGGGAATCTCCCACCTGTCTACCGAATCGATTGATATTACAGGACAGAATGGGCCCTACCAAGCCAAGGTTCACTTAAACTTGGACGACCCGTTATTGCAACTGGCGGAAGATCCTGAGATCAGCGTCAATATAACTATAGTTGCTCCACCCGAAAGGCGAAAGTAATTGGATATGGACCCCGTTTTGACGCGAGATATTCGCGATCCATTCAGAGCTCAATGGTGATGAACTCATTATGAGAGAGCTATTTGGAACCGATGGGATTCGCGGCGTGGCCGGGCAATTCCCATTGGAGCCTGATACCCTTGCCTGTATTGGACTGGCTGTCGCTCGCTACCTTACGGGAGCTACCACCAATCCGCGCATCATCATGGGCCACGACACGCGCGAGTCGGGGCAATGGATTGCCCAGTGCCTGACAGGATCTCTCGAGGATGCTGGGGTCAACTTGATACATCAGGTCGGGGTTATCTCTACTCCAGGGCTTGCTTTTCTGACTCGTGTACATAAGTTCGACCTTGGAATAATGATCTCCGCTTCGCACAATCCTTACATGGACAATGGGATTAAGCTCTTTTCAAAGACCGGCTTCAAATTCCCTGACGAGTGGGAGAAAGGAATCGAACGGGAAATCTTTGCGTTTCTTGTCACAGGAAACCTTAGAGCGAAATCTCGAGTCAGGCCCCCCCCCTTGAGCGCTGAAGGCGAAGTTGAAGACTACATCAAGTTCCTGGTGGAGCAATTTCGCGGCGTGTACAGGGCAGGTCGAGTGGCGATGGATGTTTGTAATGGTTCAGCCTCTCAGATTGCACCAATGGCCTTTCAGCGGCTTGGGGCCGAGGTTTCTGTGATCAACGGCAAACCCGACGGGAAGAACATTAACCAGCATTGCGGTTCTTTGCATATTGAGGCACTGAAGGAATTCGTCGATCGGACGAAGCCGGCTTTTGGAGTAGCGTTTGATGGGGATGCGGATCGTTCCCTTTTCGTCACCGCCTCGGGTCGGGTTTTTGATGGGGACTATGTGCTCTATGCCTTTTCCGACTATTTCAAACGCCAGGGAAGGCTGCAGCAGAACATCGTGGTAGGGACGGTTATGACGAATCTCGCGCTGGAGAAATCCCTCAAGAAACGAGGGATCTCCTTGATTCGGGCAGCAGTGGGAGACAAGTATGTCCTGGAAGAAATG
>JBGOTQ010000037.1:0-28963 GCA_041476565.1 Terriglobia bacterium | reverse complement strand
GCCGCTGCGGAAAGGATGCCGGCTCGATCCGAGCAACGCCCCGCCGCTTTTCTTGAGGATCGTCTGCACATCAAGCTTAGTAGCGCGCAGCGCGGGTGCAATGCCGGTGATCATGCCGGCCACCAACGAGGCCAAGACAGTGAACGCGACTGCATACCAGTCCCACCTCGGGTCCGGATGCACCGGAATGTCGTTTTGGGGGGTGAGAGCCGTCAGCATGGCTCCGCTCCAACGGGCCAATACCAACCCCACCACCCCCGCTAGGAACGACAGCAGCATGCTTTCCGCCAACAACTGTCGGATCAGCCGCCACCGCGATGCCCCAATGGCCGAGCGGATGCCCATTTCCCTCTGCCGGACAATGGCGCGAGAGTACATGAGAGTGGTCACATTGGCGCAGGCGATAAATAACACCAGGCACACCATCGCCATGAACACGGCCGCAACGAAGGGCATGAAATCGCTGAAGGAGGGTTCGGGGCGGCAGCGCATCTCCGGCAGGACCAGCGTGGTCGAGCCATAATGTTCCTTGGGGTATCCGGTCACCAATTGGCGGGAGACGATCTCCACGGCGGCTTTGGCCTGCTCCAACGTCACACCAGGCGCGAGGCGCGCCATGACCTTGAAGAGCCCCCAACCCCGGTTTTCGAGCATATTCCCGCCACCGTCGAGCAACTGGCCAACCATAGTGGCGGGGATGAAGGCACTGGGCGCAAGAGCCCACTGCGCGCTGGTGAATTGAGGCGGCGTGATGCCCAAGACGGTGAAGGGGCGGCCGTTCAGTTTGATGCCCTGGCCGATGATGGCCAGATCGCCACCCAATTTCGCCTGCCAGTAATGGTATGAGAGGACAATCACAGGATCGGCGCCCGGCTTCTGTCCTTCGCCGGGCAGAAACAGCCGTCCGTGCGCTGGCTCAATGCCGAGCATGGAGAAGTAATTGCCGCTGACTGCCTCGATCCACGTGCGATCCGGCTGCCGCCCTTGAACGCTCAGGTGAGCAGGCGTGAAAAGGAGCGCAAGCATATCGGAGAATTCCGCGACGCGCTGCTTGTAATCCAGATAGTCGGGCCATGATTGCCCGTGCGGGAGCTGCCAGTCCGCGGTTCTTTGCAGGACCATGACCAACCGGTCCGGTTCTTTAACCGGGAGGGGCTGAAAGTACATGAGGCTGAAGATGGAGAAGATCGTGATGTTAGCGCTCAAACCCAGAGCTAGGACCAGCACGGCGACTACAGTAAAACCGGGGTTCTTAGCCAGCATGCGCAGCCCGTAGCGTATGTCTTTCATAATGGATTCAACTTCGTTCCATCCCCACATTTCCCGGCTCAGTTCCTTCAGCAACAGGGGATTACCAAACTCACGGCTGGCGGCCTGTTGCGCTTCCTTTTCTCCCATGCCGGCTTGCCTCTTTTCCTGGGCCTTCATCTCTAAATGCAGTCGCATCTCTTCGGCTAGTTCCTGGTCCATCTTGTCGCGCCGGAAGAAAAACATCAGGCGATGCCACATCAAAAGTAATCTCCTCATATTCACCTCAGGCGGTCTGCAAAACTCGGGCAATCGCCCCCAGGAGCAGGCTGAAGTTTTCTTCTTGCACGGCCAGCTGTTTGCGGCCTGACGGGGTGAGCCGATAGTAGCGGGCCCGCCGGTTGTTCTCGGATTGCCCCCATTCGGCCGTGACCCAGCCGTTCAACAACAACCGTTGTAGGGAGGGATAAAGGGACCCTTCTCCGACTTCGATCACTTCGTCAGAAACTTGCTTCAAATGCTGGGCAATGCCATAACCGTGCATAGACCCATGGGTCAGAGTCTTAAGGATCAGCAGATCCAGGGTGCCAGGCAATAAATCCATGGTCATAATGGGTTGTTTGTTTCCCATCCGTTGTACTCCTCTAGTGCATTTCGCCGGGGGATGCTGCGCGGGAAGAACGCTTCCCAGCGATTATCGATGGGAGAACTATCTCGCAACTACCATCGACTGTCAATGGGAAAATTTTGTGTTTAGTAATGGGCCAAAAGGTGTGAATGAATTTCAATTTTCAAGTAACGCCGCGTAGGGACACTTGGTCTCCGATGAAATCCAAGGGCTTACGGACGCGGTGGAGGCCCGGTGCCCACACCGGGCGCATTTTTTCACACCTTCTCAGTGTGATGAGAACTTCTGGAGGGTTAGGGGAACCACTTTTCCCCTGCGAAACCGCAGGATTGCACGGTAACTCCCCTCCTCGGCTGAGGAGGGGATGTGGCGCGCAGCGCCGCGGGGGTGGTGCTACTTGCCGCAATACCGATACTGGCTTGGCCTTTCCAGGATTGTTCGAACCACCCCGCCGCAGCCTGTGGCTGCGGCTACCCCTCCTTACCCAAGGAGGGGAGCCTTCTTGTCGAGTTTCGCGACAGAAACTAGCTAATCTCTTTCGTTCTTTCCGGACATCTTCGGCTGTTCCTGCCCGCCACTTCTAATTGCACCCTACTTTATGGGACTTTTGGCGGAGGGCAGGTGATAATGCTGCATTAGCCCAAGAGACATCAAGGATTATTTGCCAAGTGCATCGACGACGGCGATCCACTTGCCTTTGCCTATTTGATGAGCATCGACATGGTGCATGGCCTCGGCATTCCAGCCGTTCGACGAGGCTTTCACCAGGGGAGTCTCAATCATTTTTTCTGAATAGGTCCTGGTGCTGATATCCATAATTTGAAAAGCATGCACCTGATTTCCATAGGTCGGGTAACAGTCCTGACCAAGCCGGTACAGGGTTCCATCGATTACGAAAGGTCTGCCGCCTGGTCTGGCGATGTTCAGATCCTTTTTAACGATAGGGCTTAAGGGATGTTCGGTCCACGCCCCTTTCAAGTCTGGCGCATAAAACAGCCGTAACGTCTCATTGCCAAGACGTGCGATAAACATCCACCACATATCCTTGTACCGCACTACCGTCGAACTGATGAAATGATCGCCGGTGAGCAAGTCTCCTTCGTATTTCCACTTATCCGGGAACTCAGTCGCTCGGTACAGCCGGACGGAGGTCTCGGTATGGGCCTCAGGCATCATGTAATAATCATCCTGCCACTTAAACACATAGGGATAAGACAGGACAAACGGCTCTTGGATGACAATCCGCCTGTACTTCCAGTCCAGGCCATTCTTGCTTTCTGCTAGTCCTATTCCTCCCTTGTCGGTTTTACCATCCTTGGCCGTAAAGAATAGATAATATAAGGAGTCTGTAACTACCATGAATGGATGGGCCACTATATCGACATCCAGGTCATTGACATCTGCTGCTGTCAACACCGGGTTCCTGACATTTGCCGGGGCCGAAAGTTGAAACGGGGACGGCCCGGTATAGATACCGATAGTCCAGGCATTTTCACCGCGGGCCTTAACTGCAGACGGCTCTTGACTGCTCTGCAAAGCGGAATCGCAACCGAGAATTTGATTCCCGCTCAGTGGAAGTCCACAAACACAGATCCCTATCGCCAACACTAATGACGTTAGAGCGCCTAAGGCGCATTTCATGTCGGACCTCCTTAAGAGTATTCCGCCGGTCGTTTTAAGTGTTCATCGTGGTCCTGGGCTTGCTCCCAACCCGCGCTCCTCTAACAACGGTGTCACCTCCGGATCGCGTCCGCGGAACAAGCGATACAGGACGCCCACGTCAGCCGTTCCACCGCGCGACAGGATCATGTCGCGCAAGCGTCGGCCGTTGGTGCGGGTCATACCGCCGTGCTCGGTGAACCAGGCATAAGCGTCGTCGTCCAATACTTCGCTCCAAATGTACGCGTAATAGTTCGCGGCATACCCTCCGCTCCAAATGTGGGCGAAGTAGTTGGTCCGATAGCGCGGCGGCACCTCGGGCACGTCGACATGAAAGCGCTTGAGCGCCTCCGTCTCGAAGGCATCCACATCCAACTGCTGCGGTCCCACGGGAAGGGTGTGCCACGCCATGTCGAGCAGGGCGGCGGCGACATATTCAGTTGTCGTAAACCCCTGGTTGAACGTACGCGCCTTCTTGAGCTTGTCGACCAGCGCCTGCGGCATCGGTTGTCCGGTCTGGTAATGCTTTGCATAGTGCGCCAACACAGTGGGGTAGAGCGCCCAGTGCTCGTTGAACTGCGAAGGGAATTCTACAAAATCCGTCGGCACGTTCGTGCCCCCAAGACGCGGGTACTCGACGCGCGTCAACAGCGCATGCAGGGAATGCCCGAACTCATGGAACATCGTCTTGACGTCATCGTAGCTCAGCAGGGCGGGTTGGCCCGCGGCGGGTTTGTTGAAATTGGCGACGTTGGAATCGACCGGCCTGGTGTGCCACAGCCCGGTGCCATCGACGAACGTGTCCTCCCACGCCCCACCGATCTTGTTGTCGCGCTTGAAATAGTCGCAATACCAAAGCGCCATCGAAGTGCCGTCCTCATCGAAAACTTCAAACACGCGGACATCGGGATGGTAGACCGGAATGTCCTTTCGTTCCTTGAAGGTCAGGCCGTAAAGCTGATTCGCGGCGAAGAAGACGCCGTCCTGCAACACCCGATTCAACTCGAAGTAAGGTCGGACCTGCGACTCGTCCAGCCCGTATTCCGCGCTGCGCACCTGCTCGGCGTAGTACTGCCAGTCCCAAGGTGCGAGCTTGAAGCCGCTCTTCTTCACGTCGATCAGGGCCTGCATCTTCGCCGCTTCACCACGGGCCTTCGCCGTCGCGGCGGGCACCAGATCGCTCAATAGCTTGATCGCCGCGTCCGGCGTCCGGGCCATCTGGTCGTCGAGCACGTAAGCAGCAAGGTTCGGGAAGCCGAGCAACTTGGAGCGTTCGGCGCGAAGCTCCGCGAGCCGCTTGACAATCTCCCGGGTGTCGTTGCTGTCGCCATGCTCCCCCCGCGTAGCCGACGATTGGAACAGCCGTCCCCGCAAGGTCCGGTTCTTGAGCGAGGCCTGGGCCGGCTGCTGTGTGGTGTTCTGCAGCGGCAACAACCATTTGCCTTCGAGCTTCCGTTGGCGGGCCGCCTCGGCCGCCGCGGCGATTTCGGCATCGCTCAGGCCGTCGAGCTGGTTCTGGTCGTCCACGATGATCGCCCCGGCCTTGGTTGCCTTAAGCAGCCGATTCTGAAAGTCGGTCGTGAGCTTCGACTCCTCCTCATTGAGGACGCGAAGTCGTGCCTTGTCCGGGTTCGAGAGCAGTGCGCCGGCACGAACGAAATCGCGGTAATAGCGCTCGACGAGAAACCTCTGCACCGGGTCGAGACCGAGGTCTGCCCGGCGGTCGTACACACTCTTGACCCGTTTGAAGAGCGCGTCATTGAGATGAATAGCGTCAGCGTGCGCGGCGAGCCGCGGCGCCTCTTCGGTCTGCACCTTCTGCAGTGTGTCATTGGTGTTCGACCGCGTCAGCGCATTGAACACCTTGGAGACGCGAATGAGCAGCGCACCCGAGCGCTCCATTGCGAGGATGGTGTTGTCGAAGGTCGGCCCTGCCGGATCGGCCGCGACCTTGCCGATCTCGGCGAGCTGCTGGCGCATCCCTTCTTCCAGCGCCGGCTGGTAGTCGGCGTCGTGAATCCGGTCAAACGGCGGCGCCTGGTAAAGCAGCCTACTGGGGCTGGCGAAGGGATTCGCACTAGTGAATGTTGAGGTGTTGGCAGCCTTGCCCGGTTCGTGCACGACATGACACCCAGTAAAAGATAGAAATACTCCTGCCCATGAAAGCATGACGCGTCCTCTCATCTCCCCTCCGAAGGAGGCCCCTGCCTTGATCCGGTGGTGCCAGCGCTACTTAACGTCGCGTTGAGCGGCGAGGCTCTGATGCTTGCGGCAGCCTCCTCCGCTTCAACGCGTTGTTCAACGAAGTCGCATACAACGCAGATCGTGCGCCGGGTTCCAAACCGCAGAGAGCTCCCCAACACAGATGATCTTCAAGTGACAACCAACTCTCCTTGTATCACGGAGGGGGCAGCGCGGGCAAGACTCCGTCCGCGAGGAACAACTGAAAAGCCAGGTAAAATTGGACTGGATCCCGTCTTTGAAAGAGATAGGGTCTCTGCAGAAACCACCCGGTTTCATAGAAGTGTGCCATGACCTATTTAGGTCACCACGGTCGATGAAAATGACATCCAGCCCACGAAGCGGGCGAAGGAGAGTAGCCCAGGGCGTCGCGGTCGGCAGTCGCCCGCTGTGCCCTGGGCTATTTTCTTATGGCCCTTCAGGCCATTTGCATAAGAGTCAGACCATCGGCATTTTACGGCCATGGCAAACTCAGTCGAAATATGATTACATGAATTGATTTAAATAGTGATAACCATTGAGATTTAGAATCGTTTGCTTTTTCTAACCTCACAGGAGGGTCACAATGACATCACGCTTTAATTATCTCACTTACCTTTCTTGCCTTTTGATCCTTGTACTTCTGATTGGCGCCAGTAGTCAGGCATTGGCCCAGGAAGTGGATGCTTCCGTTTACGGAACCGTGCTGGATCAAAGCGGGTCTGTGGTTCCCGGTGTAGAGGTCCAACTGCGCAGCCTAGACACCAACCGGATTTACCGCACAACGACGGATGACTCCGGGAACTACACCATCACTCCGGTACCCATTGGGCGTTATGAAGCATCCGCAGAACTTACGGGGTTTAAGAAGACTGTTGTGACAGATATCTTGCTTCGCGTGAACGACCGGCGGAGAGTCGTCTTCAACATGCAGGTTGGCGGGACGACCCAAAAGGTCACGGTCGTGGCACCTCTTGTCGCGGTGGATACCGCCTCCGGCGCGACCAGTACCCTGCTGACAACCCAGCAGGTCATGCAGCTTCCCAACCTGGGGAGGAATATCATGGGCTTTGCCATGCTGGCGCCTGGCGTCAACGCCGCATCGCCCAACGAAACGGACGGCAACAACTATTCGGTCAACGGAGGGCGCGACACGCAAAGCGTATGGCTGTTAGACGGCGGGTACAACGTCGACACAGGTGGCAACTACAATACCGCGCTGACTCCCAACATGGAGTCGGTGGAGGAGGTCCGTGTTCTGCGCGGCAACTACGGTGCTGAGTTCGGAATGGGGACCGGCGCCCAGTTTAACGTCATCACCAAGTCGGGGACGAACAGCCTGCACGGCTCCGCGTCCTGGTATCACCAGAACGACAATCTCAACGCCGCGGACTTCTTTGCGCCGGTCAAGCCCTTCCTCCGCTACAATGAATACGGGGGTGGGTTGGGCGGTCCGGTGGTACTGCCGAAGATCTACGACGGCCACAACAAGACATTTTTCTATGCCTTCGTCTCCGAACGAACGGTGCGCGGCCGGGACAACTTTCTTGGTCTGCTCCCCGAGATGCCTTATCGCAACGGTGACTTCAGCACGTTGGACCAGCCCATCAGCGATCCGCTGACCGGGGAACCCTTTCCTGGCAACATCATTCCTGCCGCGCGCATTGATCCCAACGCGAAGGCTTACACGGCGCTTTATCCGGCGACGAACTACAGCGACGAAATTGGCAACAACTACACGGTCATTCGCCCGTCATCAACCAACTGGCTTAAGCAGAACTACCGGATCGACCATAACTTCAATGATCGTTACCGTATCTTCGGCCGTTACGTGCGCCAGGACGTCAGCATTCATAACTATGTCGATCCTGGATATGACTGGTTCCAGTACTCCGAAAAAGACCCTGCCAATAACACTGTTGTTAACTTCTACTCCACGTTTTCCCCCACCCTCACCAACGAGGTGAGTTTCACCCGCATGTTCCTTCGCTTCGTGGAAATTACCCCAGAGTTTCCTCGGGCGAGCAACGGCATTAGCATTCCCACGCTGGTTCCTATCACGGAGGCCAATTACCCTCTCCAAGACCTGAATTTGACCACGATTCCTGACGTGGCGCCGACCATCTCATTTAACAACTATGCGGGCTTTGCGCCTGGGACGCCGTGGAGCAACTTCCAATCGATCTATGACTTCAAGGATAATCTGATTTGGATTCGAGGAAAACACACTCTGAAGGTCGGCTTCGACTTTTCCCACGAAAGGAAATTCGAGCCAGACAATACGGATGTATTTGGCAGCTTCAGTTTCGACGGACGCTTCACTGGCGAAGAGTTCGCGGACTTTTTGCTAGGCCAAGCCGCCAGCTACAGCGAAGCAACCGCGGTCTCCTTCAACGACAGCCGCCGTAATACCTTGGAACTGTACATTGACGACACCTGGAAGGTGACCAATCGCCTGACGTTCGACCTGGGCGTACGCTACTCTCGCATCCCTCCCGCCTACGAGCCGAACGATCGCTATCGGGTCTTTCTGCCGCAGGCATTCGATCCGGCCAAGGCAGTGACGGTACTGCCTGACGGTACGATTCCTATAAGTAGCGGCGGAGACCGGTACAACGGGATTGTCAATCCCAAGAATTACTGGGATTGGAATCCCTGGAACTTTGCACCGCGCATTGGCTTTGCCTACGATCTTTCCGGGGCGGGCAAGACGGCCATCCGCGGTGGCTTTGGTATATTCTCCGCCCGCGAGAGCCTGGATGCATTCATCCTGCTGGCGTCCAACCCGCCGTTTGCCGAGCAGCTGCAATTGCTCAACACCACCCTGAGTAATCCGGGGGGTGGATCAACTGAAGACTTTAACCTGCCCCTCAACGTGGGTTCCATGGACCCCCATCAGCCAATCCCCTATACGGAACAGTGGAACCTGAACATTCAGCATGCCCTGGCCGAGGGAACGGTGCTTGAGGTGGGCTACTCCGGAACGCACAGCGTTCACGGGGAGCGAACCCGAGATTTCAACCTGGGTCCCCTTAGTGCTGCCGCATCCAGTGGAGACATCAGCGCCGACTCGCTGCGTCCCTACCCGGGCTACAGTGAGATCGCTTTCAGGGAGCAAAGCTTTAATGGAAACTACCATGGGTTGCAGGTTCTCTTGGATAGGACATTTCACTCCGGCCTCGGCCTGACGGCGGGTTACACTTGGTCGAAGTCCATCAACAACGTTAACCAGGACCTTGCCCCCGAGAATTCGAACCCCTACTATCCCTTTTACCCGAATGGTATGCGTGGTCCGGACAACTTCGATGCTGCGCACCGTTTTATGGGCAGCTACGTTTATGAGCTTCCCTTTCTAAAGACGCGACGCGACTTCGTGGGCCACGTCCTGGGCGGGTGGACCTTGTCGGGAATCGTCAGCATGCAGAGCGGGTTTCCGGTCACTCCTACGGCAGGGACGGATAGGGCTGGCTTTGGCTACGAGGCTGGCCAGCGGGCCGTGGTAAACGGCGCTTGGGCCTTGCCCAAAGATCAAAGATCAATCACTCAATGGTTCAACGTTCCTGCCTTTTCAATGCCGGACCAGGGAACACTGGCTACGACGGGACGCGGCATCATGCGGGGACCTGGAATCAACAACTGGGATATGTCGCTGGCTAAGACTGTAAGGGTGTATCGAGACGTCGCTAAACTGGACATACGCGTGGAGGCATTCAACGTCTTCAACCACACGCAATGGGCCAGGTACTCAGCGAATCTTTCCTCTTCCTTTTTTGGCGAGATAACCTCGGCGCGGCCTCCGCGGACTATGCAGGTCAGCTTGCGACTTTCGTTCTAGTGCATTGAACGGAGGGTCGAAAACCTGGAACAGGACGCTGCAACTTTACGGCATGATTCTTGCTGGCAGCGACACTCACCTGACCACTTAGCATTTGCACCACAGAGGATGTATGAAGTCGAGCCAATGAGACCTTGCCACAGTCAATGAAAGATGAGGTTTCGAACAATGAGCAAGCTGACGAAATTACTGTTTAATGGATTTGCTGCCTCGATCATCGCCCTTGTTAGTGTCGTTGCGTCAATTGCGGAAACCCCGATAACCATTTCGGAGGGCAACAACCAAGTCAGAGTCGTTTTGCTGGCCGACGATGTGGTGCGGATCAGAGTGGGTCCGGGTGGGTTCTTCCCGAACGACAGTAACCCGGAGTACATCGTGATCAGACCCGATTCCGAATGGCCTGGCGCTTCTAACCGAAGTTCCGATCTGAACACATTCGATACTGGAAAACTCAAACTCGCATTCACCCACAACCCATTCAAGCTCACGATTTACGACAGCGGTGGGCACGCGTTGATCAGTAATTACAGGATTGATTTTTCCCGAACCAAGGCGGTATGGGACCTCCACAGCAATGAACATATTTACGGCTTTGGGGACAAGAAAAATGACATCGATAAACGCGGAGCTCTCATGGATATCTGGAATGTTGACACCGATTATCAGGATCAGACGACAGGGCTGATGGGCTACAAGAGTATACCCATGTACTGGAGCAGTTCTGGATACGGGGTCTATTTGCACAATTGGTGGCGTTCAAGATTCGACATGGGGCAATTCAACAGCGGCCGGGTAGGGATATCCGCCGATGGCGGGGAGATGGATTTCTATATTTTCTATGGCCCGTCCTTTAAACAAATTGTGAACCGCTACACAGAATTGACCGGCCGTCCGGCCCTGCTGCCTAAGTGGGCATTTGGATACCATCAGGGTGGAGCTGGGAATGATAGATCAAGCAAATGGGCCTCAAATATTGCGAGTAACATGCGGGACAATCATCTTCCAATCGATGTCATCTACTACGATGACGTGAATCCTGCCACATTTACAAGGGCCTTTGTTGAAAGCATGTGGAACGATTATCACGTGAGAATTACCGCTGGTTATGGAATGCCCTGGGCATATGAGAAATCAGCTTTATGGGACAACCTGAATAAATTGACCCCCAAGGGCGTAATCGTCGATGAAGACGGCAAGGCCGTACTTCATAATGGCAACGGAATTAGCAGGGCGTTTAGCGAAATCGACTTTTTCAATCCCGCGGCAAGTGACGCCACTTTCGCTGCCATTTGGGCAGGTCCTCTGCAAAACGGAGTCTGGAATGGAATGTTGGATTTTGGTGAGCTTGATTATGTTCCCGATCCTTCCAGTACGTTCTTCCCATTTTTCACAAATCCCAGGCGCTCTGTGGAGGAAATGCACAATATCTATGCATTGGCTTATTTTGAGGGGTTGATGAATCGTGCCGCCAATTACGTTGCGGGCACAAAGACCAAGTCTAGAATGGTTGGCTACTGCCGACCGGGTACCGCAGGCTCGCAGCGATATGGTTGGACTTCGACCGGCGATTCAGAACCGACTTTTGCAGGACTGCAAACGCATACAAAGGGTGTCTTGAACCTGGTCATGTCTGGCTATTCGGCCGTCGGCTATGATATTGGAGGGTGGATGGGTGTCGCCCCGGATAATGTCTATGCTCGCTGGTTTGAAGCAGGAATGTTCAACGCATTCGCATGGGCCCATGGAGAAGGAGATCATACGCCATATATACGTCCACGAGACATTATGCACATTTGTAGGACCGCATTGGAGAGGCGTTATCAGCTCTTTCCATATCTTTACAGCATTAATTTCGAATCGAGTCAAAATGGTTGCCCGATAATGCGGACGTTGCCATTCGAAACTGACTGTGAAGCGGGAACCGAAAACATCAATGACGAATGGTTTCTGGGGCCCTTTATACTGGTCGCTCCCGTCTTGGATTCGCACTCATCTCGAAACGTATTTCTCCCTTCCGGACAATGGATTGATTATGCTGACGGCAAGACCTTATATGAAGGAGGGAAGACGATAGCTTATGAGGCTGGTTTGGAAAAGACTCCGCTCTTCGTCAAAGCCGGTGCGATTATACCCATGGGCCCTGTGATGCAGTATTCTTCCGAGAAGCCGCTAGATCCCTTGACCCTTGATATCTACCCCGCCGCGCGGACATCGTCCTTCACCTTGTTCGAAGATGATGGAGATTATGGGTACGAACAGGGAAAGTATTGCACCACGAAATATGATTGTGTGGATAAAGACGGAGAGGTTACCGTTACGATCAACGCCCGCAGCGCACATGGCGGCTATGTGCCGGAGACAAAGAGTTACAGCGTCAAAGTGCATGGACGTTCGGCTCCAGAGTATTCCGTAAAGCTGAATAGGTCCAGGCTTGCCGAAGGATGGAGTTATTCGGCCGCCCAGCAATTAGTGACTGTAACAATAAATGACGACGGAAGGGAAAATGTGGTCAGTATCGAACCTCATTGATGAATCCTGTGACCGATCATCCATTAAAAGATGTCTCATGACGTTTAAGGAATTTCCTCGGCATCAGAAGCCCACGGGGTAAGAGGCACCATGGAAGCTGGTCCACGGAATCTGGCGGGAGGCGACAGCCATGTCTGAGCCCTTTCTGTTTGGCGGGATCCTGCTGGCGGCTTTGGGCGGGGTGTTTAACGGGATTTTTGCACTGCCTCTGAAGCGCATGACAGGCTGGAAGTGGGAACACATCTGGCTGGTTTACTCGGTGGTAGGCATGGTGCTTGTTCCCTGGACCGTGGCTGCTCTCAGCACTCCGCATCTAGGAGACGTGGTGCGAAGTGCACCACTGGTTTTAGTTTGCGGTTTTGGATTTGCCTGGGGACTGGGCTCGGTTTTTTTCGGCTTGGGACTGGATCGGCTTGGTTTGGGTTTGGGGTTAGCCCTGATAATGGGAATCATTGCAGGAGTGGGTTCACTGGTCCCTCTGCTCATCCTTAAACCCGGATCTCTGGCTACCCGACCGGGGATGATCGTTCTGGCTGGCAATGCGATCCTGATAGCTGGAATCTGGCTGTGTGCCCGGGCGGGCGGATTGCGCAACAAACAGCAAGTTAGTGTCGGATCAAGGCAGTCAAAGCAGCATTCGATGACTTCGGGGCTCGTCATTGCGATTCTAGCGGGGCTCTTCTCTTCAATGCTGAACTTCAGCTTTGCCTTTAGTGGTGAAACCCGGCAGCGGGCTGTAGAACTCGGAGCTAGTCCCCTCATGGCTAGTATGAGTATTTGGGCGCTGACATTCTCTGCAGGTTCCCTGGCGAATTTGGCTTATTGTCTCTGGAGGATCCGCAAGAGCGGCTGGAGCAGTTACAGGGAGCCAGGCACCGGAGTTTACTGGCTAGGTGCTGCTATAATGGGGATCCTGATGTTTGGCGGGATTCTCTTCTATGGTATGGGGGCCAGTTACCTGGGCACGGCTGGGCCGGTGATCGGATGGCCGATCCTGATGGGGGGGACCATCGTTGCCAGTAACATCGCGGGATGGTTGACCGGCGAATGGAAGGAAGCCGGGAAACGCAGTGTTTCTTTCTTGGCCGCAGGGATTTTGGTCATCCTGGTGGCTATGATCGTCATGAGTCAGGGACGGGTCGGCTAAGAGGCACCGTCGCTACAGATTGCTACAGAAAGAAAAACGAACAGAGTGGCCCCGTGAATTGAGAGTTTGAACTCTTGCCTGCATTTGTTGAATGAGACCTGTACTGGATCAGAAGCTGTGAAGAAATCGAGTCGGGGCAGCCCGGACCCCGCTCGGATTTTGAGCCAAGGCTGAAAACGCGCGCGGAGCGCGCGTTCCACCTGGGTGGAGCGGGCGCTCCCGTGCGAGCTTTTTCCCGGGGGGAGCCATCTTTCAATTTTTCCACAGCTTCTCAGCGATAGGTGGTGGCACCTAGCGAAGCCCGATTCGCCCTCTTCCGCGTTTGATTGACCCAGCACTAAGTAATAGAAAAATGAAGCGACTTTAAGAAGTCGTTAACTTATAATCAATTGTTCTGGCAGGGTAAGAAATGTCACGATTTATAGCCGAGACCTGCCTATTCCTCGCTTATCCTTTCAAGCATTTAGATAAAAGGAGGATTCATGAAACGCCGTTATTTTATCTCCAATTTGACGCTAGGTTCTATTGCAGGAATGGTTCTGTATCCTAAGGGTCTGCAGGCGTGGAACTCCGGCGGGAGCGCTGCAGCTGACAAGCTTGGCCGCATTTCCATCTCGACCTGGACCTTCCACAACTATTTTACGTCGACGCGTGAGCCTGAGTTCAAGCTTCCGGGAGAAACGCTCAAGCTGCTTGACTTCCCTAAAATGATAGTTGACAGATACAAAGTGCATAACCTGGAGATGTGCGCTCCGCATTTCGACTCAACCGAAACGGGATATCTAAAGGATCTCAAGGGTCGCCTCGCCGAGGTCAACTCCAAAGTTGTGAACATGCCCGTCGACATTGAGGAGTTGGGGGAAAAAGGAGGGTTGTCTGACCCGGACAAAAAAGTCCGCGACAATGCGGTCAAGGGCGCAAAGCAGTGGATCGACATCGCGGTGCAGATCCAGTGCGGATCAGTAAGATGCGATCCGGGCAAAATGGATCCCAAGAACCTTGCTCCTACGATAGACTCATACAAACAACTTTCGGAATACGGCCAGTCCAAAGGCGTGCACGTGATTATCGAGAACCATGGCGGAGTCGGCTCGGAGCACCCTGAGGAACTGGTGGCCGTCTTCAAGGGGGTCGGCGGCGGGCACGTCGGGGCGTTGCCCGATTTCTTCAATTTCCCGGATGAAATGACCCGGATGAAGGGATTAGAACTACTTTTTCCTTACGCACGCGTTGTCTGTCATGCCAAGGGGATGGAATTCGATGCCAACGGGAAGGAGACTCAGTATAACTTTCCGAGGTGCATCGAAATATCGAAGAAAGCAGGATTCAGAGGAGTTTATTCGATTGAGTTTGAAGGGCCGGGCGATCCTTATGCCGGCTGCCAGAAGGTGCTCGACAACCTGCTGAAATCTCTTTAAAGGAAAAGTGGAGGAGTTCACCATGTCTTCTTTTTTCCGGCCGCTGGGTCCGTTCCTGTTGCCTGTCGCGCTTCTGTTTGCCTGCGCCTGTGTCTTCGCGCAGGATGCTCTCACGTATCGGCTGTTGAAACAGCCTGGCTATGTCGTTTTCGAGGACGGCACCACGCCCCGCGCGCGAGTGAGGGCCAACTATTACAGCACGGGTGAGGGAGACACGTGGGAAAAGTCTCCGGGGCAGATCTCCATCGAGTATGGCCTGCCGGTTTGGAAGGCCGAGTATGATGCCCTTTTCACCAAGATGCCCAACGGGAAACGCTGGCGGTTGGGGTCAAACTACTGGACTAACCTCTCTTCCACGCTGCCCTTCGAGGTCGCTGGGAAAAGGATAAAGGCGGGCTATTACTATCTAGTGCTCGAAAAGACCGGCGAGAAACTCTGGAGCCTCATCGTGCTCGAACCTGCGAAGGTAACCCTGCGGCAGATGGATCCCTACCACGTAAACCTGCGGGACAGCGGGCCGGGAGTGGTGAGTATCCCGCTCGAGTACAAGCTGGAGGAGCAGAACTCGGATAAGCTGCAGATCACACTCAAACTAAAGGACGAGAACCCGAAGCAGATGGCGATTCACATACGCTTCGGCAATCACCACTTCAGCACTCAGCTGTTGGCCGTGCATTTCTGATTCTGGAGAAGTAGGCACGCGACGACTCCTGCCGCTTCACTAAGTCCAATCTTCAGCGACCTGCCCAGCAAGCCCCCAATCCGGTTGAATTCTGCTGGACTAAGACTGGTCTCGATCAACGGAAATAGATCGCATTCTTCGAAGCGAATTTCCAGAAGGACTCGACTTGTCCGATGAGTTCACCGATCGTCCTGAATCTCTCTTTCAGGGAAATCTCCAATTGATGTGCAAATGCCAATCCATGCTGATCTCCCCAGGACAAAGGGTAGAGGTGCTTATCTCTTTTCATTTGTTGAATAGATTGGAGGAGCTGGCGCCTCCCGCAACATCTCCAATATAACATGACCAACGAGTGGAGCGAGATAGTGACTAAAGTCATAGGTTGTAATCCTACGATCGCCTAATCTGAACATCGAAACGATTGATGTCAAGGAGCTAGAGCTCATGAAAATAGATGCCCATCAAACTATCCGAAACATTCTAAACAACCATCCTCAGACGCGCGTGGTTTTTGACCGGCACGGCCTGAAGGGGTGCGGCGGGACGGAGGGCCCGGAGGAATCGTTGCGATTCTTCGCCCGCGCTCATGGGGTGGAACTCCATGAACTGCTCAGCCAGTTACAGCAGGTCATTGACGATCCCACCCAGGCTCCCGCGCCGGAATCCGTCAGCCTGGCGGACTCCATCTATCGCCGTTTCTTCAAGGCCGGCATCGTTATCACCCTATCGGCAGGCGCTTTTTGGGGGGCACTTCTGTTGCTTCGAATCGGGCTCAATCAGAAATTCACGGCAGTCTCCATCTTTGACATCAATGCTCACGGGCACGCGCAAATCTTCGGTTGGGTGGGCCTCTTCGTGATGGGATTTGCTTACCAGGCATTCCCGCGGTTCAGGCAGACTTCTCTTTGGAGACCGGGACTCGCCATCGGGAGCTTTTACTTGATGGTTTCAGGAATTGCGCTAAGGGTAATAGCTGAACCATTGCACGTCCACTGGCCATTCTTCTGGTTGGGGTTGCTAGCCAGCTGCCTGGAAGTGGCCGCAATCGCCATCTTTGTCATTGTCATCTCCCGGACCATTCGCCGCAGCCAGAAGCCGCTATCCAGCTACGAGTACTACATTACTGCGGCGCTGTTCTGGTTTGTTCTTCAGGGACTGCTGGATTTCTTCCATCTTTATATGACCACTGCCGCTCTTTCCAATGAGGCACTGCTCCGGCAGGTTTCTACTTGGCAAGCACCGCTTCGCGACCTCCAGATTCACGGTTTTGCTCTGACCATGATTCTGGGAGTGAGCCAGAGGTTCCTGCACGGCATTTACGGGTTTCCCGAAATCCCTCGCCGTCGATCGCTGATCATGCTGTTGACGTTGACACTTGCCGTGGCAGGCGAGGGTGTGTTTTTTGTCTTGTTCCGCAGCACCGCTCAATACAGCTATGCGGGGTTGATGTACGGAGCCATGCTGCTATTGGTGATTTCCGCTGCTGGATTGACACGTCCCTGGTGGGGAGGACTTTGGGGAACTCCTGAAAACCTTGATCCTGAAGTGGCTCTGGACCGATCCGACAGGAGCTTTAAGTTCATCCGGGCTGCCTTTGCCTGGCTCTTCATCTCTCTGGGCATGCTGTTGTTTGCCCCCTTCTACAATCTGCTGACCGGACAGGCCTTCTCTCATGCGTTCTACGGGGCTACCCGACATGCAATCACGGTTGGATTTATCAGCCTCATGATCCTGGGAGTCGCAGCTAAGGTGGTTCCGGTATTGAATGGCGTCGACTCCAGGAAGCTAACCCAACTTTGGCTACCGTTTTTGCTCGTCAACCTGGGTTGCGGCTTGAGAGTGAGCCTGCAGGTCCTGACCGACCTGATCCCAGGCGCTTTTCGGCTGATTGGATTGAGTGGGATCCTGGAAGTGGCCGGGATCGCTACTTGGGGGTTTGGAATGTGGCGGATCATGAACGCTGCAAAACGACCCGATGAGATGCCGGCTGGGCGCATGGTAAGACCGATCCGCATTAGCCCGGAAGACAAGGTAGGATGGATTGTGACGGTTGCCCCGGAGCTGCTGGAGGTTTTCGAACGGTTCGGGTTCACTTTGCTCAGGAATCCGCTGCTGCGCCGGACCGTGGCACGCCAGACATCTATCCGGAGAGCCTGCTCACTGGTGGGTGTCGACGAGGCCAGCTTGTTGTCGGCCTTGAATGCGGGGTTGAGGAAGGATCCCGATCCAGCCCATAGTCTCTTCCCCATCATCAGTAACCACGGAACGGCACAGCCATTGCCGCAGCCGTAGCAAGAGGGCTCCAGATAGAGAATCATGGGCTTTCAGATCGGGAATCTGGGGTCAACCGGTATCACCTGGACCCTGAATTACTACCCCAATTCCTGGAGCCTCGCCAGAATCTCATTCATGACCTGATTGGTCTGGTGAAAGTCAGATGTCCGTGTAAGCATCTGGGACGGGGATTGAATATACCTGCTCTCAACCAATTCCTCAGCACAATTCCGGATCAGTTCCCTCACATTCTGGGGAGTCAACTCCAGATGAAACTGCAGGCCAACGACCCGTTCAGCATAGACAAAAGCCTGTTGCTGGCAAGCTTCACTTCGTGTCAGATGAATGGCCCCGTCCGGAAGATCGAAGGTGTCGCCATGCCAATGAAATACGTCGAACCGATCCGGAATGAAACCCAGCAACGAGGAACGCTGGCCCTCGTCTGTCAATTCGATGGGGAACCAGCCGATTTCCTTGTGCTGGTTTGAATAGACTCTGGCTCCCAGAACATCGGCAATCAACTGTGCACCGAGACAGACTCCCAATACGGTCTTCCCATCATGAATGGCTTTCTCGATAGACCGTTTCTCAGAGTTCATCCAGGGGTACTTTTGCTCATCAGCAACGCCCATAGGGCCGCCCATCACAATTAGCCAATCGAAGTTCTCAACCTCAGGCAATAGATCATTCTGAAAGAAATGCGTTCCCGTTAATTGGTGATTCCCAGACCGAGCCCAAGCCTCGATGGAACCCAGGCCCTCAAAGAGCACATGTTGGAAGAAGTGAATATTCATCGTTACGCCTCTGACGTGGATTTGGGGGCGGCCTTTCACGAGAATCGGGGCGGTTCACGAGTGCTGGTCATTTTCATGTTACACGGTTCTCCCAACGGTGCCTCGATGACTCTTATGAAAATGGGGGCTTTGGTAGCCACGCTGACCGCGATGTTTGTGTGAAGCGTGGGCTTCTTGGATCCACGAAAAACCCACGGCTCACATGAAGCGCTCGCCGTGGCTACCCCTGCCATTTTCATACGTCTTCCATGAAAATGACGCGGCTTTTGGTGGAGGGTCGCGCTCCGTCGCGACCTTTTTGGCTGTCCCCTAGATCGCGCAAAGTATCCGCAACATTTGATTCTTTTGCCTCAAGTTGCCAAATCAGAACGATTTCTTCAATACCGGGGATTCAACTTTGGTCAAAAGGACTTCCTTTAGTTTCTGGTATTCCCGCTCCATGGTTGCCGGGGAAAGATCCGGAGCATTGAGGTATTTCCTCAATGGCAACCAGTAACGGCCAAACACGCTCTGTCTGGCCAAGGCACGCCAACGCAACTCGGGGTTCGCTTTGACGTCTCCTTCTTCTGTCCACTTGAGTTGTGGTTTTTTCAGCTCACCTCTTTGAACTGCCAGTTGGAACCATTTCCAGGCCTCATTCTTCTGACTCTTTTGATGTGCCAAATATCCCAGTAGATAGGGAGCTGCCATGCCCATGGGGCTATCTGTGTTTACAGTCTGCAAGGCTTCCTCGGCCTTTTTCCATTCTTGCTGGAGCAAAGCCACTTCTCCAACGGCCAGCATGGCTCCGCTGTCGGGATCAACCTGCCGGGTCTTCTGAAAGTATTGGCTGGCTTTCTTCAAGTCCCATGGGGCTCCGGGGTCAAGGTCGGCATAAAGCAGCCCCAACTGCATATAGCCACGAGAAGAGCCCAGCGGATTGACCGCAGTCAATCTCTGGTAAGTATTAATGGCCTCCGGGAAGCGCTGAAGCTCAAAGAGGCAATTCCCCAGATAATAGAGGCTGTCTTCGTGGTTGGGTTTCATTCGTAAGGCTTCTTGGTAAATTGGAACCGCCATTTCCAATTCCCCGGCTGCGCGCTTCTGGTTGGCCTGTCGGTAGGTCTCCCAGAATTGCCGAGTACTTTGGAGCTTTAAGTTGTCAGTATGGTCCTCCCGGAGATCCCGACGTGTCCTGAAGACTCTAAGACCGGCAACCCCCAGGAACCCAAGGATCACAAGATATCCAATAACTCGCCCAAAAGGTATTCTCTTCAAGGTTCTTCAATAGTAATGGTTTGATTAGCTTTGACGTTTTCCTGTTGTACTGTCTTGCCTGAGGGGAAGGTTACGGAGACAAGGTCGGCAGAACTGGATTGGCCCAGTCCAAAGTGGGTAGTTAAGCTGTTTTGGGACAGATAGGAAGGCTGAGAACCAATTTGCTGCATCTGGGTGATTCCTCCCAGGGTGACCTTCACCAGTGCCCCAACTGCAAAACGATTCTTTATGCCGCGACACCGGATCTTCAGCCAGTGTTGCCGGTTTCCGCCATCGTTGCGCAATAACCAGGCCGGCCCGCCATGGTTAACGACGAAGATATCCACGTCTCCATCGTTGTCATAATCCGCAAAGGCAGCGCCCCGGCCCACGGTCTTCTGTTCGAAGATTTTTCCACTCACCGAGCTTACATCGTAAAACCCGTCAAACTCGCCTTTGTTCCAGAAGAGCAGGTGCCGCGAGGGGATCAGTTTCCGTTTATCGGTTTCCTCCTGGAAAGTGCTGCCGGTGGCCACATAAAGATCGGCTTTCCCATCGTTGTTGTAGTCAAAGAAAGAAGTCCCCCACTTGACGAAGTCCAGTGAAATTTGCCCCAGCCCCACCTGGTCGGCGATGTCCATGAAGACCATTCTTCCGGGCTTCACGCCACGAACGCCGATGCGCATGTTGGAGTATAAGGCGTTTTCCTGGGCAATCCAGTGGGTGATAAAGATGTCGAAGTCGCCGTCGTTGTCCCAATCCCCGATCGCCAGCCCCATGGCTCCGCGCGGATCGGCTACCCAAGCGGTATGGGAGATGTCACTGAACTTCCCGTTGCCAAGATTCCTGTATAGGGCGTTATCGGAGACATCATTAGCCACATACAGGTCCAGCCAGCCGTCTTCGTCGAAATCACACCAGGCGGCCGAAAGACTGCGACCGGTGGGATTATCGACCCCGGCGCTCCGGGCAACCTCGGTAAAGCGGCCGTTGCCTTCGTTATAGAAGAGAAGGTTTCGCTCCGGCTCAAACGAGGACGGGTTTAAAGAGAAGGGAACCTCTGCCTTAAACTGGAGCGAAACCTTGTTGGCGTCTTCGGGGTTGTAGGAGTACTTGACATAACCGCAAACATAGAGGTCCAGGTTCCCATCCCGATCATAGTCCCCCCACGAAGCCCCGGCCCAGAAGCCCTTGAATCGCGAGAATCCGGACCTCTGGCTGACGTCTGTAAAGGAGCCATCCCCGTTATTGTGGAACAGGTATAGGTTTGGGTAAGATGTCACGACAAGATCCAATAATCCGTCGTTGTCGAAATCTCCCCAGGCAGCACCCATTCCGCAAATGCGCAAAGCCAGGCCCGCCTGTTCAGTGACGTCGGTAAAGGTGCCGTTGCCGTTGTTGTGATACAGCTTGCAGGTCGCGGGAGACTGTGAAGCCTCTTCCGAGCTCAACGTAAGAGGCCCGCTGAGGTTGACTACAAAAAGATCGTCGGACCCGTCATTGTCGTAGTCGCCCCAAGCCGCGCCAGACCCCATGTCCTCGGGAAGTTGACTGGAGCGGTCCTTCCAGAAATGTTGGAAGTTGATCCCTGCTGACCTGGAAACCTCGGTGAAAGTGACTCCCTGGTTCCCAGGTGTATCCGCGGGAACGGAGGAGTCTTTTGTGAAACCCGCCTTGGACGTGCCATCGGCGCTTCTGGCAGTCTTGGCGGCAGCAGCGTGAGGATAATCCGCAGGCAGGCGACGGTCCAATTCCGAAGTGATACCCTCGACCTGTTCATCCGGATTGTAGCGGGCGACGGCTTGCCGATGAGAAACAAAGAACACCAGGGCTGATAGCACGATCCCGCCAGCCAGAGAGGTGATCAGCACAAGCCGTTGCCGGTAGGTCAACCAGGTTTTCATTACAACGTCACCTTGACGTTCACTTCCTGCTGATGCATATCTGTGACGGTGGAGGTCAACTGCTTTCCCTTAAACTCCGGAAAGAACCCGACACTGCGGACGTAATTCAGGAGGAACTGATCGATCTTTCGATACCGCAACCGTGCGGTGATGTGGAGTTCGCCCTGATGAGGAGCAGCCATCGAGTACTCTTTCTCCGCCGGCAGGTAGTTCTGTTTTTTTTGATGAAGCTCAGGACAGAGAAAGCCAAATTCCGTGATATCGGAAAACCCCGGAAACAGGGAGCGCCGGCTGCGAACTCCCACCATCTCCCAGAGGTTGTGCCGGTCAATGAGGTTTCCATATTGGTCCACAGGTTCTGCCTTGAACATGAACGTACCGGGTTTAATGAAGCCCTTGTCATCCACGGTCCCGCTCTCAAAGACAATGTTCCCGTTATCATCTTTAACCACAAGTTCAATCCAAGCCTGAATGATGTCCAATGGACCAGTGGGGAAATCGTGTCCCACCTTGTTCGACGTGATCACGCATTTGACTGTCAGCTTTTCCCCACGTTTAATGGACGAGGGAACCAACAGTTGAATGGAAACGGCCGGAACTCCAGGTTTGTGCCACTTCTGCTCGATTTCAGGGATTCCAATTTCTCCTTTGAGCCATTGATTAGTCAAGCTGGTCTGCCGATCTGCATCCTCAATTCTGAGCAGACCCGGCATGAGTTGATTTCCCCCGAGGAAACGATGAGAACGATGCATCCCATCGTTGGGGGAACGATTATAATCCGCCGCGTCTCCGGCTGCCGGGTCTGTGGATTTGACCAGCGGCATGTGGCATTCGCGACATTCAATGGTCTTTTGAGGATCTTTGCGATCCCGGGCCCACTTGCTCATCCGCCAGTTGTCAAACTGGTTTTGAAGCTGAACCCATCCCACCTTGTTAATTTCTTCATCCACAAATTGCTTGTGACAGGCGGCACAATACTCCGGCTTTTTGAACATGACCTTCGATAAGCTGCTTATGTGCTGTCGGGGATAGCCCCGGATCAGGAAATCACGGACAATGCGCCACTTCTGGTTCTTGGTCTGGTCATACTCCAGTTCGCCCAGGTATCGGGGCGGAGCTTGAATTGCATAATAGGCATTCCCTTTGATGTCTGTTTCTTTGATGGAATGGCAAGCCAGACAGGAGATGCCTTCGCGGAATCCCCGCAGGGCCGTCAACTGCGTCTCTTCTGCATAGATGTTCTTGGTGCCGGAAAACAAAGAGATTGGGTCATGGCAGCCGCCGCAATACCGTGTCGAGGTGGGCCCGTTCTGTTTGGCCATGGTGAGCTGGATGGCCTGGAACGCCTTGTCCATGGCGGCATAACGGTGTGCCGAAGGCTCCCATTCCTTGACGATCTGCTCGTGACATCCGCTGGTCCCGCAGTTTTCCGAGCCTGAGAGGAGCCGGTCGTCAATAGGCTTGTTGTCGATGGTGCGGGCCAGGCTCGGCGCAAAGGGCCGGTTCTTGTCATAAAGCGGGTTGCGAGGTTCCCAGAGATCATAATCCCTCGGGAAATCCTTAATCAGCTTAGAAGGAAAATAAGCAAGGCGAGCCAAGCCAACCAGAACGATGCACAGTCCCGTCACTGCCGCAACGCCCCTTCCAAAGCGCCTGGTGGCTCCCCAGACCGGGGCCACCGTCTCGGTCAGCCGGGCCCGGGCGTCCCGAACCAGGATGAAGAGAATATGGAGAAGAACAAAGGCCAGAAGCGCGACCGTGGTCCAATCGTGCAATGCTCTCCAGGAATAGCTGATGCGGGTCTTGAATAGGGGCTGATAAGTGAGAACTACACCCGATACGACACAAACCACCAGGACTGCTGCACTCAGATAACCCAGAAGCTTGACATGCGTCAAGACGCTCTGGCGATAAACCCACCAATGTCGTATGCAATAGGCCAGGATAGGCACTAGGAATGCCAAGCCAATCAGGGTATGTCCGAGCACGGTGAATTGCAGAAACCGACTGAACGGGAGTAGCCAGATCAGCAGGCCGCTCAGCGCCAGAAACGATGTGGCGCCAATGGACCATAAAGCCAACTTGGAACGCCACTCCGCCAGTCGATCCGCGCGGCCTGAAACGGTTGGGGTGAGCTTGTTCTCATTCATTGGGCCGGCTCCTGTGTTTAAGAGCAGTTTTGAGCACTACCTTCCATTTCGATTGCCCGGGGGAACAACAGGTTGTTTTCGAGATGAATATGCTGGTGCAGGTCCTCTTCTAGCCCTGCAAGGGACTGGTACAGCGACCGAAAACTGCTGCACCCGTCAGCAGGAACAGTAAAATTGGAGCTGCCCTTCCGGATCTGTGTCAGAACATCCCCTGCCTGGTCATGTTCCTTCATCATCATCCGGACTGGATTCTTCACAGTACCAAAAGGGGAGTTCGGCGGCGTCCCGTGGGCAAGCACCTCCTGTTCCATGCGTACAACGTAGGGGAACAGCACTTGCTCCTCTTTTTGCATGTGCAACGTCAACTCCTGCGACAATGCACGGAACGATCTGTAAATGGTGAGGAGTTCAGGGTGATTCTGGCCGTGTACTGAACAGACTTTGTCAAAAAGAGGATTAAGCCGTGCCAATTCCTCCCTGGTGAACACGTGGTGTGTAGTCGTAATGTGCGAGATTAATTCAGAGAGCCGTCTCTGACGCCAATCCTTATAGGGGTTGGGTTGCTTCTCGATCTCCTTTGCGTGCTCCAGTGAGAGTGAAACTTCTTCTAAGGACAAGCCGGCGCTCGAACAAGCTGCCTCGAGCGAACTGCCTCCACCACAACAATAGTCGATCCCCAACTTTTCGAACAAACGCGTGGCGCCGGGAACTTCCGTTGCCAGCTCGCCAATAGTTCTTGTAGCAAGATTTCTCATAGATTCTCTCCCGATTTAGTTTCTTACTAACAGGTTATTTCGTAACTCCCCGGGTGACTATGACTTTTGTCACAGGGCACGAGAAAACAGGGAGAAATCAGGCTTGGAATTCTCCGGCGAGGAGCAGAACATCACAGGATCCGGAGTATAATTGGGTCAATCCTTGGAGGACATCATGGACAACGATAAGCCAATTACAATGCAACAACTGATCGGAATAGGTGAGAGCCGTTCGGTGAGCCGGCGAACCTTTGCCAAGATCGCCTTAACCAGTGGCTTGGCTCAGAGCGCTCTAACAGCGTCGTCCGAGACGCGGAATTCAAAGGGACTGCCAGAACTGGCGCCGGGGATCAAAATCTCACTGCAGGTTCCTACAGATCCGGGCGAGGAGGACCTTCAGTTCGCCCAGCAACTGGGTGTCGGTTATGTGAGCATCCCTAGCGGGGGTGATAAGGCGACGCTGGAGAATTTCAGTCGCTGGAAACAGAAGGTCGAGACTGCCGGACTGAAGGTGTGGAACATCGGCAACAGCAACGTCCACAACATGCCGGAGGTCACTCTCAATCTTCCAGGTCGTGACCAGAAGATAGAGGAGTACAAACAATATCTCCGGAACCTCGCCAAGGCAGGAATCTCTTACACTACCTATGCCCACATGGGAAACGGCATTTGGAGTTCAGAGCAAGGAACGACCCGTGGAGGCGCTCCCGCCCGGGCATTCAATCTGAAGACAGCGAAGGGTTACTGGGCAGGCAAGGTTTTCGAAGGCGTACTAACGAACGGCCGAAAGTACTCGAAAGAGGAGATATGGGAGAATTATACCTACTTCATTAAACAGGTTGTGCCTGTGGCTGAAGAGTTGGGCATCCGGATTGGAATTCATCCCGACGACCCGCCTGTGCCGGAACTCGGCGGTGTTCCGCGTTGTATCTTCGCTAGCTTCGATGGGTACGTGCGAGCACTCGACGTTGCGAACAGCCCCAACGTCGGGGTCTGTCTCTGCTGTGGAACCTGGCTTGAAGGCGGCAAAGGGATGGGTAAAGATGTCCTTGAGGCGATTCGTGCTTTCGCCAGAATGGGGAGACTATGGAAAATCCATTTCCGGAATGTGACCACACCAATCCCTTATTTTGTCGAGACATTCGTTGACGACGGATACATGGACATGTGGAAGATCATGAAGACCCTCGACGAGGTGGACTTCCGTGGCGCATTAATCGCCGACCATGTACCCACCATGGTTGGGGGCCGAATGAGCGGATGGGCTTACAGCATCGGATACATCAAGGCATTGCTGGCTCGAGCAAATGCCGAGGCCGACCGGGCCTAAAACATGAAACTCCCTATCGTGACCTTCTTATTCCTACTCTTAGCAGCGAACGTGTCGACGTTAGCCGGCGTGCCGATCAGTTGCCCCGTGACGGCGGACACGTGGGTTGCTGTTCCCGATTTCGACACGCCTAAACCAACAGCCTCTCCCGCTTACCAAAACCACGGGGCGGATCCACAGTTGCCCATCCAGGGGTATTTGAGTTTCGCCCTGTTTCAATTTGATGTTTCCGCATTGAAGGGGCGATCCATCACCAAAGCGACGATGCGGGTACACCGGTACAATACGCCGCCAGTCCCCTTGCACACAGTTGGGATCTCCACGATCAGCGGATCGGGTCCCTGGTCTGAAGGCACGCAGAAGCAGGGGCCGGCCGCTCGAGGGTCGGTGAATTTTTACTATGCGCGAAATGGGGATCAGTCGTGGTCATTCCCGGGATCGGACCTGGTGGACGTGACCTTTGGCCAGGGCGGCAGCCTGTATGCATATGGACAGGTCCGCGACGCCGGCAACGGTTGGTACGAGATCAATGTGTCCCCGGCAATAATTGGCGCTCTGCTCAGTGGAGATCAATACGGTTTGATCCTCTGCGACGAAAAGGGCCAAGCCCGAACCATTCACTTACTCGAGAGTCGTGAGAGCCAGCATCCGCCTTTGTTGGTGGTGGAGGTCGGGGAGGAAGACAAATTAGCCCCAGGGCGAGTGAAACCTCTCCAGTCCGACTCCGGAATTGGACACAGCTCACCAGAGGAAGCACGCGTTCTAGGTCGCACTACCTTGAGGCGAGGGGGCGTGATTCTAAAAATCGGCGGAGCGGGCGACAATCGAGGGGATGGGGTCGCCTCTAGGTACGAACTGCGCTATAGCGAAAAACCTGTGACGGCCGCCAACTTCGGCTCCGCGAAGGAGGTTCCGCGATGGTGTCTAGACCCGCTGGCGCCCAAATTGAATCCGCTGGCCACGTCCAACGCGCTGCACGATCAGGTGACTGCCGTGGTCGAGCAGTTAAGACCGGGCGCAGTCTACTATTTCGCAGCCCGAGCCATCGACAAAGCCGGGAATGCAGGTCCTGTGTCTCCTCTCGGCCGTTATCGAGCCTATGACCGCACCTTTCCTCCTCTGCCTCGGGTTGAGACACCTGCCCAAGCACCGGTGCGGAGCGAAGAAGACCAAGGTCCCGTCCGGGTATGGGCGGTCCCGGAATTGATGAAAATTGATCCGCAGACAGGGGCATTGCTGGAGCAGGATTTTGCCGATCACCGACTGCGCAATTCTGTATGGGATGGGATCGGCGGTGTCGTCCACCTGACGGGCGCCAGAAACGAGTTTGTTGCCTTCCAGCTCGCGATCGAGACCGCTGAACCGGTAAGCGAAGCCAAGGTGCAGGTCAGCAAGACGCTGTTTCCCGGCACTAAACTTCCGGAGATCTTTCGAGAAACCGGCGCAATCCAGCTTGCGCGCGAATGGTTTGTCCCGGGCAAGGCCGGTGTTGAGGGGAAACAGAGCTGGTATCCCGATGCCCTGGTGCCGCTTGCTCCCACCTTTGCGATCCCGATGAAAGACAATGGTGTGCCAGGTCAAAGGGTCCAGCCGATCTTTGTGGACGTATACATCCCGCATGAAGCGGCCCCCGGTATGCACATCGGGAAGTTGAAGGTTGGCGCCGGCGGCTTCGAACGTGAAATCACCCTCGAAGTACAAGTGCTGCCTTTGACTCTTCCGGACAAACTCAATTTCGTTGTGGATCTGAACTGTTACGGCGCCGTCCCTACCCCCGTGGGAGTGGAGCGCGGGACTCCCGAATATCGCCGGATTCTGCAAGCCTACCACCGGGTGGCACACCAGCACAGGACCACCCTAGACATTCTTGGTTACAATCAGACCGGCGGGGTCGAACCCGACAATGCGCCTGTTCTCGAGGGCGCAGGTGCGGCCACTCGTGCGGTGGATTGGGGAAATTGGGACGTTCACTTTGGTCCGCTGCTGGACGGGTCTGCCTTCGCCGATCTGCCTCGCGCTTCAATTCCAGTTGCGAACATGTACCTGCCATTTTTCGAGAACTGGCCTGGCGACCTGCGGCGTAATTACCGTTTTTCCCATCCTCTCCAAATCAACACAGCGGAAGAATATCGAGACCTCATCACGCGCCACGCGCTCGAAGCCGGACCCATCGAAGAGGCATTCAGCCAGGAGTACCAGGATCGGTTCTCGGCAGTGGCCGGAGCGTTCGCCCGACACATTCAGGATCGAGGTTGGGTCAGTACGCGCTACTTCATCTATTTCAATAACAAGTACTACTTCAAGGACCCTGTGCGGAGTTCCGGCAAGGGATCCTCCCTGTGGCTGCTGGACGAGCCGAATCACCGCGATGACGCACGGGCCCTCAGTTTTTTTGCAGCGCTGGCCAAAAGGGGGCTGAAGGATTATCCGCAAGTCCCCATCCTGGTTCGAACGGATATCAGTCGCGTAGAGTGGATCCGCGACCTCCTGGCCGGGCAAATCGATCTGAATTGCGTCAGCCAGAAGCTACTCGATAAAAACCGCTATTTGCTCGACGATCGCTACCGGTTCGGCCGCGAATACTGGCAATACGGCAGCACGAATGACCCCAGTACGACGAACATTCCGATGCGAGCCTGGTGCTGGCGTGCTTGGGTGAACGGCGCTGACGGAGTGGTTCCCTGGAACACGGTTGCGGGCATGAGTTCGTGGGACCAGGCTGAGCCTCTGACGGTTTTCTATCCGGGCATGAAATTCGGGCAAGACGAACCGTTTCCCTCAATCCGGCTAAAGGCCTACCGGCGCGGCCAGCAGGATGTCGAATACCTGATCCTGCTTGCCCACAGGCAAGAGTGGGGTCGCGAGGCGGTAGCCCAGGCGATTGGGAAGGCACTTAACCTGTCGGGTCGTACGCTGCAGACTTACGAGGAGGATGCAGGTACTCTCAGCTTCGACCAGGTCAGGAACGATCAGATGGAAGAGTTGAAGCTGCGGGTCGTAAAGGCCCTGATGCAGTGACAGGATGTAGTCGCTCTGGAGACGCCGCACCAAGTCCGACGCGGATCCAAGTGGGGTCCCTTTTCTACAGACATCTGGCTCCTAGCGGAGCCACCACCCATCACTGAGAAGCTGTGAAAAAATTCCGCCGGGTCGG
>JBGOTQ010000036.1:0-29287 GCA_041476565.1 Terriglobia bacterium | reverse complement strand
GCGTTTGCCCTTTTATGCTGGAGCTTGCTGTCTCCTGAGGATCTTGAGTTTTCTTGGCCTGCACAGTGCTCGGTCCAGACTTTTTCTTTGAACGATGTTTGGATCCTCGGATTAAGTATGCGTTGTCGCTGCCGATGACGCGGGTTTCGCTGGCAAAGGCCAGAGCCACTCCCATAGAGAGGAGAGCCATTCCTAACCCTAGCCTGACTAGTAGGGAAACCTGGTCTCTCTGCTGAAAAGGGCTCAGACTTCCTACGAAGCCGGCAAGCGCCCTGGAAGAGGTGATTTTTGACTGCACTCTCATTGTTCCAAGAACTCCAACCGATCTCCCAATCGAGTGCCCGTCAGCTGGATGGTGGCAGCCGGCAGCTCGATCACACTCCCGGCCCTCGAGAGATGTCTCGATATTCGAAAGGGCTTCATCCGTTCGACCAAATAGATCACGGACTTGTCGTTATCCAGAAACAGCACATCAATGGAGAATCGCATCCACAAAGTATGAACACTCTGACAAGGACAAATCCACAAGCCTTCGCCGGGGGTCATGCGACTCCGGCCCATCAGTCCAATCAGGCTGCTGAAAAAAGTATCGGCGACAGATAGCCGATTCGCGAGAATTTGACCTCTGGTGACGTTGATGGCTTGCATGCTGCCCCGATTTGCAGCCTTCCTGAAAATCATCTTCCTCCGGATACAGGATAGGAAGAAGAAAGCCAACGATGTCCAAGACCGTAAACCCGGGGGTTGCTTAGATAATTCGTCTCAATAAAGGCCCTACCTGCCGTCAAACTTACCGACCTAAGTCTTGGAAGATCTTCGCTTGATGACAACGACCAAAAGGATCAGGAAAAGTACGAAGAGGATGATCTTCACGGTTCCAGCTGGCGTCATTAGACATCTCCTTTCATTCAAGGTGTAGCGGCATTGCTGCCGATTTATTGACCGCTGATTGCAGGAAATAGCTGATTAATGATTTTGATGGCTCCGGGTCCGAGGATAACCACGAACATTGCCGGAAAGATCAGAAACACCAAGGGAAACACGAGTTTGACCGAAACTTTGTGAGCTCTTTCTTCAGCGCGTTGTCTTCGCTTGGTTCGCAGGGCTTCGGAATGGATCCTCAGAGATTGGGCAATGCTAGTGCCAAACCTGTCGGTCTGGATTAGCATCGAGACAAGACCGTTGAGATCCTCGACCCCAGTCCGATCAGCGAGATTTCGTAGGGCTTCTTTCCGGGGCTTACCGGCCCGCAATTCCAGACTGACCATATTAAGCTCTTGACATATGTCTGGGTGGGTGATTCGAAGCTCTTCACTAGTCTTCAAGATCGCTTGGTCCAAACCGAGCCCTGCTTCCACGCATACCACCAACAAGTCTAGCGCGTCCGGCAACGCCAATTGAATTCTCTCCTGTCTAGCCGTTACGCGGGTGGAAAGGATAAAGTCGGGAAGAATGTACCCTCCACCCAGACCCACAATCAAGATGATGAAGATATTTTCTGTGGGCTGGGTCTTGAGCGTGCCAGAGAGCAACAGCCCCAAGACGGCCGCCAAAATCAGTGTCATCTTGATTCCGAAAAACACAGTGACCGCCGACCGGTTCCGATATCCCGCTCTCATCAGTTTCTTGGCCGTCGCTCCAACTTCCTTTGGAGATTTCGGTATCAATTTACTTAAAGGCTCGAAGACGCGTTCAACGCTTGCATCTCGCTTGGCGGATAAGGTGCTTCCGTTATAGGCACCGAAGGGGTTGGATCGTTCTAAGTCACTCAAACGATCTGCCAGCGGGGTTTTCTTCTTAAAAAGGACGAATTGAAGGAAGAAAACCAGGGAAGCTCCCACGATAAATGTCAAACTCGTAATCAGTATCAGCATACGCCAACCCTTTCACTTTCTACACCTTGATGTTGACTACCTTTCGAATTACGATGTAGCCCAGAATCTGACAGAATCCTGCTCCTGCCAGCATGTAGTGCCCGACTTCCGTCTTAAAAAGCCCACTCATATAATCCCAGTTCATCATGGAAAGGATGAAACCCATCCCGATAGGAGTTGCTGTCAGAATGTACCCTGTCAGACGGCCCTGAGCCGAGAAAGTCCTCACTTCGCCCATGATTTTGAACCGTTCTCGGATAACGTGGGAAAGATTGGTCAGGATTTCGGCCAAATTGCCACCTGTTTCTTTCTGCATCAATACTGCCGTAACAAAGAATTTCAAATCCAGCAGAGGAATCCGATCCACCAGGTTGAAAAGCGCCTGTTTTAGGGGAAGACCAAAATTCTGTTCGTCGTAGGTAATCCGGAATTCCTTGCTGACCGGGTCTGGCATTTCATCGGCAATCATCTCAATTCCGGTATTGAAGGCATGGCCGGCTTTAACGGCGCGGGTGAGCAGATCCAGCGCCTCGGGAAACAGTCCTTCGAATCGCCCAAACCGTCTCTTCCGTTTGTACATCAGTAGGAATAAGGGTAGAAGTGCAAGGAATACACCCGCCACCAGGTTAATCGGGGGCATCGGGAAAAAGTGGTAAGAGACTACGTAACCAAGAGCCAATAGCACCAGCGAAATGAGGATGAGGGTGCTCACGTTCAACTTAATGTCGGCCTGAGTGATGAGTCTCTTTAAACGGCTGCTATGAGAGAATTGCAGCAGAATCCGGTTAAGTGCTGGAACGTCGCTCAATAGCTCTTTTTTGAGCAAATCCAACTCTGGCGAGGGTTCTCGTGCCCCCGCTTGGGAGATCGCCTCCAGCCGGCCTTTAATCCGGCGGCGCTTCTCGCGTTCTGGCATTTCCCAGATGAAGAAATAGATGCCCCCGACGAAGAGGACTGCAATGATGAAAATCCCTAAGGAAATTAAGATATGATCCATGAGAAACTCCAAACTTTATCGCTTGAACTCCGTAACATTGTCAAACATGCTGGCTGGCAGATGGATACCAGAGTACTTCAGCCTTTCTGAGAATTTGGGGCGTATTCCAGTGGGCCGGAACCGGCCGAGCACTTTGCCTTTATCCCCAATCCCGACTCTCTCGAATACGAAGATGTCTTGCATCGTGACGATGTCTCCTTCCATTCCCACCACTTCCGAGAGACTTATGATTTTTCGGGTCCCGTCACTTAACCTGGACACCTGGATGACAGCGTCGACTGCCGATGCTATTTGTTGCCTCATGGCTTTGTCTGGCAGGTTCAGATTTGCCATTGAAATCATTGTCTCCATGCGTGACAAGGCATCTCGGGGCGAGTTGGCATGAATAGTTGTGAGTGAACCGTCGTGACCCGTATTCATGGCCTGCAGCATGTCCAGGGCCTCCTCGCCACGAACCTCCCCAACGACAATCCTATCTGGTCTCATGCGCAACGTGTTGATGACGAGTTGTCGTTGCCGGATGGCTCCTTTTCCCTCAATGTTGGGAGGACGAGTCTCCAGACGGACGACATGCACCTGGTGGAGCTGAAGTTCCGCAGCGTCTTCAATCGTGACGATGCGTTCGTCCTCCGGTATATAGCCGGAAAGGATATTCAAGAGGGTAGTTTTTCCTGAACCTGTCCCTCCAGAAATGAGGATGTTGAGCCTGGCCTTCACTATCCCCTTCAACAACTCCAGCATGGCAGGTGTCAGGCTGTTGTTGTTGAGCATGTCATCGGCAGTCAAGGGGGTTGTGCCGAAACGCCGGATTGAGAGAATTGGTCCGTCAATCGCAAGGGGAGGGATGATCGCGTTGACACGGGAGCCATCCGGCAGACGAGCATCAACCATTGGCGAGGATTCATCAACTCTGCGACCTACGGCCGAAACAATCCGGTCAATGATCTGCATCAGGTGCGAATCGTCCTTAAACCGAACATCCGTAATTTCGAGTTTTCCTTTCCGTTCTATATATACATGCTTGTGGGTATTGACTAAGATGTCCGAAATGGAGGAATCTTTCAGGAGCGGCTCCAGTGGACCGAGGCCTAGAACTTCATCCAGAACTTCATTAACCAGCTTCTCCCTTTCCAGAAGACTGAGCGGGGTCGTCTCCTCCACCACCATGCTCTCTACAATCTTCCGGATCTCATTGCTTAGGACAGGCTTGGTCAGGCTGGCGATGCTTTCGAGGTTAAGTTTATCCAGGAGTTTGCGATGAATACTATGTTTGAGCTCCAGGAAGTGGTTGGTTGATACTGTCGTTGTAGTCCGACTCAACCGCTCGTTCCAGGAAGGGCGTTCGCCCTCTGAGGCCATGTCTTTGCCAAACAACTTTGTGTCACCCATTTGCCGTTACCTTTTTTTTCAACGCTTTGTTAGGCTTGATTGTATATGCCCCACCGCAATCATTTTTTCAGGAAACCCAACAGCCCCTTTTTCTTCTCCTTCTCAGGCACCTTAACCGGCTGGATCTTGGCGACATGCTGGACGAACTGGGTAAAGGAGCTGGCAATCTCTGTATGGTTGATGCTCGAGAGCGGAACACCACTGTTGACTGAGTTGATGATAGTGGGCCAGTCATTGGGGAAAAACCAATACACCGGGAAGTTCAGGGTTTCTTCAATATCCTTGCCCCGGATTTCCAGGCTCTTCTGGTAACGGTTGATCAACAGTTGGATCTTTTCCTTTTTGTAACCCATCCGCTCGAAGATTGACAGACAACGCTGCGCATTTCTAAGTGAAGGAAGATCAGTGTTCGAGATCAGGAATATCGTTGAAGACTGATCCAGAGCAGCTACTGTGTAATCGTCGAAAGAATTGGAGGTATCCACCACCACGTATTCGTAATTGTTTTTCAGGAACTGAAGAATCTGCCCGACCTGTACCGCGCTGACGGACTCTACCTTATCCAAAGAATCGGGGGCAGCCAGTACATCCAGTCCTGAAACGTGCCTCTTGACGAACCCTTTGAGCAGAGAGGGATCCATGCGGTGGATATTGTCTGCAACATCCACGATGTTAAAGGAGGGTTTGAGCCCGAGAAATAGTGAGACCTCACCCAACTGCATGTCTAAGTCCACGAGGATGGTCGGCTTCTTAGTTTGCTCTGCCAGGCTGACCGCAAAGTTCGTGGATACTACCGTAGAACCGGTTCCCCCCTTGGCGCTGAAAAAGGTGAAGCACTTGCCGTATCGCTTCTTTTCCTTATTCACCAGGGTGTTGACTTTACTGACCCTCCCAATGGCTTCAGACAAGGGTTTGGTTTCGACTGGCCTGGAAAGGAATTCCTTGGCTCCAGACCGCATCGAGCGAAGGATGGTTTCAGCATCGTTGTTGTTGCCCGCAACAAAGACGTGGCTGTGTTTTGAAATCTCGACAATTTTCTCGAGAGTAAGAATCCCTTGTTCCTTGTCAGGTGCGAGATCAATAATGACGATGTCCGGTTCCATGGAGCGGATCTCGTCAAATATCCAGCTGTCTAGGGCAGAATAAAAGCTATTCAACTCCGCTCGAATTTCGATCTGGTCTGACCCTTCCAACAGGTCCCGGACATGTTCTCGGAATTCCTCGTCTGGACTAACAATAATGGTCGATAACATTTGCCCGAAGTTCTCCAAGCTTAAGACCGCGTTTTATTCCTTCTCGTACTATCCGCTGCAATCCCGCGGTCTTAGAAAATGACCGCCAATTAGCCCTTGGGGATACTCCCTTGAGGGCCTTGCGTTGCTGGTTGGCCTCCCTCGACCTTGCCTGCCTTGCCGTCAAATTTCTGTGGATCTAAGAAGGGCTTAGGCGCTTCGGGCAGAGGAGGCAATTGGTCCGGATTGAGGGGTTTAACCAGTCTAGGAGTCACCATTACCATCAATTCAGTTTTCGATTTCTGCAATGAACGGCTTTGGAAGAGCTTACCCAAAACCGGAATATCCCCGATGCCTGGAACTTTGCTGAGGATTTCCGTGACACGATTGTCAATCAGACCGGCTATGGCGAAACTCTGACCATCAGCCAGTTCGATTTCAGTCTCCGATCTACGGGTACTGAGAGCTGGAATGAAGAAGCCACTGACCGTAACGGCGTTCGTGTAATCCAAGGCACTCACCTCAGGCCGCACTTTGAGTCGAATCTTGCCGCTTGGAAGAATGGTGGGAGTGAAGTTCAACCTGACCCCAAACTCCTTGAACTGGATCGTCACTGAATTCAGATTCTGGCTGCTCTGGATGACCGGGATAGGAAATTCTCCACCGGCTAGGAAACTGGCGTCTTTCCCGTTCGAAGCCAGTAGATTTGGCTCTGCCAGGATCTGCAGCAGGTTTTTTTGCTGCAGAGCCTTAATAGCCGCGCCAAAGTTCAGGTCGAACCGAAAGAAAAAAACATTAAGCAAATCCGTCAAGGTCTGCTGCGTCGTGAATCCCGGACCATGGGCTGGACTGACCGTGCTCAGGTTGAGATTATTGAAGGTTGACCCGAATTGCTGCGTGCTAGTTTGCCCCAGAGTGTTCAAGGCACCTGTGCTGAAAAGATTAATTCCCAGCTGTTGCAAGGCAACGCGATCCACGTCGGCAAATTTGACTTGGAGCAAAATTTGTTCAGTATCAGGAGGCGGTGGCAGCAGGAGCATGTTGACCACCTTGGTTGAAAAGGCTCCTGCGATCTCCACAGATTTCTCCACGACTCTCGGATCACTGGCAGTCCCGGACAGCACGATTGCCCCTTTGGCTGTCGAAACATTGAGGTTTTCCGTCGGGAACTGATCCTCCAGTTGTCGCTGCAAAAGGGAGACATCGGCTTCCACGACCAGGTCGTAACTGGTGGTTTTTCCATTCCGGTCCCACAAAATCAGACTCACCAGTCCCGGAGTCTTGCCATTGATCAAGACCTGTTGCGGCGAAATGACGACGGCATCAGCAACGGCTTGGTCTGTGACAGAGACTCGTCCTATGGGATCAGCTGTGTTAACGATGATAGACTTTGAGGCAATGACGGTCAATTGTGGAACATCTGAAGTCGACTGTTTCTGTGATTTCGCTCCCTGGGCTGAGAGCTCCGCAGTAAAGAAAGCGGCCATCAGTGCTCCAGCGATAAGCATTAATAGGGCGGAACGATTGACGTTCACCCGGCAATGAGAGGCGACTGGTAGTCTCAAGATCTCTCCTCCTGATTAACAATGACTTTCATAACTGATTCTATCCATGAACATCTATGTATCCTGGCAGACCGCTGAAAGCGTGCCTTCAGCGGTCGAGGGTTTGCTTCACATCTTGTCGTAATAAATCCAAATTACCTTAATGTAATCTTCGGCCCGAACCGCTAGAACTTCACGGTGGATCTCTGATCGCCCCTTATCACCTCGATGTTGACAGCAGGGGCCACCGACGGAGAGGCCGGTGCTGCCACAGTGGGTGCGACTCTTCTTTGCGCCTTGCTTGCGGGAGGGGGTGGGGGTGCCCCTCCGCGCATCAACTGGCTTAACTGGATGCCGCGGGTTTTCGCTTCCTCTGCGTCCAACGGGTTCCGCAGTGCTAGTTGGAATTGCCCTTGAGAGCTGGCGCTGGTCAATTTCTCAATGTCTTCAGGAGTCGCCAATAGGGTCACCACGGTCACCGTCTTGGGTTTGCCCTCAGCGTCTTTCTGAATATCTTGGGCAGCACTGACCACTTCGACATTCTGCAGGACGATCTTCGTCATCGGTTCATTGGACCCGACAGGGCTGCCAGTCAGAACCACATCGACGCGGGTTCCTGGAAGTACATATCCGGCTACTCCGATGATCTCGTTGGCCCGAATCGACAACGCTCTCTTACCTGTCGGGATGATGGGAGGTAACCCGGCTCCCACCCCTTTGGGAGCTAGCTTTGACTCCAAGATCGGTTCATTCTCTACCAGAGGCTGGACCACACCACGATCAATGAGGTCATCTTTTTTTTCGAAGTACCCCGTTGGCAGATTTGTGGCTGGCCATGGCACAAACTTCAGATCCTGGTCCTTCAATCGTGCACCCAGTTGCAGCTTGCCTGCAGCTACCACAATGTTCTTTTCCGGGGTCTTGACGACTTGGACTGGGCGTGTGCGCAGGTAGTTGTAGACGGCGAAACTCAACAGTCCGCCCACCAGGACAGCAACGATCAATACGATCAAAATTCTCGCCCTATTCATGAATCACTCCTTTGCAGAAAAATGACGTTTCTACTTCTTGACATTAGACCTGGCCTGCTGATCAGAATTCCAATCCTGGAATCCACTGAAGCCATACTGCCAGACTTGTTCCCACTGCAATTGCGACTCCATAAGGCAATTTGATCAGCGATTGGTTTCGAATGGTGAGGTTGGCTTCGCTGTTGGATCCTGCGATAACCCAACTCTGGATCAGGATCTTCAGATTGCGAAAAGTCTGCATGACCGCTTTTCTTGAAATCATGACTGTCACCGCTATTACTCCGCCTGCAATGGCGGTCCAGATGAACGCGAAAAAAACCAATCGCGGGCCCAATATGGCTCCTACTGCAGACAGCAATTTGACGTCCCCTGCTCCCATTCCCCCGAGCAAATACCAGAAGAAAAGGAGGAGAAAACCTAGTCCTAGTCCTTTGAGGCTCAACACCAGACCGCTCCATCCAAAGAAGGCTCCATTTAAGACCAATCCCAACAAAATAGAAGGAAGAGTCAGCCAGTTGGGAATCCTACGTACGTGAAAATCGGAGATAGCCGCTGTCATTACACAAACCAACGAGACACCGAAAAGGATCCTGTTCATGAGAGAACTCTACTAACCGAACTCAAAGCAAAATCACTTAAGAACAGACGGGTCGGCTCTAGGAGACGACAGTGATTGGGGGTCAAAGCACCGAGTTGAAGTCAGTAGGCAATTCAGCATGACCCTCACCCTTCGAGGAGAGATATCGGCAGGTGTGTGGCAGCAGATTACGTTTTCGTAATCGCAGGTGCAAAAAAAAAGTCCAGCGGGATAGGCCGCTGGACTTGTTAAAAAGAACAATCCCAGATTAGGACCCTGAAGTTAAAGTGCTACCGGAACGGCTGAACACGCTATTCACCGCACTCCCCAAGAACGGCAGTACAGCAATCGCGGCCAAGGCCAGGAATACGAGCAACAAGGCATACTCCACCAGGTCCTGCCCTTCTTCATCCTTTACAAATCTCTTGAGTAGTTCCAACATAGTATTTTCTCCTTTTTTGAAATTGACCCTTTACTTAATGGGAAAAGTCAAGCCTTAACACGTCCTTCTGAATCATTTACTTCCTTGGGTTCCGACATCCCCTCCTATCTGGGAACGATTGGTCCCATTCGGACAGGGAGTCACTCAAAACCGTGTCGTTCACCATATCCAGATCCCCTGGCTCTCTCGCAATTGTGATTGAGCAACTCCGTTTCCAAAGGCACCTTTCACCGTCATTCTCATTTCCAGCAACAGGAAAGAGAAACCTTTATCCACATCGGCAGTTTGTCCCGAAGGATTAAGTGCAGAAGTTTTTTTCCGTTCTTTGCCATGCATTCGGTAAGCTCCGGGCTGCCTCTGATTCAAAGCTAGTTTCTAGCATTTGAATACTACGGGCATTATCGGTGGGAGTTGAGCCGAGGTCAATTGCTCAAAGGTGGGATTCTGGTGTCGCCATTCGAAGGATTCTTGAAGGATTGGCTCATACCAAAGTACTACTACCAACGAAGTATGCACGTCTGAATTTGGCCCAGAACTGCCTCGCGACAAAGCATCAGGAGTGCCTATCCTGAAATGGGACTGGCTCCCTGGAGAATTCACATGAGCCTGCAGACGTGGAGACAAAGGCTCGAAGCAAGACTGCCTCGTTGCGGCCACCTGAGGTTGATCCAGTTGATCCAGCGCCCTGTTCCAAGCGGCATCTCGAGATAGTCAATCCAAGTCAATTTCCATCTAGGCCAGGAGGGATAGGATACTAACGTCATCAGCGTGGGCATTTGCGAACCAGCCATCACACTGATAATTCCGACGGGGTTATTCCCCATTTTCTTGAGCGCGGCAGGAAAATCCTTCCAGCAGAAAACTTGCCACTCGGCAGCGATTCAGATCATTTCTCAGGTAGAAGAACTTCAATTCGACCCGGGCGCGTTTGCTTGTATCGGGCAAAGTAGCTCTGGAGGCTCCTCCCGTCATGGCGAAAGTCCCGATAGAGCAAAGGAACGACGATTTATGGCAACTCCTCTCTTCCTGAATGGATGGCTCAGCCCGGAAAAGGTCCGACTCAGTGCAAACCCCAATGGTTCCCATGCAAATAATTCGATAAGGCTTCAGGAATGGAATTCCGATGAGTTTTGAGGAACTGGGGAGGGTCGTGTAATGAGTGCAGACCAAACGAACTGCATGAGTTCGCCCTGTTTGATCAAATAACAGGAGAATGGGATAGACGGGAAATGGCAATTTGCAGGAATTGCGGCCAAAAAATCAGCTGGTATCTCTTCAAAAGAGATCTATGCTCTGAGTGCGTCAAATCATGGAAACCGCCAGAAGAAGAGACCAAGCTTCCATCCAGTGAGACATCGGAGCCGGAGAATGTCAGCGGCTCAGTTGATTATTACGATCTTAACAATCTGCTCTCCTCAATTCACATCAAAGAGGTGGCACACGAAGAGACCGATCTGTTCACCAGAGTGTGGGCCCCCCGAGGCTATTCAATCAAGCCTTTCATTGCCTCTGCCAGTATCCACGCCGGCCTGGTTTGCCTGATCTATGGGATGTCCGGACTTACCTGGCAACAACCTTTACCTTTAACAAGGGAAGCCCTGGAGCGGGAATACAACATCACCTACTATCGGCCTTCGGACCTTCTCCCCGCGATTCGATCTCCCAAAGAGGGACCAAAGACTCCTGCGGGTCGCAAGAAGAACGTCATGCCACCTAAAGGTAGCACGGCATTTCACCCGACTCAAATAGTTCAGTCGGCGCCTCCGAAGGCCGATAACCCTAGCCAGACAATTGTCCAACCCTCCACTCCGAATACTGTGATTAAGCAGGAGGTGAAGGTACCAAACATCGTCATCTGGAATGTCGAGGATACTCGGATCGAGACCATTCAGATGGCCCAGAAGCACGTTTCCTCTCTACTGAACTCCAGGCTCAATGCCCCGCAGGCCCTAATGAAACCGCCAGATCCCGAAATGAAGAACTTTGAACGATCCTTATCTGAACTGAGGATGGGCAAGAGTGAAGTGCTTAACCAAAATCCCAAGCTGGCCCTGGCCCCGGGTGCATCCCCTGAATGGAAAATCGGGTCCGACCCAGACGGTTCGACCGCGAAGAATGTCGAGCGGTCTTTGTCGGACGTGAGGATCGCCAAGGTCGTGACGCTCAACCAAAACTCCAAGCTGGCCCTGGCTCCGGGTGCATCTCCTGAATGGAAAATCGGACCCGACTCAGACAGTTCGACCCCTTTCGTGAATGTCCCCGGCGCGCTGGAAGGGAATGGCAATTTGCGGAACCTGGTGGTCCTTAGTGCCAATCCCGGCCTCCCAGGGCCTGGGGGCATCCGAGTTCCTCCCGGTAACCGGACTGGCGAGTTTTCCATCTCCCCTGACGGTAACCGAACTGGCTCCCCCAATGGGATTGACGGAGGCGAACTGGACGGTGGTGTTCCCGGGGGCGGTGGCAGTGGAAAAGGAAGTGGCAATGGATACGGCAGTGGCGGTGATATCGCCCAGATTCAGATACCGGGGGTCTCGGTTCAAGGAGGACACCCTGACGAAACACCCACAATTGCTGGACCGGGACGACGGCCTCGAGCCTCGGTCACCTTTAGCAAAATGGTGACGATCGATGAGCCCGGGGACAGCTACAATATCACGGTAGTCGAGGGGCGCTCTGGCGGTGCCGGGCTAGGGGTTTATGGGGTTCTTTCAGGAAAAAGGAATTACACAGTATTCGTGCCGATGCCGGGCGGTCGCTGGATCATGCAGTTTTCTGAAATACCCGAATCGCAGCATCAACCCACTGTGGCTCCGGCATCCGGCTCCCAGTTGTACGTCAGCCCAGGAGATACCCTGGTCCAGCCGAGACCCCTCCGGAAAGTCGATCCAGGCAGGCCTGAAGACGAAGAACTGGCAAGGCTTCGTGGCATGGTCGTGCTCTACGGTGTGATTCGAAAGGATGGCGGGATTGAGAAGGTCCGCGTGATCAGAAGCCTCAATCCGGCTCTGGACGAGCGCGCTATGGAAGCGCTAAAGCAGTGGAAATTCAAACCTGCAAAGCAGAACGACACCCCAATTGAAGTCCAGGCTTTGTTCGGGATCCCGTTCCGCCCGCAACCAGGGCGATGAGTGTCCGGCGTAGGGGAGCCCAAAGGGAATCATGGGGATCATGTAAGGCCATTCACCAAGCCCAGAGAAACGATTTCTTGACTCTTTCTGATTTTTCCCCCTTTTGCTTGCATTGGAGTTCTTCGACATGGTAAAAAAGGTCGACGTGCCATGATGAATCATCACGATTCCTCTGGCAGACCATTCCCAATGGAGGTTCCCCATGCGGTGGAAAAACAAGTCAAGGAGGAAGGCGAAAGTCGCTGGGAAGGCATCCCATCGTCTCCTCGAAGGTCGGGTGGTTTACTGCCTCAACTGTGAAACCCAGCGACCCTTGACTGTCAATTCTTCAGGTCAGGTTGTGTGTTCAGTCTGTGCAGGTAACAGTTGGCAACATGCATCAGTTCCTCTTGCAGCTCAATTCTGGGACTACGATGAGAAGATCGCCAAAAGAGAAATAGAAAGTGACAGGGTGCTGAAGGAATTTGGCCATCATTTCCCTTTAATGTGAGTCCGCACAGTCATCCCCCCCCAATGTCCGAAGTGAACTCTCGAAGAATGAGTCTGCGGTCCTCTGAGGAGTTCATCTGCTTTGCAATACCCTGAAGATGTCCGAAAACAGGTTTGAGTACAGGCGCAAATGGGTTATCATATTTCCATAATGGGTAATCATCTGAGTCCACGTGAAAACGTGATTCACCTGGAAAAGACGATTAGGGCTTTCCCGGCTCGAGTCTTCTCAGCGTTTCGATCTTCCAGAGCATTGAACCGCTGGTATGACCCGAAGGCCCAATTGTCGCAATTTAAGGTTGGAGGTGAAGTTCGGGGGGATTTCTTCCCTGGCTACCAGCTGACAGCCATCGTGAAGAACCAGTTAATTGCCCAGGAATTCAAAACAGTAATTGATGGAATTGGACTGTGGAGCTTTGTGATGAAGATGGGTAAGACTCAACTCATCTTTGACCATGTGGCCGAAGGTAACCGGGGCGAGGAGAAGCTGGCCCGCACGTTCTATTGGAAAGGACTCGTCGAGAACCTGGCGGCCGTCTCAGAGGGTCAGCCATTGCCGTTTGTGGAGGGGGAATACACTAGTAACAAGCTTCCCAAGTCCATTCATCACAGAACATGTCAAGATTTCCTACAAGCCCATCGACGCAAGCAGAAGGTGAGCAAATCCTGAGCTAGTTGCTCTCAATATTAAGCCTGCCTTTTCCCAGGATCGCCAAGAGAAAGACATACAAGAAAGCTACAAGATTTATCCCCATCCCTACTCTCATCCCCCACGCTTCACCGATAAGACCAACGAGTCCTCCGATGATCGCCCCTCCAACGACTGCTGTACAAAGGATGCCTGAAATGGTGCCGTGGTTTGTATCGAAGCTTTGGATAGCTCCACTGAAAATCAAAGTGAAAGAGGAACAGGTGAATAATCCGGTGAGAACGAACGAGATCAGGGCTAGGCGACTCGGAGCCATCAAGGCAAGCAAGAGCGATAAAAAGCAAAGGCCGCTGCAGATGACAAATATCGTCTTGGGTTTGATACGGATCATCATTGGACCGACCATCATTCTTCCGATCGCTTGCAGGGCCCAGAACAACGCCACAGCCAGCGCCGACATCGAAGGAAATGCACTGTGCCAGAAGGAACTTTCTGCCCAGAGTGAATCCTGCAGCCCAACCCCATGGATTCTCTCCATGTAGCTGACAATGTAAGATGAGACTCCCACTTCCCCACCCACATAAAGAAAAATACCAAGAGAATACACAATGATGATTGGGTTTCTTAACAGCACCACAATGGAATCCGTTTGCACTTTCTCCTGCTCGCTGAACCTGGTAATGGGGAATCGCACGGCTGAAAGGAGCAGAAGCAATGCCAGGTTAATAATTCCGAATATCAGGTAGACTGTCTGCCATGACCATCCTTTTAGTTCAAAATAGGGAACCATGACAGGGCTGATCGCATAACCTACCGCCCCAATACCAATTATTGTAGTCAGATTACTCGAATAGCGCGAAGGGGCGTCCAATTCCCTAATAATTGGGTTTCCAGCTGTTTGGATGGCAGTGACACCCACCCCGATCAGAAAAACCATGACAATTGTCAACATCCAATTAGTACTCAGATAGGACAGGAAGCACCCGTTGGTCATCAGGAACATTGCCAGCAGGATCACAAGCCGTCCACCCTTCCGATCTGCGAGCAACCCAAAGGGAATCGAGCAGAGGCCGTAGGCCAAATAGAATGCAAACGGGAGGAGCCCTGCTACCCATAACGGAACATGATAGGTTGCCTGAAATCGGCTGATAATGACCCCAATCACGGCCGTAACCAGCCCAAAGGCCACGTAGGCCAAGCACACTAGTAACAAGAGAATTCGATTTATTTCCCGCATCAGACCAGAATCAGAGACCGATTGCTACCGTTCGACAATGGCCCTTCTGACCCTCCCAGATTCATCGTCCCATTCCGTCACTCCAAAGAAAACATCTAAATCTGTGTCGGCAATTAGACGGATTTACCGAATTAGCAAAGAAACTTCACCCACAACGAGTGCACCTATCTACCATTGGGCGCTATTCAAAGGAGAAGTCAAAGTATCCATCAGACGACCGTCCAATCACCCCACTCCCTTAAAAAATCGACCCTCGAGCAGCCCAATCCAGCATGGAGACCAAAAACCAGAACTCCAGAATCCGCAATTGAGAAAAGCGCAGACCCGCATGCCTTAAGCGAGTCGCAGGACCTTGGAAGCCAACTAATCTTGCGGCCCATTTCCACTCATAGGGGGAGACATGCCGAAGGCTTTCCTTAGGAACAAGACTGAGAAGACCAAGAGCAGCCCCCCGGTAAATGCAATGCTAGCGTGAAGTTTAGCCCCCTGAAACGGGATTGCCAGGGCGTAACCGATTCGATTAGACAAGGCGCCATGTTGTGCCAGCCCAGAGAACAAGAGCAATGCAGCTAATGCCAGCAGAACAACCCCAATCGCTTGCCGGGTAACAAGAAGCTGACGCCAGAAATACGGTCGACTCCGAAGCTCCGAGAGAAACATCGAACTCTTCTCGACACTATAAAGAAAATAGATCATCAACCCGGTAAACAGCCAAACGATAAACCGAACCCAGGTCAAAAGAGGCAATTGTAGCATCAGGTAAAGACAAGAGAGAATTCCCAGCATAGGGACCACCGGGACCCATGGACAACGAAAGGGCCGAGGCCGCTCAGGTTCGGCGTGCCGCAGCACGATGATACCAATACTGACCAGAACAAAAGCAAACAAGGTTCCGATGTTCGTAAGCTCCACAGCTTCGTTGATGTCCATGAACCCGGCAAAACCGCCAACTAAAACACCTGTCAAGATTGTTGTCACATGAGGTGTGCGAAAGCGTGCGTGGACAGAAGCGAAAACTTTGGGAAGCAATCCGTCCCGAGACATAGCAAAGAAGATTCGTGGCTGCCCCATCTGGAACACGAGCAAGACCGCAGTCATGGAGATTACTGCGCCGAAGGAAACAACCCCGGCTGCCCAGTCAAGATGGATGGCATTCAAGGCCGTAGCCAGCGGTTCTGCTGTCCCTAGCTTGTGATAAGGCAAGATTCCTGTGAGAACGGCCGTAATCGCAATATACAAGAACGTGCAAATTACCAGTGAAGTAATCATAGCAATGGGCATATCGCGTTGCGGGTTCTTGGCTTCTTCGGCAGCAGTGGAGACCGCATCGAAACCAATATACGCAAAAAAGATTAGCGCCGCGCCTGTAGCGATCCCTTTCCAACCGTGGGGGGCAAAGGGCTGCCAGTTTGACGGTTTCACATAAAAGGCCCCGACGACAATAAAACCTACAACCACTATGAGCTTGACTAGAACTGCTAGAGAATTGAATACCGAACTCTCCTTGATGCCTATGACCAGAATGGCCGTGATAAAAGCTACGATGAAGATGGCTGGGAGGTTCACGATGATGGGAATTCCGGCCAGGTGAGGAGCCTTGGCCAGAATTTCTGCGCTGCGATGTGCGGTTCGGTAGTCCGTGGTCAACCAGGCCGGCACATCGAAGCCCAAGCCGCGCAACAATTCCTTGAAGTATCCTGCCCAGCTGACGGCCACAGCCACATTACCAACGGCATACTCAATGATCAAATCCCAACCAATGATCCACGCGATGAATTCTCCCAAAGTTGCGTAAGCATAAGTATAAGCACTTCCTGAGATGGGAATCATTGAAGCAAACTCGGCGTAACAAAAAGCACAGAAGCCACAGGCTATAGCCGTAACCAGGTAGGAAACAATCAGGGCAGGTCCCGCTCCCGGGCGATCCATCGTGCCGGCCGCAGCCGCCCCAGTGGTGGCGAAGATTCCAGCTCCAATGATTGCCCCAATCCCCAGCGCTGTCAGATCCACTGCGCTCAACGCCCGCTTGAGGCGGAACACAGGGTCAATGGAGTCATGGATCAGTTGATCCAGTTGCTTCCTCTGAAAAATGAAACTGGACAAATATGTTCTCCCTAGGCTTTTTCCAGCTTGGCGTATTTCTTAACCATTTTCTTTAACCCATAACCCGGAAAACTGATGGTGAGCTTGCAGGCGTCGCCTTCACCTTCGATCCGCAGAACAGTGCCAATCCCGTATTGAGGATGCCGCACGACTGTTCCATGGCTGAACCCGGCGCCGCCTTGCAAGGCTTCCTTTTTACTGGAAGATAAGTCTATTTGGATTCCTCGTTTCCTATAAAATTCTCGAATACTTTCAGAGGTGTTGTAAGTAGAACCCTGATAGGCAACCGGCTTCTTCAGCGCTTGTGGGATGCCTGTGCTCACCATTAACTCTGCCGGGACCTCACGAAGAAATCGGGAGGGTTTGGTCTCGCTCAAGCTTTCGCTGCCAAGAAATCGGCGCATGCGCGCTCGGGTCAATACCAGCCTTTTGCAGGCACGGGTCATACCTACATAGCACAAGCGCCGTTCCTCTTCCATCTCCTGTTCGGAGTCGAGCGACCGGCTATGGGGGAACAGTCCTTCTTCGAGCCCTACGATGAAGACCGACGAGAATTCGAGTCCTTTGGCGCTGTGCAAGGTCAATAGGGTCACCTTAGCCCTCTCGTCGTAGTTGTCAGTCTCAGATACCAGTGCGGCGTGATCCAGGAATTCGCTAAGCGTCTCCTGACGGAGCTCACTGTCTCGCGCAGCATTCGCCAGTTCCTCGAGGTTGTCGAGGCGCGTCTGGCTTTCTTCGGTCCCTTCCCCTTTGAGCCAATTTGCATAACCAGATTCCAGGATGATCCTTCGGGTGAAACTGGCAGTGCGGGCTTTAGCCGGATCGGAGATGAAGCCCTGGATCGTGTTTTGGAACTGAGAGAGGGCGTTCAAGGCCCGCAGCGGTAAGCACCGTTCTTCCAGGGTAGTCAGAATTGTCCCCCACAGCGAGAGACCACGGCGCCGACTTTCCGCCTCCAGCCAATCAAGCGTGGTCTTGCCAATGCCTCGAGGAGGAGTGTTAATCACCCGCAACAAACTCACTGAGTCATTCGGGTTGATACAGAACTTCAGGTAAGCCAGGAGATCTTTGACCTCGGCCCTCTCGTAAAAACTGAACCCTCCCACCACGCAATAGTCAACGCCGTTGCGTCGGCACGCTTCTTCGAAAAGTCGTGATTGAAAATTGGTGCGATATAGAACTGCTACAGAATCTGCAGGATAAGCCCTCAGGTAGGCAAGAGCCTGTTGGGCCACGAAAAGGGCCTCGGCTTCACTATCGATCGCCTGATAGAAAGTGATCAGGTCTCCACCTTTCTCTTCAGTCCAAAGGGTCTTCCCTTTGCGCGCCAGATTGTTGGATACAACAGCACTGGCGGCGTCCAGGATATTCCGGGTCGATCGATAATTCTGCTCGAGCTTGATCATTTGCGCCTGTGGGAAATCCTTTTCAAAACGCAAAATATTCTGGATGTCCGCTCCGCGCCAGCCATAAATGGATTGGTCTTCGTCACCTACCACGCAAAGGTTTTTCCGCTGACTAGTCAGTAGCCGGATCAATTCGTACTGAATGCGGTTAGTATCCTGATACTCGTCGACCATGATGTAATTAAACTGCGCGCTAAGAGTCTCTAGTGCTGGCTGGTGCGAGTTTAGGACTTCCACGGCCTTCAAGAGGAGATCATCGAAGTCGAGTGCGTTTGCCCGCTTCAATCTCTTTTCGTAAAGGTCGAAGGCCACCGCAATCTGCTCCTTCTGAGGGGCATACGCCTTTCCATATAAATCCTCAGGGGACAGTCTTTGGTTCTTGGCATAACTGATCTGCGTCAGAACGAGGCGGGGCGTCAGAAGCAAATCATCGATATCCATCTCCTTTAAGACGTTTTTGACTAATGTCTGCTGGTCAAGTTCGTCATAGATAGTGAAATCCTTCTTGTATCCAATGGCTTCAACGTAACGGCGCAGGACTCTCACACAGAAGGAATGAAAAGTGGAGATCCACGGAGTTCCCGCTCGTTGAGTCTGAAGGAGTGAAAACACCCGACTTTTCATCTGCTCTGCCGCTTTATTCGTGAAGGTCATAGCCAGGATTTGTTCTGGTCGAATACGCAGATTCTCGATGAGGTGCGCCACTCTGAAGGTGATGACCCGGGTCTTCCCACTTCCGGCCCCCGCAAGAATCAGGAGCGGCCCTTCCGTGGTGACCACCGCCTCCTGTTGTCGGGGGTTGAGTTGGCATTTTAGATCGAGCATTGGTTGCGTACTAAAAGATCTGCATCAAGCAAAATAAGGGGAACCGGCATCGCTATACTCCAGGAACAGCCTAAATCATGGATGACTTTTTGGAAACAGCATCCATGAAAAAGACTAGGGTGGAATGATAAAGGGATTAAGGCGAATTGACAATTGTCAACAGGAGATGAAATCACTTCTAACATTTGAGGATTCCCTGCCGAACAATATGTGCTGAGAGGCTTATGAAGACGAAAAGTTTGGATAAATTGGTGTCAAAGGCAGGCGATCTGCGGACCATCTCCACGGTCGCCCAGAGGGTCCTGGATTTGATCAATGCGGACCGGGCGACTGCAGGCATGCTCGGTGACGCCCTAAGCAAGGACCAATCCCTAGCCGCGCACATTCTGAGAGTTGCCAACTCCGCCTTCTTCAACCTTTCCCGGGAAATCACAACCCTCCCCATGGCAGTCAGTGTCCTGGGTTTAAGGAATCTCAGGGATCAAATCCTGGTGGCAATAGCGAGAGGGACCTACAAGCGGTTCGGAATGACCGAGAAAATGCTCTGGTCCCACTCGGTAGCCTGTGCTATCGCGGCCCGATTACTCGCCAAACGCTATGCCCCACGTCTGGCCGAGGACGCGTTCATCTGCGGATTGTTGCATGACATGGGCAAGGTAGTTCTGAACAACGAATGTCCGGCAGAATATACAAACGTCATGATGCTCACTTACAACGAAGGCTACTCCTCCGTTCAGGCCGAACGGGAAATCTTCGGCTACTCACACACCCAGGTGGGAGCAATGATTTCCAGAAACTGGAATTACCCACCTATTATTATTGAGGTCACTTTCCAGCACCATAATGACGAAGAACCCCGCCCGCCTGTTGAAGATCCGGATCTATTAAAAGTTCTGGCGTGCGTTGATCTAGCTAACTTCGCCTGTAAGGTCCTGGGAATCGGTTACCGTGAAGCAAAGCCGGAAATCTCCCTGGAGATTAGACCCGCAGTTGAATTATTTACCATTCCCGCAGCACACCTCATCGAACTCGTTCCTTTGATCCATGAAACCTACCAGAAGGAATCGGATGGGTGGGCGATTTAAGCAGGGGACGAGGCAGGCTGTTTTCCGTTGATCTGATTGAGCCCTCGTAATTTTGCCTAAACTCCTTCTCTCAACGGGCCGATAGAGGTTGCTGAATCCGGTGATCGATTCGGGCTGACCAATTCTTCGGCTCTTTATGCATTTCCACGATCTTTTTCTGCCCGCGACCACTGGCAAAAACCTCAGTGGATTTGTCCCTTAGCTGAGCGTTGGCTTAACTCGGGGAACCTCCGGCACAGGTTGTTCCTGGTCGGCAGGACTCTCCGAGTAGCTAAGAGGTGCGACGATGAGCTTGAACAAAGAGGAAGCTCAGAAGAATCTCCGCCAATCAGAGGTTGACCTGGATAACCTCCTGACGAACTTCTTGGACCAGGAGATTGGAATCCCCCCCGAAAAGGGCGAACTGGCCCCTGATCTTGACCGCAAGCTGAAGGAAACCCTACGCGAAATCGGCATGGTCAACGCTGGGTATGGAGCCGGATTGACTGCGAGAGAGACTTCATCTCCTCCTCCAAGAACAGATCTGCCTGCGGTCTCATTCAGTGGCGAGGGATTTGCAACTGAAGACCGGGCAAGTCTTCCAGAATCCGCAGGTCCTCTTTTGCCTGCCGTCGAAAAGCCCAAGGTTGAGTCAGCTAGAAACGCGACAGGGAGCTTGGACTTTATCGTTCAGGAGGCACTGCGACCAGAGAAACTGACAATCCGTTATCGCGCACCGATTCTAGCTGCAGTGGTTGTAGGCCTGTTGGCGCTTTTAGGGGTTGGTGGGTACGTATGGCTGACACCTCGGAGCGGCGAGAAGCAGCACGAGGCCACGACCACGATCCAACCTGAGACGGCCCTCGGGGCACAATCGGCTGTCCCCAACCTTAGTGTCACAGGAGCGGAAGCAACCCCGGTGACCTCTTCTCAAAACTCGATACAGAAGACCGAATCAGGACGGCTTCCCACCAGTAACCAAGACCAAATTGGAAAGGGAGCCTCCGCCCCGCAGGCCGCTGTCTCTCCCGCTTCTTCCTCGAACCTGGAGCCCAACCAGATTCCCGACCCGAGAACCTTGGGCCTACGAACTGGAGACAACCTGTCGCCAACACCAGTCCCAGTGTCCCCCCTCCCTCCTGCAGCACCCAAGGCATGGATCCCGGATTTGCCTTCCCCCGAAGGGAACGCGGCCATTGCCTTAAAGGACCTGGCGTTGCCGAAATCGTCCTTGGACTCTGCCAGCCAACCGCAGGTTACCCTTCCGACGGCAATGCCGGTCGAGCAAGTACGCACGGCAGTCGTGACCCCGGCCGTTGCCTTGTCAAGGATTCAAGTCGTCTATCCTGAAATGGCAAAGAGAACAGGGATCAAGGGGAGTGTCGATGTCGAATTTTCCATCGACGAGAATGGCAAAGTGACGACAGCGAAAGCCAAGAGCGGACCAGTGGTTCTGCGGAAGGCCGCCGAAGACGCGGTTTACAGGGCGCGTTTCAAGCCGGCCACTTCCAATGGTACTAATGTTTCCGCTAATGGCAAGATTACTCTGGTCTTTAATCTTGAAAATCACTAAGGAGGGGAGAACGTGTTATCAGAAGAGCAAAAGATCCGCTACGAGCAGACTCGCCAAATGGCCAAGAGCGAATTGGATCAAATTGACAAGGAGATCGAAACGGAATTGACGAAAGTGAAAGAGAAACTGCTCGAATTACAGCAAGCCAAAAAAGCCATTAAGCAAATCTACGACGGTGCTTGCGCTCGGTTGGGGATTAAGAGTTCTGTCGAAATGAAAGATATTAACCTGGCGGAGTTGAACAGGTAAGCTGAGATCTTCCGAGTCTAGCTGAAATGGCCATGCAGGCTGGCTTCTATCGCAGCCCTCCGCTGTTCAGCGGACATGGAATGAAGCTGATCGTAGGTGGTGTGCAGCAGGTTGCAGCAAAAGACAATGTCCTGCTCGACCAGTTCGAGAATCTTCTGCCTGTGATAGAGCCCTGGATCCTGCTCAACCAGCTTCAGGAGCACAACAAACAGGTCGCACCAGAGACTGTGGCTAAGGTAACAGGCCCGGAGAATAAACCTAACCAAGTTGCTATAAGCCGGCTCGATTTTTGGCGATTCGCGAATCAGCTCCTCAACCAGCGAGTACTCTGGATCGGGAAACTGAAAGAGCAGATTCCTGATGATATCAGGATGAAATAGTTTACCTAGGGAAAAGGCCTCAATAAACCGCTGTTCGGCAAGATAGGCCTCAGCCATCTGCCGGGCCTCCTCGAAATCAGATTGATCCAACAGGAAAGGGTGGAGCTCCTCTTCGGTCTCATCCAGAGTTTTGCGAAACCTCCCCAGAAAATGGTCGTATTCCTTTTCAAAGATTGCCACCATATTGCCATGGTAGGCCAGAAAGAGCTTGGTTAGCGAGTTAACCTGCGACGACACCGACTCCAGGTCTATTTTTGACTGGCCACTGCCCCAAGCACCGACTAGCTGTTTGTCTAGGGATCGAAATTCCTCGATTTCTGCCAGAATATCCAGCTTTACCAGCATTTTGCCTTGGGGTACCCCGTCGCCCTCCAACTGCCCTTCAGATACCAGCGTTTTGTAAAGATCCGGGTGATTAATAAGAATATCGACCACATTATCTTGTTCCACCCAATAAGGGACCTTCCTGGCTTCATCAATGGAGCGACGAGCCAGGTTTAGAATGACCTGAACCAGTTTGTCTTTGACCGTCCCCGAACTTTTCATCATTTCACCAGGACGTTCTTACCTTCATACCGGTAGGGTTCCTGTACATATTTTTGTGCAATTTCCTGGGCGCCCTGGGAATTGTCATTGGTGTCCAATGCTTTTTGGTACTCCTTGAGTGCCCGCTCCCGCTGGTTCAAGGCGTCGAAGATTTTGCCAAGGTTGATATAGCACCAGACCTCGATCCACTTGGGATCCAGGTCCCCGTTCAAAGCTTCACGGAAGGAATTAGCAGCTGACTGGTAACTACGCTGTTCAAGGAAGACCTCACCAATGCGGAAGAAGGCTAGGGAACTCCGCTTATTCATTTCTATGGCTTTCTGATATTCAGCAATCGCATCGGTTGGTTGGTCGAGTTTCCGTAGTTCATCTCCCCGAGCAATGGAGGTGGCAATATGAATCTCCTCATTGATCTTTAGGATTTTGTTGTACGGATCCAGTCTGACTCTGCGGGGCTTGCCAAAAGATGGAACGGAAAAAGAAGATTCGGTCCCTGTCACTTCGACTTTCTTCAATTCAGGCTTCCCATCTGTTTCTATCAGGACCTCGATCGGCATCTTGAAGGTGTCCAAATCCTGTTTGATGACGCCGGTCACTTTGAATCCTTCTTTCACACGATAGGTCGTGAACTCGAAATCAAATTTTGGGACTCCATTCTGATCAATCCATTGGGAGAAAAAATAGGTGAGCTGTTGGCCCGAGGTTTTCTCCGTGAGAGCTTTGAAGTCCTCGATTGTGGCTGCTTTGTACCCGAAGTTGTACACATACTCTTTAATGATCTTGAAGAAGGCGTCGTCTCCCACAACTCCCCGTAGCATCTGCAGGACCAAAGCCCCCTTGCTCTTCAAAACCGAGTTGTATTCCGGAGAATAGGTTTGTAACTGATACGCATTGCGGATTGTGCTCTTGTCTTCGTGGAGTAAGGCGGCCACAGCCGTGTCCCTCAACTCCCTGGCAAAACCGGCCTCGCTGGAAATGCTCTCCTGATAAAGCAAGGCTGAGAAGCCGGCGAATCCTTCCTTCAACCAGAGATCCTGGGGAGTTTTCGGTGAGATCAGGTCTTGCCACCATTGGTAAGAAATCTCCCGGGCCAGCAAGTTGGCATTTGGAGTCGATTCGAAGGCCCGCTCGGCTAGAAACTCGATTCCGGGCGCTGAATAGCCCAGGAGTGAGTTGTTGTCAATCAATGCAACCTTGAGGCTCTTACCTGGATAGGCTCCGCATCTTTGTGAGAACAACTCAAGTATCTTCCCGATGACTTCACTGTGCTGATTGACAAAGTCCCGTTTGTTGTCCTTTACGTAAAATGTGACCTCCACTGGCCCCGTATTTATCTTGATAACATTGTACTTGGCGACAGCGAGAGATCCTGGGAAAGTCTCTCGCTCATTCACAAAAGTGACGATCTCCCGGTTCCCAGATTTCTGGGATCCCTGAGGGGTACCGTCCATTGCCACTACATATCCCTGGGGGACTGTAATGCGGAATGTGCCAGTGGCCCGGTCTTGGAAATATCTGTGAATGGGAAACCAGCGACTCACTGCCAATAGGTAGCTGACCTCCTCACCGATGTATGCAACCTGAACCCCTTCCAAGGGCGAATTCTCGGCCGAATTCAGGGCACCATCGTACTCAAAGACTAGCGAAGCCGTTTGAGCAGGGGCGACTGATGTATTGAAGTCGACACGAACAGTATGGTCATCCGGATATTGACTGAACCTGAGCTGATTTGGGTCTTTAACGGGGGGGGCGGTGACAGTCGCGGTCTTGCCAGCCGCCTTTGCAGGCGGCGGTGGGTTTTTTTTCCGAGATCCCCTGACCAGCCGCGGAGCTTCAGTGTCGGCAGTAGTGGTTATTTCGGTGCTTTGAACCTGAGCAGAAGCAGAAATCGAAGGAGGCTTGTCAGCAAAATAGACTCGCTTGAGTTTCAGATTGGCATTGAAGTCCAGAACCACAAAATCCACTGGCGCTGTGCCCGCCGTGAACTTGACAACCGCTTTTGCCTGGATCTCGTTCTTAAGAGGGAAGAGTTCTGCTTCCACGCTATAATCCGAGACATCGATCTGAGGAGCCTTGTCCTGATCCATCTGTGCCCAGGTTCGATGTACCCCTATTCCAAGAGTCATCAAAACCAGCAGGGTCAATCCGGCAATCTTGGTGTTACACGTTTCCATTGAAATCCTTTCCATTATTGTTCGTCTGCAATCCTGCAACACCATGTTGGATTACATTTGAGTTCGTTTGTGTTGCATGAAATTGCGCATGACCTAACCTGACCGGACGTAGACCTCACAGACGCACTGGCAATATCAAATCCCATTCTTTCGGAATTCCACTTCCAGGCAGATAGACCAAACGCTATTAGAACGTGTACCTTAGACCCCGTTCCCTGAACCGTCGTTGGGGACCCGGACCCATTGCCAAATTTTATCGGCGGCCTTCTCAATTGCTCCCCCCCCCCCAAGCCGCCGACGAAGTTGAGTGAGTTCTATTCTAACACCGTTCCGAAGTGATGAATCTTCCAGTAGCCGCTTCATTTCCTGACGAAGTCGTTGTGGGTTGAATTCATTCTGATACAGTTCCGGTACTAGCCGTCTACCGGCAATCAGATTAACGAGACAGTAATGGGGAACATCTACCAGATATTGCCCGATAATCCAGGTCAGGGTTGAGATTCGAAAAACCGCAACCAGAGGTGTCCCTAGCAAGGCGGTTTCCAGCGTGGCTGTGCCACTGGCAACAACTGCCAGATCTGAACTGGACACGGCGTTGTATGTCTCTCCTTCAATGATCCTCAAGTCCAGTCGGGGAGCTTCCTCGTGCCAGATTTTCTCGACCAGATGGCGATTGATCGTTGAAGCCAAGGGAACCAAAAACTGAATTGAACCTTCAGCAGTCAGTTGGCGGGCGGTCTCGAGCAGAATCGGCAAGTGGAATTTTACTTCCTTGGTACGGCTGCCGGGCAATAAGCTAACTACCGGATTACCGGTTTCCAGTTTGTACTCTTTTCTGAAATCGTCGCGTGAACAGGTGGGGAAGACCGTATCCACCAGGGGGTGACCGACGTAATCGACATCCATGTTGAACTTGGCGTAGAACTCCTTTTCAAATGGAAGAATAACTATCATTCGGTCAATGAGGGCTTTGATCTGGCTTATTCGGCCGCTCCGCCAAGCCCAGAGTTGTGGACTAATAAAATAGATGGTGGAAATTCCCAAGGCTTTAAGGCGCCTCGCGAGACGCAAGTTGAAGTCAGGGAAATCCACAAGAATTGCCAGGCGGGGCCGCCGTTGTCGGGCTTCTATGGTCAGAGTGTCAAGCGCCGCATGAAGGTGCCAAAGGTGGGAGACCACCTCCAGCGGTCCCAAAACAGCCAGTTTGTGGATGTCCACGAGTGTCTCCACACCGGCACACCGCATTCGTTCGCCCCCACAGCCAAAAAAATTAAGCTTTGGCTCTTTTCCTCTTCGGATCAGGGCTTTAACCAAATCAGCAGCGTGGGTGTCGCCAGAGGCCTCACCAGCTACGATCAGAATTTTCATTTGGTCAATAGCGCTTCCTGCCCCCCTCTCCGGATCTTTCTCGAATCACAAGCCTTTCAATTCTCCGGGTTCCCGTGGTCCTTCCTTTTTACCGGCAAATCTCTCCTCCACTAACTTCGCCCGCCCCCTGCCACTTTTCTCGGCCCTTCTAGTCTAGGTCCCTTGAGCCTGGGGTCTTGAGTTCTATAAACTCCAATCTCGCCTGCCGGACGCGTCTTCCAACGACGGTGAACCCAAAGCCACTGGTCCGGATATTTGCGCACCAGACCTTCCAGAACCTGGTTGAAGAGCCTAGTATTGGCCTCAATATCAACCTGCAAGTCTCCGGTTTCGATCAGCACAACGGGCGGCTCAAAATGCAACCGGTGTTTCCGGAGTTTGTCGTCCCAGATCAGAACACCCGGAAGAACAGTGGCACCCGTCCTCAAAGCAATCGTGGCAATGCTGGTCGTCGTACAGGCAAGGGTATTGAAGAAAGGAACAAACACCCCGGACTCCAAAGTCACATTCTGATCGATCAGGATTCCGACAGCTTCGTTCTTTCTCAGAGTTTTGACAATCTCCCTGAGAGCTTCCTTTTTCTCTATTATCTGGTTGCCGGAGAGAGTCCGAAAAGAGTTGATAACTCGGTCGATGTAAGGGTTATCGATCGGTCGAACCACAAACTTCAAGGGGTGTCCATAGACGGCATGAGCAAAAGGGGAAAGTTCCCAAGAACCAAAGTGGGCCGTGAGAAAAAGGGTTCCTTTGCCCCTTCGAACCGATTCGGCAAAGTTCTCAAACCCGTCGTAAACCACTACCTGCTCAATGTTTTTCCGATTGAGCTTGGGGAATTGGGCGAATTCCGCTAGCAGACGCCCCAAATTTAGAAAAACTCCCTTGGTGATCTTCCGCCTTTGAGATTCGGTCAAATCCGGAAGTGCAAGGGATAGGTTCTTTTCAGCAACTCCTCGAAGTCTCCTGGAAAGCAGGAAGGCTACTTCAGAGAAGAAGCGACCTAGCGTTAGGCCGATCCCCCGCGGCAACGCGGTGAACGTTTTGATAAGACCCACTGCCGCGTAGAATTCTACCCTCAATCGGACCGCATGAGAGAACGAAGACAACTGTTTTGAAATGGGCCGACTCCACCAGCGGAAACTTGGCAGTAGATCCCTGCTGCTCTGAAAATATCACTTTCGTTGCATCGATGGCAAGAATTGACCCACTGGCAGGACATAGTCTAAACTGTGACGGGTTTAAGAAGGTCTGGCGCTTCACCTGCAATTGACTCATTACCTGACCTGACAAGTTAGTTTGCGATTGACGCTTCTTGTCTTTTTGGCTATAATCCGTATTTTTGAGGGCGGAGTCGGAGCCCAAGTTTAGTACCCAAGGATATCCTTAATGGCAAACCACAAGTCGGCAGAAAAGCGGAACCGGCAAAACCAAAAGCGCCGATCGGCAAACCGGCAGAACTTGCACCGGTTGCGTTCGCAGTTGAAAAACATGACCAGTGCAATCGGTTCCAACGACGTTGATTCAGTAAAATCGTTGTTGTCCCCTACCCTTTCTCTGATAGATAGGTCCGTCCAAAAAGGTGTATTGCACAAAGGAGCAGCAGCACGCCGCAAGTCCCGCCTGATGCGCAAAGTCAACACAATCCTCGCTGCCCAGGTAGCTTCCTGATTTTCATAACGATCCAAGACTCAAGTACTTTGTGATTTTGACGATAAGTCACACGAAGGTGTCGATTCACGACTGCCTGTGGAGAAGTGGGACGTTGAAACTATCGGGGCTTTGGAAAATAACCCAACTCAATCTGGGTCGGTATTTGTCCTTAGGAAGTGACCCCGCACCGGACTGGAATCAGGAGTTCATTGAACTCGTCCGTGCGATGCTAACCCTGTTGCAGCAGTACCGGTGGGAGATTGAAGAAATCAGGAGCGGACAATTCCTTGAGGATCTTGAGGGATGGAAGCAGGGATTGAGCTCGATCGTCAACCCTCGAGGCTTAGGAAATTACCGGTTGAATGTTTACGAGAAATCGAGCGACTATCTCAAAATAGAAAAGAATTACCTGGTAGAGCGTGAAGCCGAGCTTAAGAATATGGTGACGTTGCTCTCAGAGGCCGTGTCAACCGTAGTCTCTGACAATGGAACCTATCATCAGGAAGTCTTGAAGCGGGCCCTGGGCTTATCACAAATCTCACAGTTGGAAGACATCCGAAAAATCCGGACACTCCTGGCTCGAGAAGTCGAACAACTGAAGGAAGTAGTCAAGCAGAAACAAAACCAGGACCGCCTCCACCAAGAGGAACTCTCAAAACACGTGGAAGCCCTGCAGTCCAGGCTGCAATCTGCAGTCAATCGTTCTTTGAAGGACCCCTTGACCGGCTTGTACAACCGGCAGGGCTGGGATCAGGAGATGATCAACGCCTGTCACGCTGCCTCGGTCACCAAAGTCCCTTTTGCCCTGGCTCTGCTGGATATTGATGATTTTAAGCAGGTTAACGACAAATACGGCCATCAGGTCGGTGACCTGATCCTGGCCAAGGTAGCCAAAGAATTCCGGGAATCGTTCAGGTCAGAAGACTACCTATCCAGATATGGTGGCGATGAATTCGGCTTTATTCTTAAGACGCCTTCGCTGGACAAGGCCCAGAAACGCCTGGAGCGGCTCTGTAAAGACCTCTCTAAGCCGACGTACCAGTGCTTGATCGACAAGACCGAATTCTACCTCCGAATTTCATTGAGCTGCGGAGTAGGTATCTATCGGGAGGATGACACCCCGGAAAGCCTCGTGCGACGGGCCGACCAGTCACTCTACTTGGCTAAACAGACGGGGAAGAATCGCGTCGTATCAGAAACCGCTCTAGTTGCGAAGACCGCCTGAAGGCCATCGACCGCCATTTCCCGAGAGGTACGGGACAGTCTGAGGCCCTTCAGGCATTACCGCTACACGAAATCCGTCGTTACTTTCTCCCTTTGGCGCACATTGCCTAGCCCAATCATCCTGGAGCTGTCGAAGCGC
>JBGOTQ010000035.1:0-30312 GCA_041476565.1 Terriglobia bacterium | reverse complement strand
GATGTGATCTCGATCTTGAATGGAACCACGGGGACGGGATGGCTCAATATTTTCTCCGACGAGCCCATCGATGCATTTGCCACAGTGATCCTGAATTCGACCAATGATCCTGTCATCCAACTGCCTATCCATTCCCAAATGAACAAGCCGAGCGCATTTACGGAAGGACAAGCCTCCATGGGCATGCACAACCGCTTGTTCATTCAGTCCTCGGTGAAATCGGGAACGTTTGGGTCTTCGCTGATTGTGGTCAATATGAGCCCGAGCGGGGGAGAATTTACCATCGAGATCTATGATCATTCCGGCCAATTGATGTCTTCGAAGACCGCGACCATTAATGGATACGGCATGTATGTAGACGACGACATTCGCAGTTCAGTGCCTGGTTCCTACGGTCAGATTGTCATCGAACCGAGTGATCCTGTCCTCCTGATGGCCAACTCTCTGGTCGTGAGCGACGACGGAACAGCAGGATTTTTCCCTGCCGTAGCTATGCCGGCAGCCAACATGATGCAAATGGCCGGTCAGTGGCAGGGTTCATTCACCGGAACGCTCATCAACGCTCAGGTCACAATGTCGCTGTTTCAGGAAAAAGGGATGATGTACGGCTCGCTAAAGTTCACGGGGGGTACGTTTCCCATCCCGGGAACGACTATGACTTTCAGCGGCGAGATGGATCCCACAACCAACGGCTTCATGCTTCAGGCGCATGGCACGTCACCGTTGTTCAACCTTTCCCTGTATATGCCTTCATTCTCAGGAATGCCCATGGGGGGCATGCATGGGCAGAGGATGCAAATGCAGGGGAAGATGCTTTACTTGGATGAGCAAAACCGGAAAGATGTTGGGACATTCACCATGACTCGGACGGGTCACGTCTTTCAGAACTGAGGCCAGTAAATTTCCACAGTAACCGTCGTAGATTTCCGGGTGGAGCGAACCATGAAAATCACGAACGTCAAGTTGTACACCATCCGCTCCGGCAACACAGGCGAACGCGGAGCCGCAGCTGGAGAATCCCAGTATTGGGGGGGTGGCTGGCAAGCCAACACGTTGATTTCTAATCCCATGTCGGTCCATCCGAAATACGCGCGTGTTCGCACGCAGTGGATGGGCCCGGGGCAAGATCCCTACGCCATCGAGATCGAGACGGACGCTGGGATTACCGGTTGCGCGGCCAATTACGGCGGCGGCGCGTTTGCCTGTGCCGTCATCGACCAGCATTTTCGGCGCTTTCTCCTCGGGCAAGACCCTTTCAACATCGAACTGATCTGGGACCAAATGGAGCGTGCGACCATGCCCTACGGCCTGGGCGGCGTGGTAAGCATGGCCATGGCCGGTGTCGACCTGGCCCTCTGGGACCTGCTAGGCAGGAAACTCGGTCAACCCGTCTACAATTTACTGGGAGGCAAGGCACGGGATCCAATTCCCTGCTACGTCACGACCCATCCCGATTGCGTGGAAGCCTGGGTGGGAAGAGGCTTCACCGGGGTCAAGATAGCCGCCCCTTATGGTGTTGAGAGCGGCCGCGAAGGCATCCTCAAGATGGAGAAAATCGTGGCAGACGTGCGCAAAAAGATCGGGGACGATATGGAGTTGATGATCGACTGCTATCTTTCCTGGGACATCGAGTTTGCTTCCCGGCTGGCCGCGCGCGTCCGGGATTACGATGTGAAGTGGTTTGAAGATCCCCTTCCCAACGGCTGGGCTTGGGAAGCCAACCGCACCCTGCGGGAACGTATCTCGCCCATCCTGGTGGCCACAGGGAACCTGGAATACCATTACAAGGCATTCCATCAAATCCTCGTTCATCAGGCTACCGACATCATCCAGCCGGAGATTCAATGGTGCGGTGGTCTAACGGCAGCGCGCCGCATCGCGGCCATGGCCAAACCCTATCATGTGCCCGTTATTCCTCACGGGGCATCGGTGTACAACTATCACTTCGTCATCTCGAACACGAACTCCCCCTACGCTGAATATCTCACCGTCGGCGAAGGAACCGAAATCCGCCCGATCTTTGATGCAATTGCTGGCGAGCCGTTACCAAGGGATGGCAAGATTCATCTCACCGAGAAGCCGGGATTTGGTGTGGAGCTAAACCGGGATTACCTTATGTCATTTTCTGCTTGATGGAGAAAGACAGGCGATGGCGACAGTCAACGTGGGGGTCATTGGAGCTGGCTGGTGGGCTTGCTTTTCTCACATCCCTGCGATTCTCGCGCACCCCGAGGCCAGGCTGCAATCCGTGCAGAAACGGATTCGGGCAGAAGCCGAGAAAGTGGCCCGTGACTTTGGTGCCGCCCACGCCTACTGTCAACTGGAGGAGATGCTGGCGGCAGAAGACCTGGACGCAGTCATCATCAGCTCCACGCCCAATATGCATTTTGAACAAACCAAGGCAGCGCTGGAAAGAGGGTTGCATGTCCTGGTGGAAAAGCCCATGACCCTGCTGGCCAGCGAGGCGCGTGAACTCGTTGAACTGGCCGTCGCCAACAAACTTGAACTGTTGATCAGTTGCCCTTGGCACTATACGCGGCACGGACTGGAAGCTCGACGTTTGATCCAGCAGGGCCGGCTGGGTCAAATCAAAATGATCAGCTTGCTCATGACTAATCCCATAGATCGGTTATTGAAGGGAATCGACACTTCCCCAACTCATGGCGATGCCCCCTATCTGGAACCTCGTCCGGGTTCTTATAGCGATCCCTCGATTGCAGGAGGTGGGCAGATTTATTGTCAGGTTTCCCATGCTGCAGCCTACTTGAGCTTTCTGACCGGAAGCAGGCCCAAAGAGGTATTCGCACGGTTTGATAATGACGGATCGCCGGTGGACATTTATGACGGGCTGAGTTTGCGTCTGGAGAATGGCGCCATAGTATCCATCGCCAGCACAGGAGCGACTCCGCTGGCAGAACGGCATTATGAAGTGCGCATCTATGGGACTCAGGCGATCCTTCTATTGGAACTTTGGAAAGGCGAGATGAGCCTGCTCGATTTCAACGGAGAACGCATCGACATCCCTCCTCTGGGTGCAGATGAAATTTACCCCGAGCGGGCGCCGGCTCACAACTTGATTGAAGTAATCCTGGGCCGGCAACCCAACCAGTCGCCGGGAACACTGGGTCTGGCAGCCATGGAAGTGATCGAGGCCGCCTGCCGCTCAGTGGAAACAGGCCGGAATTGGGCCATCCGATAGACGCGATTTGGGAACAAACTTTTGACACCAAAGCCCTGCTTCTTGCGCGGCATCGCCTGGAATCACAGCCGGGCATTCCCTCCGCTGGTGGCCACCGCCCAACGGTTCGAAGAACTGAACCCGGGCATGACTATTCAGTGGGAAAAGCGCTCGCTGCACGCCTTCGGCCACGCCAGTGTCTCGGAATTGGCAGAGCTCTTCGACCTGGTGGTCATAGACCATCCGTGGTGCGGATACTCGGTGGACCATCGGGTTTTTGTCAATCTACGAGATTGGGTGGAGGGCGGATTCCTGGACGAACTCCGGTGCCAGTCCGTCGGCTCCTCGTTCTCTTCTTACGAGTACCGGGATCACCTGGTGGCGTTGCCGATCGATGCCGCTGCTCCTGCGGCTAGTTTTCGCGCAGACCTGATCGCGCCAGAGGATATCCCAAAGAATTGGGATGATCTCATCCAGTTGGCCGTTGGTGGGCGGGTAGTCCTGTCCGGATTCCATGTAGACCTATTGCTGCACCTGGTCATGCTGGCGGCCACACTGGAGATGAATGTTTTTTTGTCGGACAGAGAATGGACCGATCCAGACACCTGCCGGCGGGCCATGGACATGCTGCGGCAACTCGTCTTGCTGGTTTCTAAAGGTTGTTTTGACTGGAATCCCATCGCGGTCTACGAGGCGATGAGCCGGACGGACGAGTTCGTCTACTGCCCGTTCGCCTACACTTACAGCAACTATGCACGCCGGGGCTTCGCGCCGAAGACACTGCGCTTCGCGGACCTAATTGAAATCCCGGGCTGCGGCATGCTGCGCAGCGTGCTCGGTGGCACAGGCATCGCACTTTCTGCCAAGAGTCTCCATCGGGAACAGGCTTTAGCCTACATGGTCTTTTTGGCATCGCGTGAAATTCAGAAGGGCATCTACTTGGAAAACGGAGGACAACCTGCCTGCCGGGCAGCTTGGCTGGACGATCGTGCCAACTTCGTGACTGGCGAATTCTTTCGGTCTACCTTGCGGAGCATGGATAATGCTTACGTTCGCCCTCGCTATAATGGTTATCTTCACTTCCAGGAAAATGCAGGACGGCCGCTTTTGGCTTGGCTGGGTGGCGAGATGGGGATGGAAAGAATGATCGAGGAAATGAATCGAATCTATCGCGAATCTCGCAGCTTGGCCCGAACAGCCACGGACTCGGATTCAATTTAGGAAGATTGATGGGGAATTCGCTTAGCCCAGGAAGCAAGAGATCTTTATGAATCACTCCCTTAGGTTTTCTTGTGCCGATTTCAGCTTTCCGATGCTTCCGCATAAGGAGGCTCTACGCCTCATTCGAATGCTTGGGATCGAGGCTGTGGATCTTGGCCTTTTCTCGGGGCGCTCGCATCTTCAACCCGAGCAGATTCTGTCCAATCCCTCAGCCGCCGGGAGACAACTCAAGAAACGGCTGGATGAAGAAGAACTAGAGCTTTCGGATGTCTTTGTTCAACTGGGCTACGAACCAGGCGATAGGGCAGTCAATGATCCTGACCTTCGGATTCGGCAGGAGAACCGTGATCGTTTTCGGGCCACGGTCGAGTTTGCTCACTCCATGGAATGCCTGCATATGACGGGATTGCCGGGCGTGCTGATTCAAGGACAACCGCTAGAAAACGGGTTGCAGCTGGCGACAGAAGAAACCGCCTGGAGGCTGGCCGCGGCACAGGAGGCTGGAGTAACCTATGCGGTCGAACCGCATGTGGGCTCAAATTGTGCGACACCGGAAGCGACCCTCGCATTTCTCAAGCAGGTTCCTGGCCTGACCTTGACCCTTGATTACGGACACTTCGTCTATCAGGGGCGTCACACGAGAGATGCCGATGTCCTCCTGCCGCAGGCCTCCCATTTCCACGCGCGCTGCGGCGCCAAAGGAAGGTTGCAGGCTCGTTTCTCCCACAACCAGATTGACTTTCGCTGCATCGTCCGGCATTGTCTGGCCGTGCAAGATCCACCTCGAATCTGCCTGGAATATGTGTGGGTCGATTGGGAAGGTTGTAACGAAGTGGACAATCTCTCTGAAACAATTCTATTGAAACGGCATCTCCAGGATATTGCTGCTCAATGTGACAACAAATGAGGCTTCTTGGCACTGAACAGGACTACAGCAAGTCATCACGTACGAAACCTTTTCCCTATTGCCTCGTGCTCCGCGAAAACTCCGTCCTAACTGATTTCGTTGGATTCTTGAGTTTCTTGGCCATACGGGATTGCCCACCCCGACCTGACCGAATTCATGAAACCGTTTACGAGGGAGAAAGAAATATGAAAACCGCCTGGCTCGCAGTCTTGAGTTTTCTGTTGGCAACAACTATGGGGTTCGCAGATAGTTATAAGAGTGAGTTTGACAAGGCAGCGAACTTCTCGCAGATCAAGACCTATGCCTTCAAGTCGGGCCTTTTGATGCTAGGCAGGTCAGTCCATCCTCACCTCGATCCCATCCAGGTCTTCGAAGATTCCAACTAACCCCACACGATCCCTTCATCATCCTCTTTCAGTCTCCTCCTCCAGCTTAATCAGCCCATGGGTTTGCCCGTTTATCTCTCGTTGACTTCTTTCCCCCGTTTAACTGACCCAGTACACCGGGCAGTGATTTTCCCTTGTAATTCCCAGTTAGAAAAGTACTTAAAAAAGGATGGGAGGCATAAGGGAACTGAGACCACAGGCTGACCTCTGGCCGCGTAAATGGAGAGACTGTCTGAAATGGATGAAGAGAAGATCAACGAGAAGGCATGCGGCCAACCACGTGGTTAATCCGTTGTGTGGGGAAACAAGAGCCCGTTTTCAAGGACTTATTGGCTTTAGGACTGGGAAGATCGTTTTCCCGCCCGTGATCTGTGGCAGCTAGTTTCCGATTTCACCGTAATACGACCATTGAAGCACCTGACCAGGTTCGTCAAATTCCAGGTCTGCGACACCATTCTAACGTATAATCCAGAGCTGTCGCCGTCATGGGATCCCTGGAACAGACAAGCGCAGTTAACATGATCCCTACAATTTGGAAGCTGGCGGGCACCATGGGAAGGCTGCAAGGCAAAACTGCAGCTTATTCCGACTATACGCACGCTCCGAGGTGCAAGAAGGTCTCACAAGACGGTACGGGTTTTGAGTCTCGTGTATGGCGCTCTGTTGGAGCGGCTAATCCGGCCTCGTCACCTCGGGTGTATCGGCCAGGATTCTGTCCTGCGCGGCCTGACTAAGTCTGCACGGAAACAGAGGGTCAGTGTTTTCCCCGAGGAATTGTCAAGCTCTCGTGTCGGGTCGCGCCACGGTATGAAGAAGCGAGGCCTTGTTTTTACAGATGGAACTGAAGAAAGATAGATTCAAACACAGCAACGATTCTTATCCCGGGAGGTCACATGGACCGCAGAACCTTCATCGCAACCATGGCAGCAGCCGGACCGGCCGCTGTCGGCCTGGCGGGCACTGCCGAGCCTCGCGTCGAGATTATTGTGGGTTCGCTGTCGGACCAGAACTGGCACCGTCAGATCCGGAAGCTCCGGCTGGATCGCACGGCACGACTCGACCACGTAATCCGCAAGACGGTTGCGATCGCCAAGGAATTCGGTTTCTCGCCGATGGCAATAGATCTCGACATTGCGGCCTTCCCCTCGACCGAGAAGAGCTACATCGACGAGCTAAACACGCGACTCAGGGAAAACGACCTGTGGCCGGTGGTAGAAGTGGGCGGGGTGGCGGTGACCTACGATGACGAAGTCCGTCTCACGGCGCTCGAGGTGGGCCGCCGCTACCTTGAGATCGCGGCCCGTTTAGGCGCGCGGACGTGCACCTTCTCCCCGGATATCAACGGGCGCGCCACCCGGGCGGCAAGCGTCCGGCTGGCGACCGAGCCCGTTCGAGAGCTCGGCCGATCGGCGAAAAGCCTTGGGCTCCGGATCTGCCAGGAGAACTACGATTACTTCTCCTCTGACGACCTCATCCGTGTTTCGGAAGGGACCGGTCTCGACAACGTGGGTATCCTGAATGACACCGGCAACTGGCTTATCCTGAACGAAGACCCGTTGTTCGCCACGCGCAAATGCCTGCCGCGTACGTTTCACGCGCATGTCCGCGACTATGTGCTCGAGAACGGCGTCTACAACGGTGTTGCGCTTGGCCGGGGTCTCGTAGATTTCCCCACGCTGCTGCCGGTCCTCGCACAGGCCGCGACCAGGGAACGGATGGTTTTCACCATCGAGCTCGACACCGATAACCGGGACGAGGATGAGGAACTGCACGAAAGCTACCGGTATGCCAAGGCCTGGCTTGTCGCAAACGGACTGATGAAGTAGGAGTCATCCCGGTGTCCGCAGACGGGATAGACGACCGGAACCGCGCACCCGAATAAGACGACCAGGTCTTTGAGAAACTGGATTTCCGTCACGTGTCTACCCGAAAAACCTCATAGCCTTTGATTTCTAACAATTTGGAAAAGTTGTGATGCCTGCCCGCCTCCGGCTATCTTGGGGCCCATTCTCACCGCCGAAGTCGGGCTGCTTCTCGACAGTCGAACCACGCCGGGATGCGCCTTGCGCCCGGCGAGCGCCCGGTTCGTCCGATCCTTGGCTATTTCCCGCTTGCTTGGATCAGGTCGACCAGGCCATTCACGATGCTGTCCTCGGCGCAACCCGGCTTCAGACGGGAGCCGAGCACTTGGAAGGTGTATGCGCCGAAGGAGGCATCGTTCGGGACGTAGCCGGAGTTGGCCATACCGTTGGCGAGGGTGACCAGGAGCGTGTTGGCGAGAAGCGAGGCGGCCTTGAGCTTCAGGCCAATCGCGGTGTAGATCTCGGCGTTGACCGAGGTCAGCGCGATGTTGCCGATGCGCAACAGCCCGAGGCGGATGTGCACCGGGTCGCCGTCCTCATACTTGCCGGGCGTGCCTTCCCGCATATTGTCCAGGCGCTTGCGCCCCGGGCACGTGATGGTCGTCTGCGCGGCGGAGATGGCCGGAGCGGGATCCATCCGCTTGGTATTCGTCATCACTCGGATCACCTCTTCCCCGAGCAGCACGCCTTCGCTCTCCATCACCTTTTCCATCACGTCGATAGCCTGCGGGTCGGCCTTGTGCGCCTGGACCTTGCCGTCGCGCAGCGGGGCCTCGATCGGTTCCCGGGTCATCACGTCGCCGGTGATCTTGGCGCCGTAACGCGAGGCCATCACGTTGGTCGAGGCACGCAGGTAGAGTGGATTCTGATCGCCCGACGCGCCCTGAGCGAAGACCGCGACGATCCTATCGTCGTACGCCTGTTCGACATGGCGCGAGGCCGCGCCGCAGAAGTCGGCGCTGGTGATGTCGCTGAGGAAGCCGTTGACCGGGTGCATGGCATAGGTCATGTAGACCGCGATGGGCTCGTCCTCGAGCGATTCGAACTTGATCACGGCGACGGTCTTATCCGACAGTCCGCTCAAGTTCGGGGCCTGCGTCCACAGGTGGGTGTCGGTGTCGATATTGTCACGGCTCACGTTGAGATAGGAGAGGCCGGTGCCGAAGCCGACGCGCGCGGGCTGGAGCTTCGTCTTGGCCTGCTTTACGGCGTCCAGTATCTTGCCGACGATGGGCGGCGGTGGCGCGTTGGGGTCGGGTTGATCGCCCGGCCTCCATGCACTATGCGTGTGAGTCATCGACAGAATGATGTTCTCCACGGGGCAGTTCAGCTCCGCGGCGACCTGTTTTAAGGCGGCCGCCCATATGTTCTCGAAGAGCATGCTCTGGTCGGCCCCGATCAACGCAGCGCGGGCGTTGCCGTTGTCCAGCACAATGGCGCGCAGGTAGAGCTTCTCGTGCGCGTACTTGCCCGAGGGCGGATTGGCCGGGTCAGCCGCCGGCGTGATGTCGATGCGCGCGGCGCCCACGCGCAGGCTCTGCGCCTTCGCCGGAGCGCTTGCGGCCAGCAAAACCGCCAGCATTGCCGGCGCCCAGACCCTTCTCTTCTCCAAAATCATTTCTCGATCTCCCATGACGGTGCCTCCGCAGTCTACTGTTTTTGACTAGTCCTCATCCCATTCTGACAAAAACAGTTGTTCCCGATTTAGAGCCTACCAGAACTAGCGACGCCATATTCACGTGTAACATATTGCAGCCTAAATCTTTATACTTTTCCTACCAACAATTGATGACAGAAGCACCGCCTATGCGGCCCTGGGACTTCGCTCGGTTCAGCAGGTACATCGCGGCCGCTGGAATTCAGCTTGCGATGGAGTTCAGTTTGTCCCGGTTCTCGTACACCTTATGGACAGCGTTGACGATGTCATCCATGTCCTCTTTGGTGCCGATCAAAGGCCCGGAAGCCCAGATCATGGCCATTTCCTGGCAGACCCGATCACAGTTGGGACAGTGGTTCTCCTCGCGGTACCTCTTCAGACGCGCCGCGGTAAACATCTTCTGGTAGACCTTTGAACCAAGTATGTGGTCCACCCACGGTTCCTTGTGCAGTCCCTGCGCTATATATCCGTCGAGAGAAATCCCTTCCGCTGCAACAGCCTTCAGGAACTTGCCACGGTCGACACCATTGAAGTGCTCCTTCTTATAGCTCATGGCATAGATATAAAAGGAGCCGCTGTTGGTGCCGTCGTACAGTTTTTGCGGGACAAGGCCAGGAATGTCTTTGAGCCCCGCGGTGAGACGCGCCGCATTCTCATTGCGCAGCGCAAAGCGTGCCTGCACGCCCGACATCTGACCCAGCAGCAGAGCCGCCTGCAACTCGTTCATCCGGTACTTCGGGCCCGCCACTTCCGTAAACCCCCGGCGCGACGTGCCGTGGTTGTGGACAGTAAAGCACTTGTCCATGAGGCTCTCGTCGTTTCCGGTGATCGCTCCGCCTTCCCCGCACGCGATGGTCTTGCTCGATTGAAAGCTGAAACACCCGCAATCGCCGATCATCCCCAGTTTCTTGCCCCTGTATTCGGCCAGGTGCGCCTGGCAGGCGTCCTCAATCACCCTGAGATTGTGCTTCCTTGCGATCTCCATGATGCGGTCCATGTCGCAGGGTTGCCCCATGATGTGAATGGGCATGATCGCCCTGGTGTTTTCAGTGATTCTCCTTTCCACGTCGTCAGGATCGAGCTGATAAGAGGAGGGATCCAGATCAGCCAGAACAGGCAGGGCCCTGCTGGACAGAATCGAAGCGATGGTGCCGGGATCGGTGTAGGGAGAGGTGATGACTTCGTCCCCCGCACCGATTCCCAGTGCTTCCACACAGGTATGCAGCGCCTGGGTTCCCGCGCCCGTGGCCACGCAGTGATTCGCCTCCATCATTTGGGCATACTTCTTTTCAAACGTGGGCACCGTGCCCGATGTGGACTGGATTCTGCACCAGATCCCGCTCTTCGTCGTGGCGACGATCGAGTTGACGACATTCTGATCCCAATAGGGCCAGTCCGGCCACTTCTTATCTTGCCTGACCGGCGTGCCGCCAAGGATCGCCAGTTTTCCCGCGTTGCCGCTGATGATTCCATAGGCGGGAACTCTTCCGGATGCTGAAAGTGCAAGAGAGCCTGCCGAGACTGTAGTCATAAACTGCCGTCGTGTTAATTGGTTCTTGTCCATTTCCTCACCCCCCAAGCATTTGCCGCCAAAATACCACCATTCCCGCCGCCGACCAAATTATTAGCTGAGGACGGACCAAGACAGACCAAGACAAATGCATGCCCTGCTATGAAGGAGGGCTGCGCAGTCCGAAGAAATTGTCGGAGCAAATAGCTGATTCAAAAAATGGCTTACATGGAATCCCCGGCATAAATCCTCAGGAGTCAGCCAGTGTCTATTGATCGTGGTTCAGCCACCGACCCCATCGCATTGCCAGGGAAAGATAATTCGAAGCCCGTTTCCAAGGACTCAATAGCTTCAGGACCGGAAAGATCGTGTTCCCGCTCGTGATCTGTGACAGTTAGTTTCCGCTTTAGCCGTCAAACGACCAGTTGTTGACGCAATGGGAGAAGTTCGAGCGAGGGGGTGGCTTGGCTCACGATCAGAGCCCGAACCAATACCCAGACCATCTTGAAGAATGACATTGAGACCCCAGCGATGATCCTCAGTTCGAAGTAAACCGGGTCGGCGCAGTATGGGGTGGAACTACGCCAAGTGTAAGATCTAAGAAAGACGAACAGGATTTACGTTAGGAACAAGGCGCTGCGGCGGGCCAGTAACAGTCCTGGTGCTTCCGTCATGAATTGTTGATGGGATTAGATTAAAGCTACATTTTCCAATGTGTTACAGTCGAATTTGACGTCAACAGTTCTGGTTGGCTCGAAATCGGGAACAAGTGCATTTGTCAGAAGGAGACCAGGATAACTCACCAACAGTAAACTGCGGAAGCATCCGCCGATTTGTGTTAACGGTGATAGAATAATCACACCGCTTGGAGGTCCGGACCCATGTTGTCCCAGGAATCGGCTTCTTCTCGGTTTCCGACCACATCATGGACGGTGGTCCTTGCTGCGGGGGGTCACGCGCCCGGCTCAGCGGAGGCTCTCGCCAGCCTGTGTGCAGCCTACTGGTACCCGATCTATGCTTTTGTGCGACGCAGAGGATACGCGCGGGAAAAAGCGGAGGACCTCACCCAGGACTTCTTCGTACGGATGCTGGAGCACGACACTCTCGCCAAAGCCCGACGGGAACGCGGCAGGTTCCGTTCCTTCCTGCTCGCCTCGGTGACCAACTTCCTGACCAACGAGTGGGACCGCGTGCGGGCTCAAAAGCGAGGCGGGGCATGCGTGACGCTCTCCCTGGATTTTCAGTCCGGCGAGGAGAGATATAACCGCGAGCCCTCTCACAGTCTCACTCCCGAAGCGTTGTTCGAGCAACAGTGGGCCCTGGCGGTGCTCGAACACGTGCTCGCGCGCCTGCGCCTGGAACATGCCCGAAAAGGAAACGAGGCACAGTTCGACCGCCTGAAACCGTTCCTGACTGGTGATCAGGACACGGGAGCTTACCATCAGTCCGCCATCGATCTAAACACGAGCGAGGCTGCAGTTCGGACTGCCGTGCATCGTCTGCGGCGGCACTATGCCGAGCTGCTCCGGCAGGAAATTGCAGCTACCTTAGCCGATCCCGGCGAGGTGGATGGCGAGATTCACTCACTCCTCGCGGCTCTCGGCAAGCCGTAACATTCTCCGCCCAATTCTTTACTCACCGATTGGAGGCTAATCATGAGTGAACGATGCCCGGAGTGCGGAGGTCGACTGGCGAGCGGGGAAGCGGAGGGACTTTGCGCCCGCTGCCTGCTCTTGGCTGCGCTGCGCGGGCCGGACGAGCTCATGTCGGCGGACCTCCCGTCTCCCGGCGAGTGGATCGGTTCCTGCCGGATCGTGCGGCTACTCGGCCAGGGGGGAATGGGAATGGTCTACCTGGCCGAGCAGGAGGAACCGATCGCCCGCCAGGTGGCCCTGAAGATCATCAAGCTGGGAATGGACACGCAAGCCGTCCTGGAGCGATTCCACTCCGAACAACAGGCACTGGCCCTGATGGACCATCCGAACATCGCGCAAGTCTACGAAGCAGGCGCGAGCACCCACGGTCGGCCCTATTTCATCATGGAGTATGTGGCGGGGCTGCCGATCACGGACTACTGCGACCGCCACCGGCTGGACACACGCAAACGACTGCGGTTGTTCCTGCAGATTGCAAACGCCGTCCAACACGCACACCAGAAGGGGATCATCCACCGCGACCTCAAGCCTTCCAACATTCTCGTTACGGAGCGCGACGGAGAGGCTGTGCCGAAGATCATCGACTTCGGCCTGGCGAAAGCCACCCAAAAAGGCCTGAGTGAGAGAACGTTTTTCACGGAGGCCGGCGTTCTGATCGGCACTCCTGAGTACATGAGCCCGGAGCAGGCATCTCTGGCCGATTGGATTATCGACACGCGGACGGACATCTACTCGTTGGGCGTGCTGCTCTATGAGTTGCTGGTCGGCGCGGTTCCGCTGGATTCGAAGACCCTGCGCAGCGCGGGCTATGACGAGATCCGCCGGATAATTCGCGAAGACGACCCACCCAGGCCGACCGGCCGCCTGACGGCACTGGGACCCAAGGTGGCCGAGATTGCGCATTGCCGCGCCACCGACGCTGCTTCACTCCGGAGACAGCTTCGCGGAGACCTGGAATGGATTGTGATGAAGGCCCTCGAAAAGGAGTGCGCCCGCCGCTATCCATCGGCTTCGGAAATGGCGGCCGACATCCAGCGTCATCTCCACAGTGAGCCGGTGACGGCCGGGCCGGTCAGCCCCGCATACCGCTTCCGTAAGTTCCTGAGCAGGAACCGGCTGGCGGTGGCCGCCGCGCTTGCCATCGTCACTGTCCTGGCACTCGGTTTCGCCGTCAGCTCGGCCTTGTACGTGAAGGCAGAGCATCAGCGCGTCTTGGCGCAGCGCGTGGGCTACCTGGCCAACCTGGCAGCAGCGGAATCTGAATTGGAGAATTCGGACCTTGAGAATGCCGACCGCCGGCTCGATGATTGCGAGCGCAGCTTGCGTGGGTGGGAGTGGAGGCTTCTCAACTCCCGGCTGTACTCCAGCAGGCTGCTGCTGTTCGGCCGGGGGGGGGAAGCCACAAGGTACGCGGCCTTCGCGTTCAGCGGGGATGGCAGCCGCATTTTCTGGAGTTCCGGCGAGAACTTGAATGTGTGGCCGGACGGATCGCGAACCCGGTCCGATGTGTACGGCGGGTTCGGTGAGATCCTGGCGGTCAGCCGGGACGCTGGCCGGATCATCACGCGGCCCTACCGGAATCGGGGGACTCTGCGGATCATCGATCCGGTTTCGCGCCGCCTGCTTGTTACTCTGGCGGCACCTGGGACGGACGCGGAATGCGCGGCCTTCAGCCCGGATGCCACCCGCGCGGCATCCGGGCTTCGCGATGGAACCCTCCTGATTTGGGACACCCGTTCAGGCCGGATCGCTGCGCGAGTGCAGGCTCATGACGCCCCTGTCACCGTTGTTGGCTTCAGTTCCAATGGCGTCCGCGTGGTTTCCGGCAGCACCAATGGCTCGCTTCACCTGTGGAGAACGGAGGGGTTGCGGCCGGCGGCGAATCTGAGAGGCCACTCTGGCGAAGTGACGTGCGTCTCGTTTTCACCCGACAGCCAGTGGGTCGTATCAGGCTCGCCGGATGGCACGATGCTGTGGTGGGACCTCCAGCGCACCGAACCAGCGGCCGCCGTCAGGCTGGGCAGTCGGGAAGTCAGTTGTCTGTCGTTCAGCCCGGACGGAGCGCACGTGGTTTGTGGCTCCGCGGATGGCTCGGTCCGCGTGCTGGCAACCGCTTCTGGAAAGACCATCACGACGCTGCCGGCATGCTTCCTCGGTGGCGTCAGGGCGGTCGCGTTCACGCCGGACGGCTCGCGTTTTCTTGCCGGGTCCGACTTCGGGGAGGTGCGTGTCTGGGACACCGCCACCTGGGGTGGCACCATCTTGAAGGAGGATGCCGGGGTCATCGAATCGATGGCGTTCAGTGCCGATGGAAGCCGCATTCTGGTTCTAAGACAGGAGGAATTGGAGATTTGGGACGGTACCACAGGACAGGTCGTCGCCAGGCGACCGCCTGCCGTTCCCGGGGGTTCTCGGGCGACGTTCAGCCGCGATGGATCACGCGCCGCGTGGGGCAGCTATTCCGATGTGAAGATCTGGGACGGGGTGGCGGTTCGCACCCTGCCCGGCCACCACGGGCTGGTCACGACGGCCGCATTCAGTCCCGATGGCAAGCTCGTGGCTTCGGGGTCTTCGGAGGACCAGACCGTTCTAATCTGGGATGAGCCCAGCGGCAAGGTCATCCGCAGGCTGGACTTGCAGGAGCCAGTGTGGCGAGTGCTCTTCAGCCCGGACGGCAGTCACCTTTTGACTGCCTGCAGCCGACAAACGTTTAAGGTGTGGAGTACGGCCAAGTGGAATGTGACGGCGGTGCTCGAGATGGCTCCTGCCCTGCGCGGTGATTGGGTAGGCGATCCGGCATTCAGCCCGGACGGCAGGCGTATCGCCTGCGGTTTCGCCGGCCAGGACACGATCGGCGTCTGGGACTCGCGCTCCGGCCAGCTCCTGGCAGGCGTCGGTGAATATGCACATTTGGAGCAGGTCATGGGGTTCAGTCCCGACGGCACGCGCTACCTATCGGTTTCGCATGACGATCTGATACGTGTTCGGGACGCGGTCTCGTCCCAAACTCTAATCACGCTTCGCGACGAGGGCGGGGTGCGCTGGGCCGGGTTCACACCGGACGGCAGCCGCATCCTGTCGGCCACGGCAGGTGGAACGGTGCGGGTGTGGGACACCAGATCCCATCACTGGGCGGAGGGATTCCGGTTCGATCTATCGCTTCTAGAACCGCCGCGGCCCGATGTCCGCTCCAGTTCCGATCTCGCGAGGCTAGTTCGCAACGAGCCATCCCTGGATCCTCCGGTGCGGAAAGCTGCTCTTCAAGTGCTGGAAGCCTATGGAGAGCCCATTGTCATCCCGACCGTTTGGAATACGGTGAAATCGGCGGGCGCCGGCGAGCAGGCCTACCGGGAAGCGCTTGACCTGGCGCGACGGCTGGGTGCTGTGGAACCCTCCAGCGGAGAGGTGTTGAATGCGCTGGGTGGCGCGCAGTACCGGACCGGTGGATTCACGGAAGCGATTGACACACTGACGCGCTGCCAGGAAACCCGCGATTGTCCGACGGAGGTCAACACTGCTTTCCTGGCGATGGCGCACTCCCGGTTGGGCCATGCCACGGAAGCTCGAGGTCCCCTGGAACAGATACGGGGCATGCTGCGCGGACCGCGACAGATTTCCGATCCGGAATTGCGAAGGCTGCTGGCCGAGGCGGAATCTGTGATCACGGGCGATCTGCAGCGCTGACGACAACGCGAGTTTCTCCACCCTGTAACTTCTTGCGTCTTTTCCTTTATTCCATGGTAGGAGCGCTTGCCATGGTTGCTACCCTTCCTCAATCCGGCCTCTCCCCTGCAAGGCAGCTTTTCGCTGCAATCCTTCCTTGCATGTGGTGCCTTTCTTGTACGGAAGGAAGAAAGGCCTCCAATTATAAGTTCTCTATCTGCAACAGGGTATTATTTGGCAACCTTCCTGCCAAGAGGGGCAGTGTAGTGGGTCCTCTATAACCAAGCCACCGTCATTTCATCATCAGACAGAAGGGAGGAGTTATGTTGAGAAATTTGGTGGTTGTTCTGACGGCTGTCTCGTTTCTATTCACTACGACCTCTTCTGAGGTAATTGCGGCCGCCACCAAAGCAGAGAAAGAAGCCAGAAGAGCAGACAAGATCAAAGCAAAAGTCGGAAAAGTAGGCATCGGGGAACAGTCTCGCGTGACCGTCGGGTTGGAAGACAGCAAAGACCCGAGCAAGATCAAAGAGTTAAAAGGTTATGTGAGCAAAATCGATGAGGACAGTTTCGTCGTGACCAATCTCAAGACCAAGGAAACTACGACGGTCGCCTACCGGAATGTTGCGTACGTACACGGAAAAGGTCTCCCCCTTGCTGCCACGGTTGCCATTGTCGCTGGAGTCGTGGTCGGTGTTCTTCTCATTATCTATTTAGTCGCTTATCACGCTGGAAATGATTGACATTCACAAAGGTACGCGGGAGGCCATCTTGGAATTGAACTGCAGCAAAGTGACAAGTCGCTTGAGATTATCCTGAGGCGAAGGGTGGCTTCAGCCAAATACAAACCGCTGAGGCGCGGAGACACAGAGAAGAAGGGGACACAGATGAACACGGATCAAAGGAGGTGATGTCAATTGATTGTAACGAAGGCAGATCTTGCTAGTGATTCATTCTATGGAAACCAACAACTCAAAAGGAGGTGTCTCATGAAACGCATCATTGTTCTCGAATTGGTTCTATTCACATCTTTGGTATCTGCGGCGTGGGCACAGCAGACGACGGGTAAGGAAAATGCCCAACACGGCAAGGCGGTTTACTACGACACGTTCAACCAGAAGTGGCTCGATCCCGCGAAGTGGCTGGCCACCGGTCCCTATTGTTCGGGCGCGCTGGAATGCGTCCGCGAAATTCAGAACGGGCACTTACGACTGGCGCTCCGGGAATTCGGGGCGACCGATTCGGATTCTGGTACGCAGGGGAGCTTGTTAAATTTGGATCTCGTCAGTCCGGAGGCGGTTAACAGCATCACCGCTGACGTTGTGTTGCGTAGCTTCAACGGCGTTGGATGTTCCACCAACAACACCGACAATACATATACGCAGGTAAGAATCGGCGGGAATTTCTTCAACACGGGGACTGGCGACCCTGCAGACGACGTCACTGCCTTGTTGATCCTTTGGGTCGATACCACGGACCCAAAGACCATACATGTAGGGAACTGGAACAGCCACCCCCAAGGCGGCTGGACTGATGTCGGTTCTTACCCGGTAGGAACTCCTCTAACCGCAACCTTTGCATGGGACAAGGCAAACCACCAGTTCATTGCCGTTGTGAAGGTCAAGGACGAGCCTGGTCCGGGCAAGGAGGTAGTGGCACCCTACTCCTTTTCTGATGCAACGCCGCCTGCGTCTCCCGGAAAGGGCCTCAGCGCCGGGTGTAGCAGTTTGAATTGCACCAGCGCCAAAACATTCGCGCAGGTCGAATCCTTTTTCGACAACGTAATGATCAATGCCTATCCACTGCCCGCAAAATAGCGGAGGCTAGCTCAATGTCAAAATGCCGGTGGCCACGCTTGGCTCGCGGGTTGAGTCAGCCGCGGGTTCGTGAAGCGGGAAGAGCCGACGGTTGGAAGAGCACCAACCGTCGCTACCTGCGCTCCGCAAACACTTGGTCCGAATGAAAGGTAACGCAGAGTTGTTTTGTAACTCTGCGGTGTGGGCCTTTGGAGAAGGAAAGCCGCAGACTTCAACAACAAGTCTGCGCTACTGGATCTCTTAATCATTGGAGGCGGATTATGCGTAAAGTATTCAGTATCACGTTTTCACTCGTCCTGCTGTTTCTGGGTCTTGTTTCAAGCGTTATGGCCGATCAACAGACGTCGATTGCCGGGAAACAGGTAATAGTTGCGCGATTCACGCACACTCCTGTCAGGATTGATGGATTCCTCGGCCCGGCGGAGTGGCGTGAAGCGATTCCTGTATATGTGACAGCAACCCACCCCGGTAGCGCGCCGGGGGTCGTCCCCACTCCAACGGAGTGGTACCCATGCCTGCTGCCTCCCGACAACCCACGCGACTTGAGCTTCACCATCCGCACGTTGTATGACAGCAACAATCTATATGTCGCCGTCGAGGTTGTGGACGACATCCTCATACACGATTCGTGTGAGCCGGGGTCGGAGTGTCGGCCGTGGTTGGATGACGACGTGGAAGTGTTTATTGACGGAGACAAACAACCGGGAGATTTCTCTAACAATGTGTTTTGCCCGCCGGGCAACACCAACTGTGTTGACACCAACGGGAACCCTTATGCGATGCAGAACAAGGAGGGATTCCAGTTGATCACCTCGGTTGGCGACGACAGGATGACCGTGCCTGACAACCCAAATATCGTGTGGGAATCGAGAGTAGGTCTGACTCCTCGCGGTTACGTGGTTGAGTTTCGGATCCCCCTGGATTCAATTAGCACGAACGATACGAGTTGGTGGACGGGTGGGCATCCTGGTTTTCGCAGGCCCAGGCCGGGAGATTCGATCGGCTTCAATGTAGGTGTGGGAGACGACGACAATGGAGGTGACGGCTACCTGCTACCTTTTTGCCCAGCGCACAGCAACAGTTACCTCGCTTGGGATGGCAACAGTCTAAACTGGAGTATCTTTAATGAGCAGGACTGGGGAATCCTCTACTTTCTTCCCTGATAGCAACTACGACCAACACGACGGTTAATCACGTGTACTTAGCGAAAGATCTCTGGACAGTGGAGCGTGTTGAGATACAGGAACCGGATTGCCATATCGATGCCGATGCGGTTCGGACATCTTGGATGAACATACAAGTTACGAAAGGAGTGGGACTATGAGCAATTTTCGAGTTTTTCGACAAGCCGCATCCATCATCCCCTTAGTTCTCACCTGGGCAACGATGAGCAGCCTGGTTGGAGCTGATAAGCCTGATTTGGCCTCTTGGGAAAACTTGAAGCGGGTGAAACCCGGAACCCTAATCAAGGTTGTGCTCACCGATGCCAAGTCTTATCAAGGCCCCTATCAATCCTTCACGGATGAGGAGATTTCGATAGGGCAAGAAAATGGCGCCCGGCACATCAGCCGAAAGGACATTCTGCGCATATCCGCAAAACAGCCGGGACATCGCGGGCGGAATACATTGATCGGTTTGGCTGCCGGCACTGCGGTGGGATTAGGAGTCGGCGCCGTCGCGGACGCCAAACCCCATCTTTTCCCAAATGCGGGAAAGGAAGTAGGGTCCGCCCTCGGGCTGTTGGGGGGTACTTTAATTGGAGTCGCCGTTCCGACAGGCGGGTGGCAGGAAATTTACCGGCGATAAGATGGGAAGGGGGCCTTCCTAAGAATAGGGTGGCTCCTCGACAACCCAAGGGAACACTGATGGATGATCTGTTGCATCACAGCAATTGTGTCCAGCTGAGAGGGGGGGGCTATGGCGAATTGACATGTTGACCGATCCTGCCGGTGACCTTGTTGTCCATGGGAGGCGAGTCACACGGGCGGAGAGCAGCGGGTGGCAATGAAAGGATCAGATCAGCCAAGCGCGCCGCCTCTACAAGGTCAAAAAGCGACATCGTAACAGAACCTGGATTTGCCTCGGGTTGTGTTTCGAATTAGCAATTCGCCAGGGACAAGGGACTTGAGCGGGATTTCAGTGGCGGCCAGGACCTCGGCCCCGGAGGTGACGGAAGGTTACGCCAGGATCACGCGGACGGGAGGTAACAACTCTTTCATTGCCTATGCGGTCATCAAGGACGGCGGCGGAATCGCCTCCGACGCCTCAGGTAATTACGCATTCGGCGTCTATACTGACAGCAGATCGCACGTAGATTCTCCCGACTTTGTTGAGTTTGGGAATTACCTCTGTTCGGGTGAGGACTCCTCAGAAAAGAATGATAGCTTCATGTTTCTCTCTCTCACCCGTGGAGTGTCGCTACCGGCCGGAGAGAGTACCTACAACTCGTTCATTGTCACCGGCACCATGAACGACGTCAAAGAGAAGATGCACCAGCTTTACCTCATAGGCGCCAACTAGTGAAGCGTGGGAGGGCCCGCACGGCCCTCTCGCATTTTCTTTCGAATTTGTAATCAATGGACACGGTGTCTGAAGGCTCAGGGGATAGGCACAGCAAGCACACGCGTGCGTCTTCAGTAGGCTTCTTGTCTTTTCAGTGAAGTAGGAGAGTATCTTTATCGTGTCTCCGCCCGGAGGAGGGCCGTCAAGGGCTCTGTTAACCGCAGAACCCGCGGTGAATCCCTTCAATGCGGAGCGAGTATGGCTGGCAACGTGTAATAACAAGGAAAACAAGACCACCTTCAAGGAGGTGGAACAAACATGAAATACATAGAGATCTTGGCAGTTCTTGCAGTATCCGTCCTTTTGCTGGTCGGTGAACTGGTGACTCTATATCGGTCCAGGTCTGAGGCGATCTGTTCATTCCTGTGTCCCTGAAATTCACGCCAGTTGGCCAGTCTACCGTGAGTGAAACTACTCAGGCATTGGACGGATGAATATAAGTCGTTGCTACATCCACGACATGTCACCCAGGGAAAGACTGATCCTGAACCCGGAGTTTGGAGGCAAGGCATGTCCATGAAGAAACTTCAGATCCTTCTTACAGGGTGATTTCGAGACCAACAAGGGAAAGGCGGCCCTGGTGCTGCTGCCGGCAGCAGGAGGTATCGGAGGCTGTTTTCTAGGCAAGAGCTTGGACAGGAAAGAACTCACTATTTTTATCAAATGAGTAAAGCTGCTCGCCGCCGCAGTTTCTTCCCAGACCCATGCAATTCTCCATTGCACTTGCTGCCTTTCTCTGCTGGGAGGAGGATCCTCAACTGGTTGAGAACCTCGTGCTGGCAACGGGTTACGTTTGGCCACTTTCTTGCCACTGATCTTTGACAAGACTCCGAGAGGGAAACAGGAACGGTAGATCGGAGGTATTCAATCGAAATCATCTCTTGAAACAAGGAGGAATTATGCTCAGACATTTGATTTCTGTTCTAACCGTGGTTTCGTTACTCGTCACATCGTTCTTAAGTGAAGTGGCTTCGGCCGCCACGAAAGCCGAAAAAGAGGCCAAACAAGTCGAAAAGATCAAACAAAAAGTCCGAAAGATAGGAACCGGTGATTATGCCCGCATCACAGTCGGGCTAAAGAATCAAAGCAAGGAGCTGAAGGGTAATGTGAGCGAGATCGGTGAAGAGGGTTTTGTTGTCATGAATTCCAAGACCCAGGTGACCACTACAGTGGCTTACCGGGATGTGGCTTATGTACGCGGGAAAGGGCTCCCACCAATCGCCATAGTCGCCATTACCGCGGGTGCTGTGCTGGGTATCTTGCTCATCGTTGCTGTGGCGGCGGGACTTGGTGACTAAGGGGGGCAGCAGCACCCTGTAAGGTTAAAACCCAAGTCTCAATAGTCCCCAATCGAATCCGAAAGGAGTCCAGATCATGTCAAAGCCCTCATTCTCCACAAAGCAACTTGTAGCCGTGGCCCTGACTCTGGGCCTCTGGGCGGGTTGGAACGGGCCAAAGGATTGGGTGGGCCCGCTAGACAGAAACCACACGCAAGTGCTCAATGCTGTCCAGCCTGCCAGACTAAACGCCAGACCATTCATACGGCACAATCTCGTTAACACAACTCACAAGCAGGTTCCGCAGGTTAGTGAAACCTACGGAAAGCTGCCGCTGAGCTTTGAAGCCAACCAAGGCCAAGCTGATGAAGAGGTGAAGTTCCTCAGCCGGGGTAAAGGCTACAACTTGTCCCTCACGCCAACCAAAGCGGTTCTGCAATTTCCAGTGGCCCCTGGCCCATTGCCGAATGATGTAAGGCGAGTGTCGAGCGACAGCGAGTCGATGCTGATTTTTGACATATTCCCTTTCAATATTCGGCATTCACATCTCAGTTTCCGATCTTCGATTCTCGATTCTCGATCCTCAGCAAACAGCAGTCGAAAGTCCTCGTGGTTGCAGATGCAGCTAATTGGGGCCAACCCGAATTCGCAAGTCGAAGGATTGCAGGAATTGCCTGGAAGGACCAACTACTTCATTGGAAATGATCCAAGGAAGTGGCGGTCCAACATTCCCACCTATTCCAAGGTCAAATATAAAGGGGTCTACCCCGGGATTGACCTGGTTTACTACGGCAACCAAGGGAAGCTGGAGTATGACTGGATAGTAGCTCCAGGATCCGACCTGAAGAGAATTCATTTCGCATTCAAAGGCGCAAAGCAGATCCAGCTTGATCAGTCAGGCGACCTTGTGATCGAGACGGCCAGCGGAGAGGTCCACCAGCACAAACCAGTGGTCTACCAGGAAGTGGAAGGGGCCAGACACAACCTTGCGGGAGAGTATGTGCTCAAAACTGGAGACCAGGTGGGTTTTCAAGTTGCAGATTACGACGCTACCAAGCCACTGGTCATCGACCCCGTGCTGGTCTACTCGACCTTTCTGGGCGGCAGCCAATCGGATATTGGAAACAGCATCGCCGTGGATTCCTCAGGCAGCGCCTATGTGGTGGGTTCAACCAACTCTCTGGATTTCCCAACTAACAGCCCGTTGCAGCCAGCACTGAGCGGCACTCTCAACGACGTTTTCGTGGCCAAGCTGAATCCCCAGGGCACTGCACTTGTTTATTCAACCTACCTTGGGGGTGACGGCAATGATTATGGCTTCGCAGTGGCTGTGGATGGTTCAGGCAACGCCTACCTGACTGGCTATACCCTTTCAGACAATTTCCCCTCGACAGCCGGAGCCCTGCAAGCTCATCGATCCGCAGGTGCGGACGCATTTGTGACGAAATTGAACCCCAATGGCTTAGCGCTTGTCTATTCCACTTATCTCGGAGGTCAGGCTACTGAGATGAGTACTGCCATCGCTGTAGATGCCACGGGCAATGCATTCGTGACAGGAAGTATCAGTTCTGAAGGCCTTTCCACTCCCAATGTTGTACAACCAAGAATTCGAGGTGACATGGATTGTTTTGTCGCGAAGCTGAATCCCAGCGGCTCTACTCTCGTTTACTTCACCTATTTAGGCGGGAGCCAGGAGGAAGGCGGCGCCAGCGTGGCCATCGACAGCGGCGGGAACGCCTATGTGACAGGGACTACATTTTCACTTGATTTTCCAACGGTGCGAGCTATCCAAGCCTCTTTTGGCGGTGGTCGCGACGACGCCTTTGTGGCCAAGATTAACGCTACCGGTTCCTCGATTGTCTACTCCACCTACCTCGGCGGCAGTAGTTTTGACCTGGGCAATCATATTGCCGTGGATAGTACTGGGAACGCATACGTGGTGGGATTCACCGATTCAACAAATTTCCCCACCGCTAACCCCATTCAGGCCAGCCTGGGCGGCCGCCGGGACGTTTTCCTGGCCAAGCTGAATCCGACTGGCTCAGCATTCGTTTATTCCACCTATCTCGGGGGAGATAACGACGATCAGGGGTATGGTGTGGTCGCTGATCCTTCCGGAAACACCTACCTGACCGGCGGTACCGCTTCGATCAACTTCCCGTTGGCGGACCCCCTGCAATCGCATCTAGGCGGGAATGGGGATGCTTTTGTAGCCAAAGTGAATCCCACTGGCTCGGGGTTGATTTACTGGACTTTTCTGGGAGGCAGCAAAGGGGACTATGGTTTAGGCATTGCATTGGACGATTCAGGCAATGCCTACGTAACAGGAGGCACCTTCTCGCCGAACTATCCCACGACTCCATGGGCGCCACAGCCCTTCTTCGGCGGCACCATCAACCGATATCACGATAGTGGATCTGACGCCTTTATCTCGAAGATTTCCGAAAGCGCCACCCTGCCTGATAGCATTACCTTGTTTGTCCCGATTGTGCTATCCGCAGGCGGGATGAACAACTCCTTTTTTACGTCCGAACTGACGCTTACCAATCGGGGAGCGAAAGACGCTTCTGTCGAGTTTGACTACTCGGCCGCGTTCGGAGGAGGCAGCGGACATGGCGTCGACTCCCTGGCAGCCGGCCAGCAGCGGATTGTTCCTGACGCGATTGCCTACTTGAAATCCATCGGTGTCCCCATTCCTGATTCGGGTGGCCGCGGTGGCACTCTCTTGGTCCATTTCTCCGGTCTCTCTGCTTACTCCGATGCCGCTGTGACGGTCAGAACCACCACGGCCGTATCTAATGGGCGCGCGGGGTTGGCCTACACGGGCATTCAACCCTGGAGCGCTCTAACCGGGACCTCCTATCTTTGCGGCCTGCGCCAGAATGCCACCGACCGTTCCAACGTAGCCATCCAGAACGCTGGAACGCCGGCTGAGGGAGATGTCGTTCTCAAATTGACTGTGTTCTCGGGGGACCCGGCAGCGCCCTTCTCCAAAGAGCTCCCGGTGGAGACTCTCTCGCCGGGAGGCTTCAGGCAATTCTCGGGGATACTCCAATCCAACGGGTTGTTACTGACCAGTGGCTATGTGCGTGTGGAACGCGTGAGAGGCAATGCTCCCTATTTTGCTTATGCGGTGATCAACGATCAAGTGAACTCGGACGGTTCGTTTGTTCCGCCTCTCAGGGAGTCCGAGCTGGCTGGACAAGATAGTCTGGCTATTCCTGTTGTGGTGGAAACCAGCTCATTCAGCAGCGAATTAGTACTGACTAACTTCTCAAGTGCCCCAAAAGTCCTCGCGTTCGAATTTGTCTGTGATGCGATTCAGACCGCTGATGCAACTGCCAGTTTCAATCTCACTCTCAACGCAGGTGAGCAATTGATCATCCCCAATTTCATCCAATATCTAAGGGATCAAGGGGTAGCTGAAATTGGTCCAATGGGTCCCACCTTTGCAGGTCCGCTTTATGTCAGGTTGGAAGGCGGAGCCAGGGGCCTCTTTCTCGGTGCGCGAACTTCAGCGCCAGGAGGCGGAGGCCGCTATGGTCTGTTTTATGTGGCTGGGCCGACGTCTTCCAAGACCATCACCAGCGCCTGGCTGTATGGACTGCAACAGAACGGCGAGAGCCGGTCAAACCTTGCCCTGGTGAACACGGGGGTGGTCTTCGATGATCAGCCCAACGCATTTGACATTGAGCTTTTTGATGGGAGTACTGGCAGGAAAGTCAACACGGTGGAGGGCGTAACGCTTAACGCCAAGCGTTGGCTGCAGATTGGAGCCATTCTGTCTCAATACGCTCCTGATGTCGCGCAAGGGTACGCGCACGTGATCCGAAAATCAGGCAGGAATCCCTTCATCGCCTATGCCGTCATCAACGATGGTGGCCAGCCCGGCGATCGAACGGGCGATGGGGCTTTTGTTTCCAGCGCGCCATAACTGTGCATTGGAAATGAGATTCAAGACAGAAGAGCAGCAGTGAGCGTGGTGGATCAATGGAGGAGAGCCATGAAAAGCGAAAACAGATTGACGGAGCAGCTTGGTTGGAGAGTATTAAGGGGCGTCCTGGTGTTGGGCTGGCTCGGAGCATGGCTGGTCGGAGCACACGCGACCGCAGCTCAATGGGTCAGCAATGGGCCCCATGGAGGGATTATCAGTGCGATTGCGATCGACCCGCAAACGCCGGGCACAATCTATGTGGGGGCTGAGGGTGTCGGTGTGTTTAAGAGTAGCAACGGGGGGGTGAGCTGGTCTGCCGTCAACACGGGATTGTCAAGTCAAGACCCACGTGCCCTGGCCATCGATCCGCAGACGCCGGCCACAATTTATGCGGGAACCAGTGGCAGCGGTGTGTTTAAGAGCAGCAATGGGGGAGAGAGCTGGTCTGCCGTTAACACCGGGCTGACAGAATCGGTTGTATTTGCCCTGGCTATCGATCCACAGACGCCGGCCACGATTTATGCGGGAACTAGTGGCGGCGGTGTTTTTAAGAGCAGCAATGGGGGAGGGAGCTGGTCAGTCGTTAACACGAGATTGACAAGCCAATCCGTATCTGCTCTGGCCATTGATCCGCAAACGCCGGCCACGATTTATGCAAGCACTTTAGGAGGTGTGTTTAGGAGCAGCAATGGCGGATGGAGTTGGTCTGCCGTTAACACCGGACTGACAAATTCGGTCGTATATGCCCTGGCCATCGATCCGCAAGCGCCGGCCACGATTTATGCGGGAACGTCTGGGGGGGGTGGCGTGTTTAAGAGCAGCAATGGGGGAGGGAGCTGGTCAGCCGTTAACACCGGACTGGTAAGTTCAACCGTACGTGCTCTGGCCATTGATCCGCAAACGCCGGCCACGATTTACGCGGGGACTTTGGGCGGTGGTGTGTTTAAGAGCAGCAATGGGGGAGAGAGCTGGTCAGCCGTTAGCACGGGACTGACAAGTTCAATCGTACGTGCTCTGGCCATTGATCCGCAAACGCCGGCCACGATTTACGCGGGGACTTGGGGCGGCGGTGTGTTTAAGAGCAGCAATGGGGGAGGGAGCTGGTCAGCCGTCAACACGGGACTGACAAATTCAGACGTATTTGCCCTGGCCATTGATCCGCAAACGCCGGCCATAATTTATGCGGGGACCCTCGGCGGTGGTGTGTTCAAAAGCAGCAATGGGGGGGCGAGCTGGTCAGCCGTCAACACGGGACTGGCAAATTCATCCGTATTCGCCCTGGCCATTGATCCGCAAACGCCGGCCACCATTTATGCGGCGACCAATGGCGGTGGTGTGTTTAAGAGCAGCAACGGAGGAGGGAGCTGGTCAGCCGTTAACACGGGACTGGCAAATTCAAATGTTCGCGCCCTGGCCATTGATCCGCAAACGCCGGCCACCATTTATGCGGGAACTCCGGTCGGCAGTGTGTTTAACGGTCTGTTTAAGAGCAGTAATGGGGGAGGAAGCTGGTCGGGGGTTACCACCGGGGTGACGTATTTAGACGTACGGGCCGTGACCATTGATCCGCAGACGCCAGCCACGATTTACGTCGGAGCCCAAGACCATTTGCTTAAGAGCAGCGATGGAGGGAGGAGCTGGTCAGCCGTTAACACAGGACTGACAAATTCAGACGTATATGCTTTGGCCATTGATCCCCAAACGCCAAGCACGATTTATGCGGGCACTTTTGGTGGTGTGTTTAAGAGCAGCGATGGGGGAGGGAGCTGGATGGCCATCAACAGCGGCTTGACGAATCTATACGTTCGGGCTTTAGCCGTTGACCCAATTGATCCTTCCAGGATTTATGCCGGGACCTTTTATGGTGGCGTGTTCGTCTATTCAGGAACAAGCTGCAACTATTCGATCTCTCCAACTAGCAAAAGCTATTCGAGCAACGGAATCGCCGACGACCTGGTGAACGTGACCCCCACTAGTGGATGCCTCTGGATGGCCACCAGCAGTGAGCCGTGGATCATTGTCACTTCGGGAAGCAGCGGCAGCGGCAATGGGGTTGTCACTTACTCAGTCTCCCCGAACCCGAGCCCGGGTTCGCGGACGGGCACCATCACTATCGCCGACCAGGTCTTCACGGTAATCCAAGCCGGGACAAATTCCTCCTTCTTCATCAGCGCTATTACCCCCGGCTCAGGTCCAACGACCGGTGGAACAGCGGTCACTATCTCGGGGGGTGGTTTCCAGTCAGGAGCTACTGTCACCCTTGGAGGCCCAGCCAGTGTCAGCACCGTGACTAGCAGCCAGATGACGGTCACCACGGGGATTGCCTCAGCGCCGGGCGTCTATGACGTGATGGTCACCAATCCAGGTGGAGAGTTTGCGGTGCTTGAGCATGGTTTCACTTATGTGGCCGGCGCCGTCCCGGATGTGGATGTTCTTGTTCCCATTGTCCTTTCAGCGGTCGGGTTAAATGGGTCTTTCTTCACTTCGGAAATGACCCTGACGAATCGAGGCGTAGGAAACACGACAGTTGAGTACACTTACACTTCATCCATTGGCAGTGGCAGCGGAACTGCCACGGACAACCTCGGGCCCGGCCAGCAGAAGATTGTAACGGATGCCATCAGCTACCTGAGTTCGTTGGGAATTCCCATTCCTCCTTCCGGGAATCAGGGTGGGACGCTGAGGGTCAGCTTCTCCGGCTTGACATCTCCCGCCGATGGCAGCGTGACCGTTCGGACGACTACAGTGGTTCCGGAAGGGAGGGCTGGTCTTGCTTATGCCGGGATACCCGTCTCCATGGCCCTGACGGGCCCGTCTTACATCTGTGGTCTGCGGCAAAACCAGGCCGACCGCTCCAATGTGGCCATCCAGAATGTGGGGTCCTCTTCGGACGGCAATATCACCTTGAGGCTGACGGTCCTTTCAGGCGAAGGGAACGACTCGACTCCTCGCGCTCTTCCCGACCAGGTTCTGGCTCCTGGGGAATGGGCACAGATCAATGGGATTCTGACTTCGAACGGCCTGGAACTCTCCAACGGCTATGTGCGGGTGGAACGAATCAATGGGGCGGTGCCTTACTATGCCTATGGGGTCATCAACGATCAGGCCAACTCAGACGGATCGTTCATCCCGCCCATCCCGGAGAGCGCCCTGGCCGGCAAGACCCGGATGACGTTGCCGGTGTCAGTGGAGACGGAGCTGTTCAGCACGGAGCTGGTCCTCAGCAACTGGTCTTCGGCCAAAAAGACCTTGAACTGCCGGTACGTGGCCGATGCCATCCAGGCGGCGAATCATGCAGCCAGCTTCACGATTGAGCTCGAGGCTGGGCAGCAGTTGATCCAGCTAGGATCGGTCCAGTGGCTGAGGGACCGACAGGTTACCGGGATTGGCCCCAAGGGGCCGACCTATGCGGGGGCAATGTTTATCTCGGTGGAAGATGGAGATCTGAGTGGGATTTCAGTGGCTGCCAGGACTTCAGCAGCGGGGGGAGGGGGAGAGTACGGCCTCTTCTACACCGCCCTGCCGGAAGGCACGACATCGCAGAATGAAGCCTGGCTGTATGGGTTGCAGCAGAACGGAGAAAACCGAAGCAACCTGGCGCTGGTGAATACGGGCGAGGTTGATTCCAGCCAGGTGAGCTTCAGCATAGAACTGTATGACGGGGAGACGGGCAGGCTGGCAAATACCATCAGCGGGGTGAACTTGGCCGCCGGAGGCTGGAAGCAATTCAACAGGATCCTGGCGGAATATGCGCCCCACTTGCAGCAAGGCTACGCGCATGTGGTCAGGAAGGGTGGGAACAATCCTTTCATCGCCTATGCGGTGGTCAACGACGGAGCCCAGCCCGGCGAGCGAAGTGGGGACGGAGCGTTTATCTCCAGTATGCCTTAAAGGTTGTTCAGAGCCGATGCATGCTCAAATGAACTCATGGGGAAACTGAACGCAGACATCTGTGAAGACGATGTCTGTGCCACCCCGCGGAGGCGGACCATGGAAGTGGGGAATATCCTTTAGGGACAACCCACTGGCCCGTCTCCGTCAGCTGACGGATGACGGGTCTTCTCCCCCTTTCCTAAAGGAGAATTTCATACTTTTCGCCATCGGCGAAGAAAATGAGGTGCTGCAATGAAAGGATTTCGAGAGTTAGCCCTACTCGGTGGGTTTATGGTTTGGAATGGAGCAACAGATACCTCCATGGCGCAATGGGTCAGCCTCGGGCCGGAAGGGGGAGGGATCACCGCTTTGACGATTGACCCGCAGACGCCGTCCACGATTTATGCCACGGGAGACGGCATCTTCAAGAGCGTCAATGGCGGGACAAGCTGGAGCAGTGTCAACAACGGCTTGACCGGCCATGATGTACAAGGCCTGGTCATCGACCCGCAGACTTCCACGACGCTGTATGCAGGGGGTGTTACAGGGGTATTCAAGAGCACCAATGGCGGGGAGAGCTGGATCGCCATCAGCAACGGCCTGGCCGGCAATTATATTTGTACCTTGGCCATCGACTCGCAAACACCTTCCACCATTTATGCAGGAACTTGGGTCAATGGTGTTTACAAGAGCGTCAATGGCGGGACAAGCTGGAGCAGCGTCAACAACGGCTTAATCGCCGCCAGACAAGTCTTCGCCCTGGCGATCGATCCGCAGACGCCGACGACGTTGTATGCGGGGATTTTTGGG